>JAZBPJ010000176.1:0-10000 GCA_036351575.1 Lysobacterales bacterium | reverse complement strand
GGCCTGCAGCCGTCAGCAGGCCGTTCGTCAAGAGCCACTGCCGGGCGTCATCGGCGTCCCGCTCGAACCAGGCCCGGGCCGAACCCAGCCGAAAGGTGTAACCCCAGGTATCCATGTCCTGCATCATGCGATCGCTGCCCATGCCGGTGATTTCATCCGCCAGCACGATCTGCAGGTAACAGACCGCGTTTTCTTCGTCGTGGTCCCCACCCGCGTCGGTATTCAGTTCGCAGCGCCGCTCCGGGTCCATGCAGATGCAGTGGCAGGCCTCGTGCAGCAGCGAGTGGACCGGGGTGTCCGGCCGCACGATGACCCGGTTTTCGATCAGCCCGGCTTCCGCCTCTCCCCAGTACGAGCCGGGAATGACGGTATCGCCGCGCAGGCACCGGAGCTCGAGGCCAAAGCGCTCCAGCAGGCCGCGCAGCGCGGTTTCATCGCAATCCCGGACTCTGAGTACATCAGCGGCCATGGTTGTCGTGGACGGTTTGCATGACTAATGAGATGTTTTCGCCGTTTCCGGCTGGGGTAATATTAGCCTATCCAAATTAGCGGCAGTGATTCTGGCGGGGCATGAGCGTCATCGACGAAAAATATCGGCCGATCGAGCTGCTGCGCTACGCCGGGCTGTTCGCCTGGTTCTGCGCAGCCATCCCGCTGCTGCTGATGTATTCCTGGTACACCGAGCCGCTGGGTTCCGACCAGTACCTGGGCTGGTGGATTCTGCACCTGGTGTTCGGCTTCACTTACTGGAACCAGGTGCGCGAGCTGCCGGTGCGAACCAGCATGGTGCATCGCCTGGTGACCGTCTCGATCCTGACCGTGGCGGCGCTCGGCGTCAGCATGATGTCCCAGACCGCGCTCGGCGGCATCCTGCTGCTGATCGTCGGCGGCCTGCTGCCGTGGATGCTGCCCACCACCTGGGCGGTCGTCTGGCTGCTGGGGCAGAACGTGCTGCTGGTCCTGGTGCTCAATAACATTTCCGAGATCGAATTCGGCGACGCCGCGGTCACCGGCGGCCTGTTCCTGGCGGTTTCGCTGTTTGCCTTCATGAGCGGCTTCGTCGCGCTGCGCCAGAACGAGGCCCGCGACCAGCTGCGCAAGGTCAACTCGGAGCTGAGGGCCACTCAAGCCCTGCTGGCGGACAATACACGCATCGCCGAGCGGGTGCGTATCGCGCGTGAGCTCCACGACCTGGTCGGACATCACCTGACGGCCCTGACGCTGAACCTGGAAGTTGCGACACACCTGGTCGAGGGCAAGGCGCTGGAACACGTCCAGCAGGCCCATTCCCTGGCCAAGCTGCTGCTGGCGGACGTGCGCGAGGCCGTCAGCGAGATGCGCCTCGACGACCGGGTCGATGTCTCTGCCGCGCTGCAAACCCTGGTCGACGGCATGCCGGAACCGCGCATCCACCTGGACCTTCCCCTGGAAGTCGCCCGGCTCGACCCGGTGCGGGCGCAGGTGATGCTGCGCTGCGCCCAGGAAGTCATCACCAACAGCGTGCGCCACGCGCGTGCCGACAACCTTTGGATCAGCCTGGAGCAGGCCGGCGATTCGGTTACACTGAGCGCGCGCGACGACGGGCAGGGCGTGAAAAAAGTCGAGCCCGGCAACGGCCTCAAGGGCATGTCCGAGCGGCTGAATTCGCTCGGCGGAGGACTGGAAATCGATTCCAGGCCGGGTGCGGGTTTCCGCTTGCGCGCCTGGGTTGGACTGGAAAACACGACATAGCGCCTGGCTGCAGGCGAAAAAGGCGAAAACATGATCAACGTAATGCTGGTGGACGACCAGAACCTGGTGCGCAAGGGCGTGCGCAGCCTGCTGGAGCTGTCCGACGAAATAGAGGTCATCGCCGAGGCGGCCGACGGGTCGGAGGCGATCGAGATGATCCCCGAGGTGAATCCCGACGTGGTCCTGCTGGACATGCGCATGCCGGGCAAATCGGGCATGGACGTGCTGAAGGAGCTGTCGGAGCGCGATGCGCTGCCGCCCACGATCATCCTGACGACGTTCGATGACGATGAACTCGTGCTGGCGGGTATCCGCTACGGCGCGCGGGGCTACCTGCTCAAGGACGTGGCCCTGGCGGACCTGGTCAACGCGGTCAAGAAAGTGGCGGCCGGGGAATCGATCGTCAAGCCGGCGATCACGCAGCGGCTGCTCAAGGGGCTCGAGCACATGCACAACGAGTTTTCCAGCCTGGAGCAGCCGGATCCGCTGACCGACCGGGAGACGGAGATCCTGCGGCTGATGGCGGGCGGCTACAGCAACAAGGAAATCGCCAATTCGCTGGACGTGGCCGAGGGCACGGTCAAGAACCACGTGTCCAATATTCTCTCGAAGATGGGCGTGCGCGACCGCACCCGCGCGGTGCTGAAAGCGCTGGAGCTGGGCCTGATCTGAGCCGCATGTTTCACCAGCCTTCCCTGTCCTCGGCCACCTTCCGGGATACGGGTGCGGGGTTCGGGCTGATCGCAAACAAACAAAAAAGCGGGCGCAAGGCCCGCTTTCGCATTTTTTGAGCCGGGGTTGACGGCTACAGTTTCTCGAACTTCCGCTTGAGGTCGACTTTATCGTCGGTGACGATGCGTTCCAGCGTTTCGACGCGTTCCCGAAGCTCGGTATTCAGCGCATCGATTTTTCGCTTCAATTCGTCCAGTTCTTCCTGGCGGGGTGCTGCGCTGCGCGCTTTTACATGATGACGGTAGGCCTCGCTGGCCATGGCGGCGATGACGATCAGTACAATGGCGGTCCACATGCTCATTCGCTCAAACCTCGGGTTTTCCTGCTGCGTATCTTCGCGCAGGCGGGCCGCGTTCAACAGTGACATTAGTCAGGGTTGATAATCCCCGTTCGGTTGTAACCCGCCGTGTCAGCTGCCGGGCCGGTCCGAGCGCTCGATGCCCTCAGGCAGCGGATCGATCGTGGTGACTTCTTCGTTGTCCTCGAAGTGAATCCGTTCCATCAGGTAGCACAGGCAATCCTGATTTATCACGCGGCGGTCGAGCGAAAGCATCGACGGCATGACTTCACTGCGGGTTCGGATCTCGCCGTCTTCGAACGAGAAGAACCGCTCCGTGATGTCATTGCCTTCGTTGTCCCGGGCCAGCAGGGGCGGGTTTTCCGGCTTGTTGATCACGCCCCAGGAGGTGCCGGGAGGAAGCTCTTTGAAGTTGTACAGGTCCAGGTCTTCCTTGAACGCGACGTCCAGCGGCAGCTTTCCAAAGCCAAACAGGACGTCCGAATCGACGTTGACCGTGGCCACCATGTGGAACAGGTGCACCGCGTCCGGGTCCGGCGGCTCCAGGGAAATCTTTTCCAGGTGAAGACAGGTCTCCAGGAATGCCATACTGTGGTCGGTACCGTGAACTTCCCCGGCCTGGCCGCATTCCAGCGTCAGTGACGGACAGAATTCAGACATCGAGTGTGAAAGCGTACCCAGCGGAACCGTGAAATAAGTTACCTTTGACGAAAACAGCGAGGCCAGCCTCAGGTAGTCCGAGCGAATCCGGTTCACGGCGGCGTAGTGCGGGTTGAGCCCGGTATTGTTGTGGATATCGATGCAGGCCAGCGGCCGCAGCTCGAGAAAGCGGTCGTGGATTTTGCGGAACAATCGCGTATAGGCGTTGTCTGGTTCAACGCCGCCCGGCCAGCAGCGGTTGAAATCCGGCTGATCGTCGAGGCGGCGCAGGCGGTGGGCGGCGGCCACGGGGTTGCCGATAAAAATGACCAGGGAGCGGGGCAGTTCATCGCGGTCGTAATGGCTTTTCATCAGGCGGCGCACGGCCTCCCAGCCGGTGGTCTCGTTGCCGTGCTGCAGCACGCTGACGACCAGCGGCCGCTCGAGGCGGCCGCGCAGGTGAATCAGCGTGGGTCCGGGCAATTGCCGGTGCAGCGAGTCTGCTTCCCGTTCCAGCAGGCCGTCGGGAAAATGGTCGAGTTCGGTCAGGATCGGTGTGCTGCTGGGGGTCACGTTTTGCCGTCAAAAGGGTGGAACAGACAGCCAAGATAACGTCAAATCATGAATGGTGGAAGGACGGGCTTGAAATCGGAGCTTCACGACCCGAAAATTTTTTCAGTTTCATTGTGTGGGAGTACTCATGAGCGAATTGAGTATCGAGGCGAGATCGCTTAGCAAACGCTACGGCCGGCTCGTCGCAGTCGATCAACTGAGTTTTGATGTAGGCGCCGGCGAAGTCCTCGGCTTTCTCGGGCCGAACGGAGCCGGGAAATCCACGACGATGAAAATGCTGACCGGCTTCCTGGCGCCGACGTCCGGCACGGCCCGGGTCAACGGGCACGATATCGTCGAGGATTCGCTGGCTGCCCGGCGCTGCATGGGGTACCTGCCCGAGGGTGCGCCGGCCTACGGCGAAATGACCGTCAGGCGCTTTCTCGAATTCGTCGCCCGCGCCCGCGGGTTTACCGGGCATGACGCGGTGCAGGCGGCCGGCGCGGCGATCGAGCGGCTCAACCTGCACGGTGTCCCCGAACAGCCCGTCGAGACGCTTTCCAAGGGATTCAAGCGCCGTGTCGGGCTGGCCCAGGCCATCCTGCACGACCCGCGGGTGCTGATCCTCGACGAGCCCACCGACGGACTGGACCCGAACCAGAAGCACGAGGTGCGCGAACTGATCCGCGACATGTCCAGCGACAAGATCATCATTATCTCCACGCATATCCTCGAAGAGGTGCATGCCCTGTGCAACCGGGCGATGATCATCTCCGACGGGCGCCTGCTGGTTGACGATTCGCCCGACGGGCTGATCGCCCGCTCGCGCTACCACGACGCCGTTACGCTGGTGGTCGAGGAACCGGAGCGCGTGGCCAGCACGCTGAGTGAACTGCCGCAGTCGCGCAAGGTCGAGCTGCGCGAGGGTGAGCTGACCGTCTTCCCGCGGCCCGGAGAACACCTGCTGGAAGTGATCACGGACACGATCCGTGAACACGGCTGGTCGGTCAGCGAGCTGCGGCTCGAGGCCGGCCGCCTCGACGAGGTCTTTCGCCAGGTCACGAAGGAGGAGGTGCTGCGATGAACGCCGTGCTCAACGTCATGCGCCGCGAACTGGCGGGCTACTTCTCCACGCCGGTCGCCTGGGTTTTCATCGTGATCTTCCTGGTCATGTCCGGCGTGTTCACCTTCTACATCGGCAATTTTTACGAGCGGGGCAGCTCCGACCTGGATCCCTTCTTCCAGTTCCACCCCTGGCTGTACCTGTTCCTGGTGCCGGCCATCGCGATGCGGCTGTGGGCGGAGGAACGGCGTTCGGGCACGGTCGAACTGCTGCTGACCCTGCCGCTGACCACCGGGCAGGCCGTCGCGGGCAAGTTCCTGGCGGCCTGGCTGTTCATCGGCGCCGCGCTGCTGCTGACGTTTCCGGTGTGGCTGACGGTCAACTACCTAGGAGACCCGGACAACGGCGTGATCGTGGCCGGTTACATCGGCAGCTGGCTGATGGCGGGCGGATTCCTGGCGATCGGCGCCTGCATGTCCGCGCTGACGCGCAACCAGGTGGTCGCCTTCATTCTCGCGGTCGTCGTCTGTTTCGCGTTCCTGCTGAGCGGCTTGCCCATGGTCATGGACCTGTTTTCCGCCTGGGCGCCGCAGTCACTGCTGGACGCCATTGCCGGCTTCAGCTTCCTGGCCCATTTTTCGACCATTTCCCGCGGGGTGATCGACCTGCGCGACCTGGTTTACTTCGCGCTGGTCATCGGTTTCTGGCTGGTGGCCAACACCATCGTCCTGGAACTGCGGAAGGCGGACTGAGGAGGCAGCCATGAAAAAACATTCCCTGTACTCGCTCGCTTCTCTGGCCCTGCTGGCCGTGCTGTTCGTCGCCGTCACGATGATCTCGAGCAGCCTGCTCAAGGGTTATCGCTTCGACCTGACCGAAAACCGCCTGTTCACGCTCAGCGAAGGCACGGTCCGGATCCTTGAAAACCTCGAAGAACCGGTGACGCTGTACCTGTACTTTTCGCAGGCAGCCAGCCGTGAAATCCCGGCGCTGCGCGCCTACGCCAGGCGCGTCGACGAGCTGCTCGAAGAGTTCGTCAGCCGCAGCGACGGCATGGTCAGCGTGAAACGGGTCGATCCCGAGCCGTTCTCCGAGGAAGAGGACGAGGCCGCGGCCTTCGGCCTGCAGGCCGCGCCGATCAACACGGCCGGCGATACGCTGTACTTCGGCATCGCCGCCAGCAACTCGCTGGACGACCTGCAGGTCATGCCGTTCCTGCAGCCCTCGAAGGAAAAGTTCCTGGAATATGACCTGGCGAAAATGGTTTCATCGCTTGGCAACCCGGAAAAGAAAGTGCTCGGCGTCATGTCTCCCCTGCGCCTGGGCGGCGGGTACGACCCGGCGGCGGGCATGAGCGAGCCCTGGGTGGTGCAGCAGCAGCTGAACCAGCTGTTCGACATCCGCACCATCGACCCGGCCGCGAACGAACTGCCTGAGGACATCGACGTGCTGCTGCTTGTGCACCCGCGCGGGCTGAGCGATGCCGCGCTCTACGCGATCGAGCAGTTCGTGCTTGGCGGCGGCAGCCTGGTGGCGTTTATCGATCCCTTTGCCGAGTCCGACCGCGGCGACCCCAACGACCCGATGGGACAGATGCAGATGGGCAGTCCGTCTGCGCTGGGTTCACTGCTGGAAGCCTGGGGCGTGGCTTATGACCCGTCCCGTATCGTGGGCGACCTGCGCTTCGGTGTCGGCAGCGGCGCCAACCGGCATATCGGAATCCTGTCGGTCAGCGCCGAGGGCATGAACGGCGAGGACATCGTCAGCGGCGACCTGGAAGTCGTCAACTTCTCGTCCACCGGCTGGCTGGACCCCGTGGAAGGCGCTGCAACCGCATTTGAACCGCTGGTCTGGACCAGCGAAAACGCGGCGCCGATGGAATCCTCGCGCATGCGCTTCCTGGCCAACCCCGGCGACCTGCTGACCGGCTTCAACCCCACCGGCCGGGAGTACGTGCTGGCGGCCCGCGTGACCGGCCCGGCTTCCGCGTCGATGCCGGCGCCGGAAGAAAGCAGCGGTCAGCACCTCGAGGACGCGGGAGAACAGGGCATCAACGTCCTGCTGTTCGCGGATACCGACCTGCTGACCGATCGCATGTGGGTCCAGGTGCAGCCTCTTTTCGGCGCGACGGCCTTTGCAGACAACGGCAACCTGGCGGTCAACGCCGTCGACCACATGATGGGCAACCGCGACCTGATCAGTGTCCGGACCCGCGCGACCTCGGCGCGCCCGTTCGACCGGGTCGAGGAAATCCGCGTGGCCGCCGAGCAGTCCTACCGGGTCACCGAGGAACGCCTGCAGGCGGAGCTGGACGAGACCGAGCGTCGCCTGACCGAACTGCAGGCGGCCAAGGGTGAGGGCGACCTGATGGTCATCACGCCCGAGCAGCAGGAAGAAATCCAGCGCTTCGTGGACCGCCGTCTCGAGATCAGGCGTGAACTGCGGCAGGTGCAGCACGACTTGCGCCGCGACATCGACCGCCTGGATACGCAGATCAAGCTGATCAATATCGTGCTGCTGCCGGCCGCCGTGATGGTCGTGGCGATCGTGTACGCCATTCGGCGCAGACGCATGCAGGCGGTGCCGGCTGAAAAGGAGCCCGTTACATGAGCAGGAAACACTTCGCCTGGCTGGCGGCCGTGACGGCGATCGCGGCGATCGTTGCTTTTCTCGTGCCCCGCAATACGGCCCGCGAGATCGGTTTCGAGCCCGACCTGCTGCTGCCCGGCCTCGAAGAGCAGGTCAACGAAATCGACTGGCTGCGCATCAGCGCGGAGGGCGAAGCCGTGGCGACGGTGCGGCGCGAGGCGGATCGCTGGATCGTCGAAGAAGCGTCCGCTTACCGCGCCGACTGGCCGCAGGTACAGCAGCTGCTGTCCACGCTGGCGAGTGCGCGGGTCATCGAAGAGAAGACTTCGAACCCGAAGTATTTCGAACGGCTTGGCGTCGAGGACCCCGGCTCGCCGGAGACGTCCGGCGTGCTGATCTCCTTTGCCGAATCCACCGGCCTGCCGGCGGTGATCTCGGGCAACCGCGCCCAGGGGCGCGACGGCCAGTACGCCCGCCTGGAAGGGGCGACGCAGAGCGTGCTGATCGACAGCGAACTGGATCTGCCGCGGGAAACCGTGGGCTGGCTGGAGCGCGAAATCATCGATGTTCCGGAGAGCGAGGTCGTGGAGGTCTCGGTTCATCATCCGGACGGCGAATCGGTTGTCATGAAAAAAATATCCGCCGATGACGAGAATTTCGAACTGCAGGCCGTGCCGGACGGTTTCGAGCCGAAGTCCGCCTGGACGGTCAACGCGCTGGCGGGCGGCCTGTCGGCGCTGGAGTTCGACGCGGTGGCGCCCGCGGATGATATCGAATGGTCCTCCGAGACCCGTTACCGCGTGGTCACGGCCGACGGGCTCGACCTGGAGGCCCGCCTGGTGGAGGTTCCCGGAGAAAGTGAGGAGGCCGATCCGGCGTTCTGGATGCGCCTCGAGGCCGGGTTGTACACGACGGCGATCGGCGGCGCCGGGAACAGTCCGGAAACGGCTGAGCGTGCCGGGGCCGTCAACCGGCGCGTCGAGGGCTGGGCCTACCGCATTCCTCGGTACCGCCATGACAACATGACGCGCCGAATGGATTATTTCCTGCAGGAAATCGAAACCGGGGAATGAGCCGGCTGCGCTATAACCGGCGCGCGGCCGTCGAACACCTGCGGCGCCGCTGCCCGCGCATGCGGCAATTCATCGGCGACTGCGGCCCGCTGAAACTGCGCGTTTCAAAGGACGCGGGCCTGTTCGACGCACTGTCGACGGCGATTATCTACCAGCAGCTTTCGGGCAAGGCGGCGGCAACCATCAACCGGCGTTTTCGCGACCTGTTCAGCGGCGGTGTCCCCGACCCGTCGCAGGCGCACCGGCTGGCGTTCGATGCGCTGCGCGGCGCCGGGCTGTCGCGGAACAAGGCGCTCGCAATCCTCGACCTGGCGCAAAAAGCGCAGGACGGCTCCCTCGCTTCGGCGCGGCGCATGGCGCGCATGAGTGACAAGGAAGTCGTCGAAAACCTGTGCCGGGTCCGCGGCGTCGGCCCCTGGACGGCGCAGATGTACCTGATATTCAACCTGGGCCGGCCGGACGTGATGCCGGCGACCGACCTCGGCATCCAGAAGGGCGTGCAGTACGTTTACGCGATGGACGGCCTGCCGGACCCGGAGGCCGTGCTCGAGGCCACCGGGCACCTGGCGCCTTACCGTTCCGCGGCCAGCTGGTATTTCTGGCTGGCGGCCGATACGGGGCTGATCACCTGAATGGCAGATTTCCGCCCCATGCTTCCGGGGCCGAGACTGCTGGGCATTTACGCAAGAGTTCGCTGGTCTCGACACCACCAATCCCACTCGAAGAACGCTCGCGCAAGGCGTACATCCCTGTATCGCTTGGATTCGCACTTCCCTGTGCTCATACATCTCCTCGTGGGACACGTGGCGCCGAGACCGCTTGGCATTCGAGCGTCAGTCTGCTTCGCTCCCGTGCTCTTCGGTGAAAGGGGTTGATTTTGCCTGGCTTTGAAAGCACGTTAACGGCATGAACCTACTCGACCAGTTCTTTCTGCAGCACGTCCAGGTCTCCCTCCTCGAGGGCCGCCTGCTGTCCGCCGTGAAGAATGCCGGCACGCGCGAGGCCCGCGTGGAGCTCAAGCTGGCGCCGCGGCCGATGAAGACGGACAGCGGTGAAGAACTGCCCGCCTACCAGGTCAGCGCCAAGCTGAGCTGCGAGGGCGGGTCGAAGGAGGACAAGGAAGCGCCGCATTTCGTGGCCAACGTCGGCATCGAGGCCATCTACCAGCAGACCGAGGGCGAGCCGGTCGATATCAGCGAATTCAGTTCACACCATGCAAGCCTGACGCGGCAGCTTTACCCGCTGCTGCAGCAGGAACTGCGCCTGCTGCTGATCCGCCTCGGGCTGGAGCAGCTGCGCCTGCCTTTCGACCTGCCGGCGAAG
>JAZBPJ010000175.1:0-20211 GCA_036351575.1 Lysobacterales bacterium | reverse complement strand
CTTGTCCATCAGGGCCAGGCGCTGATGCACGCCGAAGCGGTGCTGCTCGTCGACGATGGCCAGCCCCAGTCGTTTGAAGTCGACACCCTCCTGCATGAGCGCGTGGGTGCCGATGGCCAGCGGCGCGCCCGAGGCAATGGCCTGAAGCGCTTCACGGCGCCTTCGGCCGGTTACCTTGCTGCTGAGCCATACCGGTTCGATGCCGAGCGGTTCCAGCCAGGCGCTGAAGCTTCTCAAGTGCTGCTCGGCAAGCAACTCGGTCGGCGCCATCAGCGCGGCCTGCGTACCGTTTCCGATAGCGCGCAGCGCCGCCAGCGCGGCGACCACGGTTTTTCCCGAGCCGACATCGCCCTGCAGGAGTCGCTGCATAGGAAAGGAGCGTGCCAGGTCGTGGTGTATCTCCCCGGTGACCCGCTGCTGCGCGGCGGTCAAAGTGAACGGCAGGCGTTGAAGAAACTCCTCTTCGAGGCCGGAGTTCTCGTTCATTGCATACGCACTGAAGCGCCGCTGGCGCCGGTGGAGCTGTTGCATGCTCAGGTTGTGCGCCAGCAGTTCTTCCATCGCCAGGCGCTGCTGTGCCGGGTGCCGGCGTTCGACCAGTGCTTCCACGTCGGCGCCGGAGGGTGGGCGGTGAATATACCTGATCGAGCCGGCAAGCGACGGCAGCCGCATGTCGCCGGAAAGCCCCGGTGGTAGCAGTTCATCCAGCTGGAGTTGCCCGTTTTCCAGGCGGTCGAGCGCCTGGCCGGTAAGCTTCAGCCAGTTTGCCTGGCCCAGTTTTTCGGTGGATGGGTATACCGGGGTGAGCCGGTCACTGAGCTCCTCGTCTTCCTTTGTCAGGATACGCCGGTAGCTCGGGTGGATCATTTCCAGGCCTTTGAATCCGCCGCGAACCTCGCCGAAGCAGCGCAGTCGCGTGCCCCGCGAAAGCTGGTGTTTCTGGGCGGCGCGGAAATGAAAAAAACGCAGCGTGACCAGCCCGGTGCCGTCGGAGATGACGACCACGAGCATCGCGCGGCGGCCCCGCACGATCGCGGAGTGTTCGACTTCGCCTTCCACCTGGACCGTCGCGCCCGGGTACAGGGAACCGATGGGGTGAACCCGCGTGCGGTCCTCGTAACGCAAAGGCAGGTGGAACAGCAGGTCCTGCGCGGTATGGATGCCCAGTCGCGCGAGGGTTTCTTCCAGTTTCGGGCCTACGCCCTGTAAGGAGCGAAGCTCAGAGTCCAAGAACCGCTTCCGCCTCCACCTCCGCACCCAGCGGCAGCGCGGCCACGCCGACCGCGGCCCGCGCGGGGTAGGGTTCGCTGAAATACTGTTTCATGACTTCGTTGACGGCCGCGAAGTTTCCCATGTCGGTCAGGAAAAGGTTCAGCTTGACGACGCCGTCGAGACTCGAACCGGCCGCCTTGCAGACGGCCCGAAGGTTCTGGAATACGCGGTGGGCCTGGTCTTCGATACCGCCTTCGACCAGCTTCATGGTCTCGGGGTCCAGCGGGATCTGCCCCGACAGGAAAACGATGTCGCCGTGCCGAACGGCCTGCGAATACGGGCCTACCGCGGCAGGTGCGTGGTTGGTGCTGATGATATCTTTCTTCATTCTGCTTCCTGTGACTCGTCAAATCACGCGGTGCACGCGCAGCACGTCGGTATTTCGTCTCAGGCGCCGCAGCACGTTCGCCATGTGATCGCGATCGTTGACGCTGATCGTGAAGATCAGGGTGGACACTTCCGGGTTCGACTCGGGCTGGGCAACGGTCTCGATGTTGCTCTTGGCCCGGCCGATGCTGGTTGAAATGCTGGCCAGCACGCCGGGGGCATTGCGCGCTTCGACGCGCAGGGTAACCGGGAACGGGCCATCGGTGATCGGCGCCCAGTTCACGCGCACGCAGCGGTCGGGATGTTTGCGGAATTCGCGCACGTTGGCGCAGGTCACGCGGTGCACCACCAGCCCGTGATCGGCTGAAACGTAGGCCATGATGTTGTCGCCCGGGACCGGTGAGCAGCAGGCGCCGAAACTGAGCGCGTTGCCTTCTGTGCCCGAGACGGTGAGCGCTTCGTCATCGCCCCGGCTGCCCGTGATCAGCCCTGCCAGCGGCGCCAGTTTCGCCGCAACGATCTTGGCCAGGGTGCGCCCGAGCGCCAGGTCACGGTACAGGTCGTCCTGGTCCTCGTAGTTGTTTTTCTTGAGGTACCGCTTCCACCGTCGCTCGGAAATTTTTTCGATCGAGCTGCCGCGCGCCTGCAGCGCCTTGTCCAGCAGACGGAAACCGAGCGCAATCGTGTCTTCCTGGCCCAGGCTCTTGAGATAATGGCGAATGGCGGAGCGCGCGCGGGCGGTCGCGGTGAATTCGAGCCACTCGGTCCGGGGCTGCGCATCGGGGTCGGTGATGATCTCCACGGTCTGGCCGTTTTCGAGACGTGTAGACAGGGGCGCTTCGAGGCCGTCGACCAGGACCGACGCCGTGTGGTTGCCGATATCCGTATGGATCGAATAGGCAAAATCCAGCGCGGTCGAATTCTTTTTCAGGTCGATGATCTTGCCTTTGGGCGTGAAAACGAAAATTTCGTCCGGGAACAGGTCCGCCTTGGCGTGGTCAAGGAACTCGAGTGAATCGCCGGTGTGCCGCTGAACGTCCATCAACCGCATCAGCCATTCCCGCGCGCGAACCTCCGCACTGCCGACCAGACCGCCCTCGCTCGCATCGATCTCTTTGCGGTGCCAGTGGGCCGCCGCTCCGAGCTGGGCCATCAGGTCCATTTCCTCGGTCCGTATCTGGATCTGTATGGGCATCTCGTAAGGGCTGTTCAGCATGGTGTGCAGCGATTGGTAACCATTGGCCTTGGGCAGCGCGATGTAATCCTTGAAGCTTCCCGGCCTCGGCTGGAAAAGGCTGTGCGCCACGCCCAGCGCCATGTAGCAGTGAGCTTCGCTGCCGGTGATGATGCGAAAGGCGTAGAAATTGGTCAGTTCGTTGAAGGACTGATCCCGGCGGCGCATTCGCTTGTAGATGCTGTAAGGCGCGATTTGCCGCCCGCTGATACGGCAGTCGATGCCGGTTTTCGCCATCTTTTCGCGCAGCGTCGCGAGGATCGTCTCGACGACCTCTTTGCGGTTGCCGGCATTGGTTTCCAGGTGTTCCGCGATGGTTTCATAGCGCCAGGGGAAGAGGTGGCGAAAACCGAGATCTTCAAGCTCGTGCTGCAGGCTGTTCATACCCAGCCGGTCCGCGATCGGTGCGTAAATGTCCAGCGTTTCACGCGCGATCCGGCGCCGGGAGTCGACCGACATGCAGCCGAGCGTGCGCATGTTGTGCAGGCGGTCCGCCAGCTTGATGAACACCACGCGAAGGTCCTGGGTCATCGCCAGCATCAGCTTGCGGAAACTCTCGGCGTCCGCCTCGCCGCGGGTGCGGAACTTCATTTTGTCCAGCTTGGTGACGCCCTCGACCAGGTCCGCGACGACACGGCCGAAATCGCGTTCGATATCGGTCCAGCTCAGCGGGGTGTCTTCGATGGTGTCATGAAGCAGGGCGGCCACGATGCTCTCGTGGTCCATGCGCAGCACGGCCAGGATGCGCGCCACGGCGACCGGGTGAAAGATGTAGGCATCCCCGGTCTTGCGGACCTGTCCTTGATGTGCTTTTTCGGCAGCTTCAAACGCCCTGAGGACCAGGGCGATCTTGTCGGGTTCGAGGTAGGACTCGAGCAGGCTCTTCAATTCCAGTACGGCTTCCGGGTATCCGCGCTTTTCCTGCATCGTGGAGTCTCCGGAATCAGCCTGTCGGTCAGCCTCGGTAATCAGGGTGCGAAGTCGTCGTCCTCGATCGGCTCTTCAAATGCTTCAGCCGCTTCGAGTTCGGCCTGCATCACGTCGACCTGCTCGGGAGTCACGAGGCCGTCCGCAATTTCGCGGAGCGCGATCACGGTCGGTTTATCATTTTCCTCTTCCACCAGCGGGTCTGCGCCATTGGCGATCTGCCGCGCCCGCTTCGTGGCCGTCAGGACCATTTCAAAGCGGTTATCGATGTTGTTGAGACAGTCTTCTACGGTAATTCGTGCCATATCATTTTATTCCGGAATATAAAAAACAATCACTTAGCGGGAGGTTAATTTCCCGGGATGAACGCACCATTCTACTCGCTTTCCAAAAAGTCCGCCAGAATTTCACGTACACGACCCTGCTGGCCGGAACGATGAGTTTTGCCCTGGCGAATAATGCTCCAGAGGTCTTCGAGCGCTTCGGAAAAAATATCGTTGATCACCAGAAAATCGAACTCGCGCCAGTGGGATATCTCCGCGCGCGCTTCGCGCATGCGCCGCTCGATGACTTCCGTTTCGTCCTGCCCCCGGCCCGTCAGGCGATCGCGCAGGATTTTCATCGAGGGCGGAAGAATGAAAATCCCGCGGCAGGAAGGAAAGGCGGCGCGAACCTGCCGTGCGCCCTGCCAATCGATATCCAGCATCACATCGAACCCGTCCCGCATCTGTTTTTCGACGCCGTCACGGCTCGTTCCGTAGCGATTGCCGAACACCTCGGCGTGTTCCAGAAACGCATTGCTCTCAACTAGTCGATCGAAAGCAGGGCGGTCGACGAAATGGTAGTGCACCCCGTCCGTCTCTCCGGGCCGCGGCGGTCGCGTGGTGTGGGATACCGACAAGCGCACACGGTCATCGCGTTCCAGCAGCGCGCGTATCAGGCTGGACTTTCCGCCGCCCGAAGGCGAGGCCACCACGTACAGGCCGGGTTCACTCAATGTTCTGGACCTGTTCTCTCATCTGTTCGATCGCCACCTTCAAATCGACGGCCACCTGGGTGGTGCGCTGGTCCACGGACTTGGAGCTCAGGGTGTTCGACTCGCGGTTGAATTCCTGCATCAGGAAATCGAGGCGCCGCCCGACCGGCTCGTCACGTTCCAGCACCAGCCGGGCCTCCTTGACGTGAGCGGCCAGGCGGTCGAGTTCTTCGTCGACGTCTATTTTCTGCGCCAGGAAAGCGACCTCCTGCTCCAGGCGCCCGGGTTCCAGGGGCTGCTTCAATTCACCGATCCGCGTCAAAAGCTTTTCCCGGAGCCCTTCGCGTATTGCAGGAAGCCAGCTACGAACCGAATCGACGTGGTTTTCAATAGCGCTGAGCCGGTCCCGGATGGCCTGCGCCATGGCTTCGCCTTCCCGGCCGCGCGACGCGTGCAGGCCGGCGGCCGCCTCGGCGAGCAGTTCCAGTGCCGCTTCTTTCATCGGCTGGGCGTCCGGCGCCTGTTCTTCAATGACGCCCGGCCAGCGCATCAGTGCCTGCGGATCGGGCGAGGATGACAGCGCTGCGGCGCGGGCGGTCTCCGCGTGCAGTTCAAGCAGGCGGTCCAGCAGGCTGGTGTTCAGAACCAGCCGCGAACCCGCGGCTTCGGCAGAAGGCGCAAACCGCAGATTCGCATCAACTTTTCCCCGGCTCAGGTATTCTCCGAGCGTTCGACGAATTTCCGGTTCCAGGCTGCGAAATTCCTCAGGCACCCTGAACCCGATCTCGAGATAGCGATGATTGACCGAGCGGACTTCCCAGGTGAGGCGGCCGAATTCATAGCTTCGCTCGACGCTGGCGAATCCCGTCATGCTTCGAATCATTTCTCGCGTTCCTCGTGGCGTGGTTCAAACCCGGGTTTGTTGCCGGCCCGGCGGATAGGCACAATGGTAGCGTGAAAACAGGATGCCGATCTATGAGACCAAGTGGCCGCGCAGCAGACGAGCTGCGAAAAACCGTCATCACGCGTAATTACACGCGCCATGCAGAAGGTTCTGTGCTGATCTGCTGTGGTGACACGAAGGTGCTTTGCACCGCCTCGGTCGAAGAGCGGGTGCCGCCCTTCCTCAGGGGGCGGGGCGAAGGCTGGGTGACGGCCGAGTACGGCATGTTGCCCCGTTCCACCGGTTCGCGCATGGCGCGCGAGGCGGCGCGCGGCAAACAGGGAGGGCGCACGCTGGAAATCCAGCGCCTGATCGGGCGTTCCCTGCGGGCCGTCGTCGACCGGGCATCCCTGGGCGAACGGACGATCACGCTCGATTGCGACGTGATCCAGGCCGACGGCGGCACGCGCACTGCTTCCATCACCGGGGCATACGTGGCCCTCGTGGACGCCTGCCGCTGGCTTCAGGCCAGGGGCATGATCAGGAAAGACCCGGTCCACGGACAAATCGCTGCTGTCTCGGTGGGCATCGTGGGCGCTACCCCCGTGCTCGACCTGGATTACGCGGAAGACTCCACCGCAGAGACGGACATGAACGTTGTGATGAACGATGGCGGGGCTTTCATCGAGGTCCAGGGCACGGCGGAAGGCCATGCATTCCGCCGCGACGAGCTGGACGCGATGATCAGCCTGGCGGAAACGGGAATTCGCGACCTGATGGCATTCCAGGAGCGTGCCTTGAATGAATGATCGGAACGCCGGGGGGCGGGTGCTGGTGCTGGCCAGCGGAAACAAAGGCAAGCTGCGCGAAATATCAGAACTGCTGCGGCCCCTCGAGTGGGAAGTGCGTCCGCAGAGCGAATGGGATGTGCCGGAAGCTGTCGAGGACGGACAGAGTTTCCTGGAAAACGCGCTGATCAAAGCCCGTCACGCGGCGCGCCTGACGTGCCGGCCGGCGCTGGCGGATGATTCCGGCCTGGTCGTTGACGCCTTGAACGGAGCTCCGGGAATCTACTCGGCGCGTTACGCCGGCGGGGCAGGGGACGAGGCCAATTACCGCAAACTGCTCGAGGCGCTTGACGCCACGGGTGACGAATCGCGCGGTGCGCACTTTTACTGCGCGATGGCGCTGTTGCGAAACGCCGGGGACCCGGCGCCGATCGTCGCGGTGGGACGCTGGGACGGGCGGATCGCCCCTCAACCCTCGGGTGCCGGCGGCTTCGGTTACGACCCGGTTTTTTTCATCCCGGAAAAAGGTTGCACCGCGGCGGAACTGCCTGCCGAGGTCAAAAATGCGATGAGTCACCGCGGGCGCGCACTGCGTGAACTGCTGCGCCTGCTGCGCGATGAATACGACGCCTGATCCGGCCGGCCTGGCCCTGCCGCCCCTGTCACTCTATGTTCACCTGCCCTGGTGTGTACGGAAATGTCCCTATTGCGATTTCAATTCTCACGAGTTGAAACAGGACCTTCCCGCAGAGCGTTACGTCGAAGCCCTGCTTCGGGACCTGGAACAGGAGTTGCCGCTGGTTTGGGGTCGCAGCGTGCAGACGGTATTTATCGGCGGCGGCACGCCCAGCCTTTTTCCGGCGGAGCAGATCGAGCGGATGCTGAGCGGGTTTCGCGCATTGATCGCGATTGCGCCCGGCGCCGAGATCACGCTGGAAGCAAATCCCGGCACGATCGAGCATGACAGTTTTTCGGCTTACGGCGATGCCGGTGTAAACCGGGTGTCACTGGGTGTCCAGACTTTTGACGATGGCTGCCTGCAGGCGATCGGCAGGATCCACGATCGGCGGCAGGCACTGGGCGCCATCGAGTCACTGCGCGAATCCACGATCCGCAACTTCAATATCGACCTGATGTTCGGTCTGCCGGGGCAAACGACCGAGGGTGCACTGGACGATGTTCGCCAGGCGCTCGAGGCAGGGTCATCACACCTTTCGCATTACCAGTTGACGCTTGAGCCCAACACGGCGTTTCACGCGCGGCCGCCCGTTCTTCCCGATCCGGACCGGGCCTGGGAGATGCAGGAGGAGTGTGCTCGAGAATTGTCGCAAGCCGGCTTTTGCAATTACGAGGTGTCGGCCTGGGCCCTGCCGGGCAGCGAATGCCGGCACAACCTGAACTACTGGGCGTTCGGCGACTACATCGGCATTGGCGCCGGGGCGCATGGAAAGATAACACTCCCGGCGGACAGCGCGGTCCGCAGGCGGATGCGCAAACGCCATCCGAACGACTGGTTGGCGGCGTCAGCCGAAGGAAAAACCATCGCGCTTGACAGCGCGGTTGCAGCGAACGACCTGGCGTTCGAGTTTTTTCTCAACCACCTGAGGTTGCGTAACGGCGTGCCAAAGCAGCGGTTCGAACAACGCACCGGCCTGCCATGGGACGCGATAAAATCACGGGTAGAGCAGGCCGTTGCCGGCGGGCTGTTGGAGGAGAACGCTGAACGGGTGGCGCCTACGTCGCTGGGCTGGCGTTTCCTCAATGACCTGCAGGCCTTGTTCCTGCCCTGAATTTTCTTGCAAAATATAACGTTCCGCTTTAGACTACCCGGCCTTTCGCGAAGGCGCGTAAACAGTTTTTTTAAAGGAATTATCATGAAATCCGGCATTCACCCCGAATACAGAGACGTGGTGTTCCAGGACGTATCATCAGATTTTGCGATCCTGACGCGTTCCACGATGGACAGCAAAGAAACCATCAAGTGGGAAGACGGAAACGAATACCCCCTGATCAAGGTGGAAGTTTCCAGTGCATCGCATCCTTTCTACACCGGCAAGCACAAGGTGCTCGATTCCGGTGGCCGTGTCGATCGCTTCAAAAAGCGCTACGGCAAGTCCTGAGCTTCGATTACCCTGTTGCAAAAACCCCGCAGCGGTTCGGCCCTGCGGGGTTTTTTATTGCCCTGAATTATTAGTAAATTCATTTACTTAATTAACATATTGAATATTAGACGATTTTCATGAAGCTGTGCTATATTCTTTGGACTTCGTGGCGACCGGATTCTCGGCACCTTGGCTGCTCCCGGTGGCCGGGCCTTCCCCAGGCCTGACAATTCAATAATGTGCAGGAGACTCAAGTGTCCGACAACAAAGTTCTGATATGCGATAAATCCTCGGGTAAGGAACTCGAGCTTCCGGTTGTGTCCGGTACCGAAGGCGAGCCGACGCTCGATATCAAGCAATTGGCTTCCGGTCTTGGATACTTCACCTACGATCCCGGTTTCGCAGCCACGGCGGCCTGTACCAGCAAGATTA
This sequence comes from Lysobacterales bacterium, assembly GCA_036351575.1. Lineage (GTDB taxonomy): Bacteria > Pseudomonadota > Gammaproteobacteria > Xanthomonadales > SZUA-36 > JABDPF01. The sequence goes on along the minus strand of JAZBPJ010000175.1, from coordinate 11,270 downwards.
CCTTCATTGACGGCGGCAAGGGCATCCTGCGGTACCGCGGCTACCCGATCGAGCAGCTCGCGGAGCGCAGCACCTTCGTGGAGGTTTCCTATCTTCTGCTCTACGGCGAATTGCCGACCGAGAAGCAGCTCAACGCGTTCCGAAACGAGCTGACCTATCACACCATGATCCACGAAAAGATTTACAGCTTTATCTCCGGGTTCCACTACGATGCGCACCCGATGGCGATGATGGCCGGTGTCGTAGGTTCGCTGGCTGCTTTTTACCACGACAGCCTGGACATGAACGACCCGGATCACAGGATGCTGGCCGCGAAGCGCATGATCGCCAAGATCCCGACAATCGCAGCGGCCTGCTACCGTCATCACATGGGGTGGCCGATGGCGTACCCGCAGAACAACCTGCGGTTTACCGAGCGTTTCCTGCACATGATGTTCTCGGTGCCTACCGAAGAATACGAGGTCAGCGAGGTCGCCGCCCGCGCGCTGGACCTGCTCTTCATCCTGCACGCCGACCACGAGCAGAATGCCAGTACTTCGACCGTGCGCCTGGTAGGCTCCACGGGAGCCAATCCTTACGCCTGCGTATCGGCGGGTATATCTGCCTTGTGGGGACCGGCGCACGGCGGGGCCAACGAGGCCGTGCTGGCCATGCTGGCCAAAATCGGCGACATCTCGAATGTGCCCAAGTTCGTCAAGAAGGCCAAGGACAAGGACGATCCGTTCCGCCTGATGGGCTTCGGGCACCGTGTTTACAAGCACTATGACCCGCGCGCCACGATCATTCGCGCTGCCTGTTACGAGGTGCTGGACGAACTGGGGAAAGACGATCCGATGATGGACCTGGCGATGGAACTCGAGCGTATCGCGCTGGAAGACGAGTACTTCATCGAAAAGAAACTTTACCCGAATGTCGATTTCTACTCGGGCATCATCTACAAGGCCCTCGGTATCCCTGTCAGCATGTTCACCGTGATGTTCGCGATAGCCCGCACGGTGGGCTGGGTATCGCAATGGCTCGAGCAGAGCGGGGAACCTACCAAGATCGGGCGTCCGCGCCAGGTCTATGCCGGAAAGACCGAGCGACGTTACCGGGCGCTGCACCGGCGCAGCTGAGCCGAATTCCTTTTTTCACGAGAGCCCCGCCCTTTGGCGGGGTTTTTTATCGTATCGGGGTGGGCAGTCAGACGGACTCCCCGGTCAGCAGGGCTTCGACTTCATGCAGGGAGGCTCTTTGCTGGGGCCGGCCGTCAATGGGGCTCGGCGGCGGCTGGCGCAGATGCTTTTCCTCGAACACGGCCAGTTCTATGACCTGGCCCTCGAGTTCGGCAAGAACCAGGGGCACCGTCATGTGCGTGCCGGAATACCAGCGAATACGGCGCTGGTCCTGGTCATGCGCGATGCCGCGCTCGGCGAAGAAAAAAACCACCGATTCCACCGAGTCGGCAAAAACGTGCAGGGAAACCCGGGAATGCTCCTCGGCCGTTCCGTCGAGCACCGCCCCGACCAGCCGCGGATTGAAATCCGTGAGCAGGCGCATGGCCCTTGCGGCCGTTTGCCGGAGTCGCCGGATGTTCTGTTCGTGGGCCGCCCCGCCATATAAAACCTGGTAGCTTCTGAGCGCGTCCTTGACCTCGATGTTGCTGGGCAGTGCAAGCCGTTCGCTGATCCCGATACGCTCCGCAGCTTTCTTTTTGGCGGCATGGTAGTTGTGCTGTCCCTCCGTCGCGATGATGCGCGCCGCCTCGGCGGCCACTTCCATCCTGAGTTGCTTCAGTCTTCGCAAGCGGCGGGGCATGGGCGCATCAGTAGATTTCGTACGGGTCTTCTTCCGATGCGGCATCTTCCTTGTCTCCGGTATTGCTGTCCATCATGGGTGGCAGGTGGTCCGCCTGGAATATTTCCATGATGGCGTCGGCGCGGTCGGGCGGCACGAGCAGGCCGGTGTCCGGATCGATCCGGGCCTGCGCCAGCCCATCCGGCATTGCCGGCGGGGTGTCCGGCACCCCGTCAAGCGCCACGCGCATGAATTCGATCCAGATCGGAAGCGCGGCCCGTCCACCCTGTTCCTGCGCCCCGAGGGGGTCATGGTTGTCGAACCCGACCCAGACCGAGGCGACCAGGTGGTCGTTGTAGCCGGAGAACCACGCATCACGCTGTTCGTTTGTCGTGCCGGTCTTGCCGGCGAGGTCGCGCCGGCCGAGCTGCATGGCCCTCACACCCGTACCGCGCCGCACGACGTCCATCATCAGGGACCGGACCAGGTAAGCGTTCTGCGGAGAGATCGCGCGGTCGGCGATTGCGATTTCGGCACGGTTGGGCGCGTTTTCCGTCTCGTCCAGGCTGCTGTTCACGCTGTCTGAATCCGAGGTCACGCTCAGCGGCCTGAACTCCGGTTCGAGTTTTTCGACGACAACGGTCTCGTCCGCGGCTTCGCTGTCAGGCAAACAGTCATCGCACAACAGCGGCGGCCGGGTTGCGTAAACGACGGCGCCCCCGGCGTCCCTGATTTCGCTGATGTAGCGCGGAGGAACGAGGTATCCGCCGTTGGCGAACACCGCGTAGCCGCGGGCCATGGACAAAGGGGTCAGGGAGGCGCTTCCCAGGGCCATGGACAGGTTGGCAGGGATATCGTCTTCCTCGAATCCGAACCGCGTTACGTGATCGCGCGCAAAGTCGATTCCGATATCACGCAGCAGGCGCACCGAGACGAGGTTGCGGGACTTGACCATGGCTTCGCGCAGCCGGGTCGGGCCAAAGAACTGTTCGCTGAAATTCTGCGGCTTCCAGGTGCGTTCCAGCTCAGCGTCGTCGAATACGATCGGTGCGTCATTGACCAGCGTGGCCGGCGTTGCGCCGTTCTCGAATGCCGCCGAGTAAATGAAGGGCTTGAAACTCGAACCGGGCTGCCTCCGGCCCTGAGTGACGCGGTTGTACTTGCTGCGCGCGAAATCATAGCCGCCGACGAGCGCCCTGATGTTGCCGCTGCCCGGGTCCAGTGCGACCAGCGCGGCTTCCACCTCGGGCATCTGGCCGAGTCGCCAGCTGCCGTCATCGTGCAGCCGGGCCCGAATGATGTCGCCCGGCGCCATGATGTCCGCGACGGTCTTCGGTGCAGCCCCTTTTCGGTTTCTGTCGACGAAAGGCGACGCCCATGACATGTCCGCCAGGGACAGCGCGACCGTTTGGCCGTTTCGCAGGTAAACCAGCGCCAGTTCCTCTTCCGCCTCGATCACCAGGCCGGGCTCCAGGCCCGAAATCGGCCGGTAAGGGGCGAGTGCATCCTGCCAGTCATCCGTGGTCAAGCGGTCAGACAGGTCGACATGGCCCTCCGGGCCGCGGTAGCCGTGACGCTGGTCGTACTCCTCGAGGCCGTTCGAAACTGCGATGTTGGCGGCCGTTTGCAGCCGGCTGTCGATAGTCGTGGTGACCTCGTAGCCTCCGGTGTATGCCTCTGAACCGAGCAGGCGAAGGGATTGCACGCGAACCATCTCGGCAACGTACGGGGCGGAGATTTCAGCGATCGCCCCGTGGTAAAAAGCGCGGTCTTTTTCACGCACGGCCTGTTCGTACTCGGCCTGGTTGATGTATCCCTGTTCGAGCATGCGCGCCAGAACGTAATCACGCCTTTCGGTGGCGCGTTCGGGTGACGTGATCGGGTTGATGCGCGATGGAGCCTTGGGCAGGGCGGCGATCATTGCGCATTGGGCGAGCGTCAGCTGCCCGGGAGATTTCCCGTAATACACTTCCGCCGCTGCGCCGACACCGTAGGCGCGGTGACCGAGAAAGATCTTGTTCAGGTAGAGCTCCAGGATCTTGTCCTTCTCGATTTCGCGCTCGATCTTCAGCGCCAGGAACATTTCCCTGATCTTGCGCGTGAAGGTTTTTTCGTTGGTCAGGAAAAAGTTGCGCGCCAGCTGCTGCGTGATCGTACTGCCGCCGATGGTCTTTTCGCCGGTGGTCGCCAGCGACCAGACGGCGCGGCTGATTCCCTTGTAGTCGAGACCGAAATGTTCGTAAAAACGGGCGTCCTCGCCGGCGAGAAAAGCCTGGCTCACGCAATCGGGCATTTCCTCGATATGCACCGGGATGCGCCGTTTTTCGCCGAAAATGCCGAGCAGTTTTCCATCTTCGCTGAAGACCCGGAGCGGTACCTGCATCTGCACGTCGCGGAGCGTTTCGACGTCCGGCAGGTCACGCGCGAAAATGAAGTAAGCCACGCCGATCGCCGCAATGCCCAGGATCGTCAGCACCAGAATCAGCAGTAGAAGCCGGCGAAAAAGTTTTTTCACGGAAAAATCCTGTTATGCTGTGTCTTGGAAGACGGATCTTCCGAAATGGGTATTGTACGATACGTTACCCGTGGCAGGCAGGGAAGCGGCCCCGCTCTATCAGCAAGGCAGTTCACGTCACTTGGTGGCACGCCATTTCTCTTCTGTCAATGATCATCCAAAGCTTCCGGACTATGCGATTTAGTATGGATTCAAGACAAAAAAGTTTCGCTGCGGCATTGAGATACTGCGCGATATCTGCTAAAAACTAGTTTAGGAAGTGTCAATAACCCATTGTCGAGCAAAGGATTGAGGGCAATTTGAAAATATTCGGCACCAAATCACCCCCTGTAATGGGGTTGGACATCGGGTCTTCAAGCATCCGCCTGCTTCAGCTTTCACGGCACGGGAACTCATACAAGGTCGATCATTTCGCTATCGAGCCGCTGCCTTCCGGCGTTATCGTCGAGAAGTCGGTCCAGGACATCGATGCGATCTCGGACGCGATTCAATCGGCTGTCCGTAATTCGGGTTCGAGTTCCAAGTACTGTGCAGTGGCCGTATCGGGCTCGGCGGTATTTACGAAGACGATCAGCCTCCCTTCCAACCTGGCCGACGCAGACATTGAAAGCCAGGTTCAGATCGAGGCCAACCAATACATTCCTTACCCGCTGGACGAGATCAGTCTCGATTTCGAAGTAATCGGGCCTTCCCCCAAAAATGCGGATATGGTGGATATCCTGCTGGCCGCCAGCAAGAACGAAAACGTCGAAAGTCGCCAGGATGCACTCGAGTCCCTCGGTCTGAAAGCCAAAGTCGTGGACGTCGAGTCGTTTGCGATCGCCAACGCGTTTGAGCTGATTCGGGAGCGGGATGGCATTCGCAGCGCCGAAACCGTCGGCATTTTCGACGTCGGCTCCGATCTCTCGCGGCTGCTGATCCTGCGCAACGGGCGGGTCATCTATACGCGTGACCACCCGTTCGGAGGCAACCAGCTGACCGAGGAAATCATGCGGCGTTACGAAATGTCGGCCGAGCAAGCGCAATTTTTCATGCGCGGCGAGCCCGGCCCGGATAATTTCGAAGAGGACGTGCTGGAGCCGTACATGCTCAGCATCGTCCAGCAGATCAGCCGCGCGCTGCAGTTTTACAGTTCAAGTGCAGAATTCTCGAATGTCCGCACGATGTATCTCTCGGGCACGATGGCCAGCTTGAAGGGCCTTGCCGGGGTTGTCGAACAGGAACTCGGAATCAAGACGTCCATTGCCGACCCGGTTGCAGGAATGGAACTGGCTCCATCGGTCGCGGTATCGGCGCTGAAACGGAACGCGCCGAGCCTGATGGTGGCAGCGGGTCTCGCATTACGGGGGTTTGACTGATGGCTAGAATCAATCTTCTTCCGTGGCGTGAAGAGGCGCGCAGGGAACGCCAGCGCCAATTCATGTATTCGCTCGTCGCGACGATTGTGCTGGGCGCCATTATCGTGCTCATTGTCGGTGTCATGATCGACCAGTCGATCAGTGACCAGGAAGCGCGCAACCAGCGCATCCAGGTCGAGATTTCCCGGCTTGAACAGCGCATCACGCGAATTTCCCAGTTGGAGGAGACGCGAGCCCGCCTGGTGGCGCGCAAGCAGATCATCGAGTCTCTCCAGGCCAGCCGATCGCTCACCGTTGAAATGCTCGACAAGCTGGCCAAGACCATTCCGCCCGGCGTTACGCTGACCAACGTGAGGCAGCAGGGCATGAACCTCACGCTGCTGGGCACCAGCGCGTCCAACGCGATGGTCTCCGAATATCTCCAGAACCTGGAAGCAATGGACCTGTTTGTTAAACCCGATCTCCAATACGTCAGGGTATTCCAGCAAGCCGCCAGCCGTGTCGAACGCTACGAGTTTTCGATCAGCGTACGCCTGGACACCAACCGCGGCGCGGAAGATGAAGCGTCCGATGAGGACCTGGAGGGTATGGGCTGATGTTGGACGAACTCAGAGACCTCGATTTCAATGATATCGGCAGTGCACCGGCATCTGTTCGTTACCTCATTCTCGGCTTCCTGCTGGTTATCATCCTGGCGATCGGCTACTTCCTGCTGATCAAGGACAAGACCAGCCAGCTCGAGATGGTCCAGGGCATGGAAAACAACCTGCGCGCCGAGTTCGAGCAGAAGCAGGCCAAGGCGGCAAACCTCGAGGCTTACGAGGAGCAGCTGGCCGAGATGCAGGAACTGTTGGAGACCATGTTTCGCCAGCTGCCCAGTCGCACGGAGATGGACAAGCTGCTGGTGGATGTTTCGCAAACAGCGCTGGGCGCGGGTATCGATGTGCAGCTGTTCCAGCCGAATGCAGAGGGCTACCACGATTTCTACGCCGAGCGGCCGATTTCGGTCCGCATGATGGGTGATTACCACCAGTTCGGCGAGTTCGTGGCGGGTGTTGCCTCACTTCCACGTGTCGTGATCCTGACCATGCACGATATTGCATTGCGGCGCGCCAACGAGCGTGACGGCGGTGGAGACGGGCGCCTGATCCTCGAAGGCACCGTCAAGACGTATCGGTATATCGACGAGGAAGAAGCGGCAGAACGCGATGCCCAGGCAGGTGCGCCATGAGGAACATCAACATAATGCGCGGAGCCCCGTGGTTGCTGCTGGCCGTTTCAGTCCTGACCCTGTCCGCCTGCGGTGGGCAGCAGGACGATCTCGATCGCTACATTGCGGAAGTCAAGGACCGTCCCGCAACACCTATTCCGCCGATTCCGCCGGTGCGAACCTATACTCCCTACGAGTACGAGGGACTGGCCGGACGGGATCCGTTCCGGCAGTCCACCAGCGAGGGAGCGGAACAGGTTGCGGAAACGCAAAACACGACGGGCCCGCGGCCCGACTTCAGCCGGCCGAGGGAATACCTCGAGCGCTTTGAGCTCGATACGCTGGCCATGGTCGGAACATTCAGCAAAGAGTCCAATGACTGGGCACTCATCAAGGATCCGGATGGCGTTGTGCACCGGGTCGCCGTGGGTAACTACATCGGACAGAATCACGGCAAGGTGAGCGTCATACGCGATGACGAAGTGCTATTGAGCGAGTTCATCACCGACGGCGCCGGCGGCTGGCTGATCAGGGACGCTACGGTAGCCCTGGACGGCAGCAGGTAACGGCCCGACCCCGGTGATTATTCTCAAGAGGCGAGTGCAATGAATTGCTACAAGGAATCCTTAAGGACTCAACCGCAATCCTGTGAAAGAGGACGCAGCATGCGACTTACAAGAAATGGACTTCTCAGGGGGCTGGCGCTTGTACTGGTCATGACGCCCCTGGCGATGGCTCACGGAGCGACCAGCGTGTCCGGTATCGGACACTCCGCGACCGCGGATGGCTCCGTGGAGATCACCCTGCAAACGACCGGTGACACGCCCGATGTCAGCGTTTTCGCGACGGAAACCCCGCCTCGGATCGTGCTGGACCTCGCTGATACCGAGGCGCAGACAGGGACGGCCCCGGTCAATGTCGGCATGGGTTCGGTTACGAAGTACTCGGCGATATCGGCGGGCGGAAGAACGCGTCTCGTCGTCGACCTGTCCAGCCCCAGCGCATACGATTACAGCGCCGCAGCGGGCCAGGTGGTCCTGTCTATCGCTGCAGGAGCCAACAGCGACGCCCCGGCTTCCCGGGTCAGCGCTTCCGGCTCCGGGCCGGAAGTAAGCTCCATTGATTTCCGCCTTGGCGAGAACGGCCAGGCCCGCGTGATCGTCAAGACCGATCAGCCCGGCGCCAGCCTGTCGGTTCACGAAGACGTTGAACGCCTGACGGTTGACCTGCTCGGCGCCTCATTGCCCGACCGGCTCGATCAAAGCCTGGACGTGATGGACTTCGCCACGCCGGTTCGCTTCATCGACTCGTTCAATACCTCGTCCGGCGCGCGGCTCGAACTGAAGATGGGCGGCCTCTACGAGCACCTCGCGTACGAGTCGGGTACGGATTACATCATCGAAGTGAGTGAGCTGTCGCGGTCGGCGCAAATTGCCGAGGAAGAAGTCGTCCAGTTCTTCGAGGACAAGGAGTACGAAGGCACCCGTGTGACCTTCAACTTCCAGGACATTCCGGTGCGCTCGGTGCTGCAGTTGATCGCGGATGTATCCGACCTGAACATCGTGGTGGCGGACAGCGTGGGCGGCAACCTGACCTTGCGCCTGACCAACGTGCCCTGGGACCAGGCGCTGGATATCGTGATGGACGCGCGCAACCTCGACATGCGCCGCAACGGCAATGTGCTCTGGATCGGCCCGACGGCTGAAATTGCGGCACGCGAACAGCAGCTGCTGCAGGCGCAGCGTGACAGGCGCATCCTGGAACCACTGCAGACGGTCCTGATCCCGGTAAGCTACGCCAGCGCGGAGGATCTCAAGAACCTGATTCTCGATTCCACCAGCAACATTGAAACCGAGTACGGCCTGCTCTCGGAGCGGGGTTCGGTTACGGTCGATGCGCGCACGAATACGCTGCTGGTTACGGATACCGCGGACAAGATCGTGGAAATCCGCGAACTCGTCACAGAGCTCGACTACGCGGTGCAGCAGGTGCAGATCGAATCGCGTATCGTGATCGCCCAGTCCGACTTCGCCCATGAACTGGGCGTGCGTTTCGGCGTGACGGCGCTGCACATCGGCTCCAATATCGGAGTGCTGGCAGCGGATGGTTCGGCTGCCGACACGGTCAACCCGCGCATCAATCCCAGGGATGACGGCCTGCTCGACATTCCGTCCTATCCCAACCGCTACCAGGTCAACCTGCCTGCTTCCGACCAGTCGGCGGCAACCCTTGGCCTGTCGTTCCTGTCCAGCGACGTGATCGTGGACCTCGAGCTTTCCGCGCTCGAGTCAGAGGGTGAAGGTGAAGTCGTTTCGACCCCGCGGGTCGTGACCGCCAACCAGGCCGAAGCCTACATCCAGCAGGGTGTCGAGATTCCCTACGAGGAGTCGACGTCCTCCGGCGCCGCTTCCGTGGTGTTCAAGGAAGCCGTGCTCGAGTTGAGGGTGACCCCCCTGATTACGCCGGATAACCGCGTGCAGATGGACCTCAACGTGAAGCAGGATACGGTCGGTGAGATCTTCCAGACCTCGCGCGGCGGTTCCGTGCCGTCCATCGATACGCGTGAAGTGGCGACCACCGTTCTCGTCGGCAACGGCGACACGATCGTGCTGGGCGGTATTTTCCAGGACAACAAAACGTCCAACGAGGAGAAGGTGCCCTGGCTGGGCGACGTTCCGGGTCTCGGAGCCCTGTTCCGCCGCCGCGCCAACGAAACGTCCAAGCGTGAACTGCTGATCTTCGTCACGCCGACCATCGTCGAAGATACGGCCTCGTCGTACTAGCGGCGGGTTTGTTTTTCACAGCGCCCGGGCGATCCGCCCGGGCGTTTGTTTGCCCGGTAAAGAAAAATGTTCCACGAAACAGGTCCCGCTGAAAAAACGCCGAATGCAGACCGGCTGTGCGCACAGGCGAAAGCGCTGCTGGCCGGCTGCGATGATGCGATTGCCAATGCAGCCAACCTGTCGGCCCTGATCTATCATTCGTTTGCAAAGGTCAACTGGGCCGGATTCTATTTCTTGCGGAACGGCCGGCTCGTCGTCGGTCCGTTCCAGGGCAAGCCGGCTTGCGTTGAAATACCGTTTGGCAAGGGAGTCTGCGGCACAGCGGCGGCCTCGCTGAAGGTCCAGCGGGTCGCGGACGTGCATGCCTTTCCGGGGCATATCACCTGTGATCCCGAGTCGCGCTCGGAGATCGTTCTGCCCCTGGTGCATCGGGGTGACCTGATCGGTGTCCTGGACGTGGACAGCCCGGAACCCGACCGATTTCAAAACAGCGACCAGCGGTTATTGGAAATGCTGGCGGCGCTTTATATCCAGTCCCTCGGCTGAGCCTTCAGCCTTCCAGTTCGTTACCCGTCAGGGCGACCCAGTCCGCGGGGTGAATGTTGCCACCGCTGATGATCGCGCCGACCCGCTTGCCGCCGAATATTTCCGGGTGATTTCGTATGGCTGCGATCACCGTGGCCGATGAAGGTTCGATCAACAGTTTCAGGTACTTCAAGGCCAGAACCATGGCTTCTCTTATGTCATCGTCGCTGACGGTGAGCACCCGGCGCACCCGTTCCTCGACCACCCGGAAGTTGCGCACGCCGATGATCGCCCGCAGTCCGTCAGCGATCGTGTCGGGCCGGTAGTCCTTGACGATTTTTCCCTGCCGCAGGCTCTCGACCGCGTCTGCAGCGCCTTCCGGTTCAACGGCGAACACCTCGATGCCGCGAGGGCTGGAGGCAATGGCCGTGCCGCTGACCAGTCCGCCGCCGCCCAGCGGCGTAATGATCTGCTCGAGCGTGGGGACTTCCTGTTCCAGTTCGATCGCCGCGGTACCCTGTCCCGCGATGATGGCGGCGTCGTCGTAAGGGTGGATCGCGGTATGACCGGCATCGACCTGGACCTGCAGCCCCTGTGCCCGCGACTGGTGCGTGGGTTTGCAGAAGTGCACCTGCCCGCCATACGATTTCACGGCCTCGATCTTCAGTTTCGAAGAATTTTCAGGCATCACGACGTGAGCCTTTCGCCCCGCCAGTCGCGCGGCCAGGGCAAGGGCCGCGCCGTGGTTGCCGGAGGAGTGCGTTGCGAAATCTCCCTTCACGCCGCGCTCGATGAGCAGCAGAACGGCGTTGCTGGCGCCGCGGAACTTGAATGCCCCAGCCCGCTGCAGGTTCTCGCACTTGCAGTACAGCCTGCAGCCCAGGTATTCGTCGAGTTCCGGGTCACTCAGCACCGGTGTTACCCGTGCCTGGTGACGAATACGGGCGTGGGCGAGGTGGATATCCTCGATGTCGGGGATATCCTGCAGGGGGTTTTCTGCCATTCAAACGACTCCACGGATTCGATCAGCCTATAATACCGGCCGTCCGGCGCGGCGCACCAGCGCATCGTGTCACCGGACGGTAAACGGAAACGAGGTTTAT
>JAZBPJ010000174.1:0-7326 GCA_036351575.1 Lysobacterales bacterium | reverse complement strand
GCGGTAAACAGCCCTTTCTCGCGGATCGTGTTGACCGCGACACCCCGGGTCGTGATGTCGAAAAACTTCTTTCCATACCGCTTCAGCAATTGCTCGTCGATCTCGATGCCCAGCCCCGGCGCATCGGGAACGGCCACGGTGCCGTCGGCGTCCGCCAGGACCGGCCCGGTCAGCAGGGCGTCACGGACAGCTGGCGTCCAGCCGGGCGGTTCTACGGGGTATTCGAGCGGGTGGTCCATCGCCCCCGCGGCGTGCACGTGCAGGTTCACCACCATGCTGAAACCGTTCGACCAGGTATGCGGCGCAAAATGCAGACCGCGTTCGATGCAGGCTTCCTGCACGCGCCTGGCGTCCGAGATCCCGCCGCCGAACGTCGCGTCCGGCTGGTAAATGTCGAAGCAGCCTTTTTCCAGCATCGTGCGGAACTCGTGCCAGCCGCCGTTCAGTTCGCCGCCGGCGATCGGCACCTTTGACCTTCGGCGCAGCTCGGCCAGGTCGTCCCAGGCATACATGTCCAGCGGCTCTTCCAGCCAGGCGATACCAACGTCGGCGCAGGCGGCGGCAAAGGCGGTGGCCCGTTCGAGGTCCCACAGCGGCGCGTCGTCGATCAGCGCGACACGCCAGCCCTGGTTCGCGTCCACCCCGATCGCCAGGTCGTCGCCAACGGCTTTTCGAACGGTTTCGATTTGCCGGATATCCTCGCGCAGCTCGAAATCGTGCACGCGCAGCTTGACGGTCTTGAAACCCTGCTCGCGAAGCTGCAGGACTTCCTCGGCCCGCTGCTCCGGCGGGTGGATTTCGCCGGTCGAGGCATACACCGGGATTCTTTGGCCTGGCGGCAGCTTCGACGGATCGCCGCCCAGCATTCGCCAAAGCGGCAGGCCTTCGACCTTGCCGCGGATGTCCCAGAACGCGGTTTCCAGCCAGTAGTTGCTCCAGCCCAGGTAACTGGCCTCGCGGATGCGCTGCCGGCCGGTCGCGATGTCGCAGGGATCGAGACCGATCAGGTAGGGGCCGAGCAGCTTACCGAGGCCTTCGCGTTCCTCGTTGAATGCCGCGCCCGCGGCCAGGCCCTGCACGCCGTCGGCGGTCGTCAGGCGGGCCAGGGTGAAGCGGTTGACCGTTTGCGGATAGCCGGGAATCCATGATGGGTGGAATGGTTTTTCGAGCGGAAAAGCGACGTGAAACAACTCGATCCGGTCAATCTTCATGGCGGGCTCCGGGAAGGCTTGCGTACCCTCGAAGTTTACTCCGATCGCCGCCGTGACCGATTGATTCCTTGATTTGAATCAATTGACCGGAAAGCGGCCGACTGCAGGCAGTTTCAGTTGACTTAACGCATATCCGGGTCAGGGGGTGAGTGATAAGTTCACCATGCCTTCAAGTCTGAAAAATACGGGACAGGTTTTATGAGCGAATGTATTTTGCCTGATCCAACCGGGTTGTTTGAAATCCGTTTCGAGTCCATCGGAGGTCTCGGCGCCAACTCGGCCGGAAAGATCCTGGCCACCGCGGCCGTTCTCGACATGAACCTCAACGGTTCGCACTTTTCGTCCTACGGCTCCGAGAAGAAAGGCTCCGTTGTGCGGTCCTACGTGCGGCTGGGCGCAGCCGACAAGCCGATTCGCACCAGCGCGCCGATCGATTCTCCCGACGTGATCCTGATTTTCCACGATGCGCTGGCGAAGCAGGAAATTACGATTGCCGGCATGAAAGACAACGGCGTCGTCATTTACAACGGCCAGCCCGGCGACGTCCCGGACACGCTGAAAAAGCTGCCAAAGGGCACCCGGCTGATACGGATCGACGCCACCAACATCGCGATGCAGGAGTTCTCGCGCCCCAACGCCGTGATGCTCGGCACGCTGTGCAAGGTCGTGCCTTTCCTCGACGGGGAAAAAGTGCTGGAAAAACTGACCGCCAAGTTCAAAAAGATCAATCCGAAGGCCGCGGCCGCCAACGAGCGCGCTTTTGAGCGCGGAGCGACCGAGCTCGAAGCAATCGAAGGCGTTGCCCAGGGCGAAGGCGACCTGCCGATCATCAGGTCGACCCCGCTGCTGGGTTATGAAACGGCCCCGATCGGCGGCATCATTCCCAATGCGGGTAATACGATATCGAACGATCTTTCGGCCTCGCGGACAGGCTACATGCCGAAGTTCGCCGGCGCCAAGTGCATTCATTGCGGGCTCTGCGCCACCGTGTGTCCCGACTTCTGCCTGTCCTGGACGCATGAAGACGACGAAGAGGGCGTCTCGAGGATTCGACTTAAAGGCGTCGATTACCAGTACTGCAAGGGCTGCATGCGCTGCGTTGAAACCTGCCCGACCGAGGCATTGGTCCGGGTCACCGAAACGCCGGGGCTGGCGGACAGCCTGCGCGTGCCGCTGTTCGCCTGAGCGGCGTGATGAACGGAACGGGGACGGCAAGGGCTGTCCCGTCGATGAAACTGAAAATTTGAGGACTGAGTATGGCCACTGAAGCCAACGAGGTAATCCGGAAATCCGGGGCCGGGACGGCCGCCAAGAACACCGACTTCCTGAGCGGAAACGAGGCGGCGGCCAAGGCGGCCAGCGATATCGAATTTCACGTGATGGGCTACTTCCCGATCACGCCCTCCACCGAGGTCGCCGAGACCCTGTCGAGAATGCAGGCGGACGGCGAGCACGAAATCATGATGGTGCCCGCCGATGGCGAACACGGCGCGGCCGGTATCTGCTACGGCGCATCGCTGGGCGGGGGACGCGTCCTCAACGCCACTTCGTCACAGGGGCTATTGTACGCATTGGAACAACTTCCCGTGCAGTCCGGTACCCGCGCGCCGATGGTTCTGAACGTCGCGACCCGCGCCGTGTCCGGCCCGCTGGATATCCGCTGCGACCATTCGGACATTTACTTCGCCCTGAACACGGGCTGGATCATCCTGATGGCGCGCGATCCGCAGGCGGTGTACGACATGAATATCGCCGCGATCCGCATCGGCGAGCACGCCGACGTCCGCCTGCCGGTCATCGTGGCTTACGACGGGTTCTTCACCAGCCACCAGAAGCGCCGCGTGGAAACCGTGGCGGACAAGGACGCGCTGAAGGCCTTCCTCGGTGAGAACAAGCCGCCCTACACCGCGCTCGATCCCAAGCGTCCGATCACCTTCGGGCCGTACATGAACGACCCTGACCTGATCAACAACAAGAAACAGCATTCGCTGGCCATGGAAGCGGCCCGCAAGGTCATACCGGAGGTTTTTGCCGAACTCGAACAACTGACGGGGCGCAGCTACGCCGTGGCGGACCGGTACCGCCTGGAAGACGCCGACGCTGCCGTCGTACTGCTCAATTCCGCCGCTGAAACGGCCAAGGCCGTTGCGGACAAGCTGCGTGACGAAGGAAAGAAGGTCGGTGTGCTGTCACTCAATGTCCTGCGGCCGTTTCCGGCGGAACTCATTCGCGAGTCACTGAAAAACGTCAAGACCGTCGTGGTCGGCGACCGGGCCGATTCCTACGGCGCCGACGGCGGCAACCTGTCGCTGGAACTGCGCGCCGCGCTGCAGCTCGACCCGGATAACAAAACCCGCGTCGCGACGCGTATTTACGGCCTGGGCGGCAAGGACTTTGACGACTCCGACGCCGAGACCTTCTTTGAACAGGCGCTCGAAGCGATCGACACCGGTCAATTCAAAGAGACCTTCGCCTACCACGGCACCTTTGCCGGCTCGCCGGACCTCACCTTCGCCGAGGGCCTGCCCCCGATCAAGACCGAGGAAGTCACCCGCGGCATGGCCAAGGTCACCGTGAACAAGGAAACCGGCAAGCTCGACGTCGAGCTCAAGCCGCTGTGGGCCATGGCGGAGGTGCCCAGCCGGATCGCCCCCGGACACGGCGCCTGCCCCGGCTGCGGCGCCTTCCCGGTGCTGCACCAGGTATTCAGCGTGCTGGAGGGTGATGTCGTCGTGCTGTTCCAGACCGGCTGCGCGATGGTCGTGACCACCGGTTACCCGAAGACATCGCACCGCGTCACCTACATCCATAACCTGTTCCAGAACGGCGCCGCCACGCTGTCCGGTCTCGTGGAGATGTACCACGAGCTGATCCGCCGCGGCGAACTCGCCGGCGTCAGCATCGACGAAGAAATCACCTTCGTGATGGTCAGCGGCGACGGCGGCATGGACATCGGCATGGGGCCGGCGCTGGGTGCGGCGCACCGCAACCACCACATGATGATCCTGGAGTACGACAACCAGGGCTACATGAATACCGGCGCGCAGCTGTCCTACTCGACCCCGCTCGGTCACCGCACGTCGACCAGCCAGGTCGGCCGCTCACGGCGCGGCAAGATGACGCATCACAAGGATACGCCGCAGATTTTCGCGGCCGCCCACGTGCCTTACGTGTTCACGGCCAGCGAGGGCTATCCCGAGGACCTGATGCGCAAGGCGGCCAAGGCCCAGTGGTACGCGAAGCACGAAGGCCTCTCCTACGGCAAGATCCTGTCCTTCTGCCCGCTGAACTGGACCACCACCGACGACGCGGCCGAGTCCGTGCTGCAGGTGGCGATCGATTCGCTGTTCTTCCCGATCTACGAGGTGGAGCGCGGTTCGACCAACATCACTTATGACCCCGAAGTGCTGGGCCGTCAGCGCAAGCTGACCGACTGGCTGGGCCAGATGGGCAAGACCAAGCACCTGATGAAGGAAGGCAACGAGGACCGGCTCGCCGCGATCGAGAAAGAAGTGATGCGGCGCTGGCGGCGCATCAAGGCCATGCACGAAAACCCGGAGCTCTGACATGCCGAAAATCGTCGAAAAAAGGCAACTGACCGACATCACCAGCCTGTACCGCGTGGATGCGCCGCTGATCGCGCGCGCCGCCAGGGCAGGCCAGTTCGTGATCCTGCGCGTGCGCGAAGGCGGCGAGCGGATCCCGATCACCATCACCGATTATGACCGTGACAGCGGCCTGCTGACCATCGTCGTGCAGGAAGTGGGCGCCACCACGCGCCGCCTGGGCGAACTGGGCGTCGGCGATGAGATCCTGGACATGGTCGGCCCGCTGGGCGAAGCACCGGAAATTCCGAGCGGCGGACACATCGTCGGCGTCGGCGGCGGCTTCGGTTCGGCCGCGCTGCTGTGCCTGATGAAAGAACTCAGGGCGCGCGGCGAGAAGACGACCGTCATTATCGGCGCCCGCGAGAAGGGCCTGCTGATCCTGGCCGATGAACTCGAGAAGATCACCGACAACCTGGAGATCTGCACCGACGACGGTTCGGCCGGCTTCAAGGGGTTCGTCACCGAACGCCTGCAGCAGATGATCGACGGCGGCGAGCCCGGCTATCCTGACTTCGTCATTTCCATCGGCCCGATGCCGATGATGCGCGCGGTGGAAAAAACGACCCGCGCGGCGAACGTGCCCTGCACGGCCTCGCTCGATCCGCTGATGATCGACGGCACCGGGATGTGCGGCGGCTGCCGTGTCACCGTGGGCGGCGAAGTCCGCTTCGCCTGCGTCGACGGGCCGTTTTTTGACGCCCACCAGGTCGACTTCGACGAAGCGGTCAGCCGGGGCAAGATGTACGTGAAAGAAGAGAAGGTCGCGGCGGAATGCCAGCGGGCCGCTCACCAGGAGGAGGCTGCCTGATGCCTGTAAAACGCGCTGAAAAAACCCCCATGCCCGTGCGCGATGCACAGCAACGCGCGCACGACTTCAAGGAAGTCAACGAGGGTTACTGTTTCGCACACGCGATGTTCGAGGCCGAGCGCTGCCTGCGCTGCCAGGACCCGGTCTGCGTCGACGGCTGCCCGGTGCGGGTGCCGATCGCCGACTTCATGCACGCGGTGGCGGCCAACGACATGCCGAAAGCCGCGAAAATCCTGCGCGAGGCCAACCCGCTGGCCGCGATCTGCGGCCGCGTCTGCCCGCAGGAAGCGCAGTGCGAAAAGAATTGCCACATGACCAAGCGTTTCGGCCCGGTCGCGATCGGCCACCTGGAACGTTACGTTTCCGACTGGGAAATGGCTCAGCCCGAGACCGAGGAGCCCAAGAAGCCGTGGCGCGAGGAAAAAATCGCCATCGTCGGTTCCGGTCCCTCCGGCCTGGTCTGCGCGGGCGAACTGGCGCGCATGGGTTACCAGGTCACGGTCTACGAGGGACTGCACGCGCCGGGCGGTGTGCTGCGTTACGGCATTCCCGAGTTCCGCCTGCCCAACAACATTCTCGACTGGGAAATCCGCCAGCTCGAGCGGATGGGCGTCGAGTTCGTCAACAACGTGATCATCGGCAAGACCATCACGATGGACGCCTTGTTCAAGGAGTACGGTTACTCGGCCATCTTCATCGGCACCGGCGCCGGCCTGCCGAAATTCATGGGCATTCCGGGCGAAAGCCTGAACGGCGTCTATTCGGCCAACGAGTTCCTGACCCGCATCAACCTGATGCAGGCCTTCGATTTCCCGAACGCGGAAACGCCGCTCAAGGTCGGCAGGCGCGTCGCGGTGATCGGCTCCGGCAACACGGCCATGGACGCGGTGCGCTCGGCCATGCGGCTGGGCGCCGAGCAGGCGATGGTGGTGTACCGGCGCAGCGAAAAGGAAATGACGGCCCGCATCGAGGAATACGAGCACGCGATCGAGGAAGGCGTGGAATTTCACTGGCTGACCAACCCCATCGAGGTGCTGGGCGAGGACGGCTGGGTCACGGGTCTCAAGTGCGTGAAGATGGAACTGGGCGAACCGGACGAATCCGGCCGCGCCCGGCCGATCCCGATCGAGGGCTCGGAGTTCATCTTCCCGGTGGACAACGTGGTGCTGTCGATCGGCACGCGCCCGAACCCGCTGCTGGTCAAGACCACGCCGGGCCTCAAGACGCACTCCTGGGGCGGGCTGCTGGTCGACGAGCGCGAGGTGGAAACCACCGTGCACCGTGTCTACGCAGGCGGTGACGCCGTCACGGGCGCGGCCACGGTGATCCTGGCCGCCGGCGCCGGCAAGAAAGCGGCCGAGGCCATCCACCACGATATCCAGCAGGATGCTGCCTGAAAGCATGGGGTCAGAGTAGCTTGGCTACCCTGACCCGGGGATCTGGGAACGGACTAAATGCCGGCGCGAATTCGCCGGCATTTTTTATGCGGCAATAAAAAACCCCGCGGCGTGAACCGCGGGGTTTTTTAGAACTTCGGGGTCAGAGTAAAAGATCCACTCCGACCCCGATCTTACTTATCAGGCAAAGCGGCGGAAGCCGATAAAGCCTACACCCAGCATCAGCAGGGCCATCAGGGCCAGGCCGTACTGGCTCAGCGTCGGGATGCCCTCGTAGAAGGCCGTCGCCGTGATCGTGCAGG
>JAZBPJ010000173.1:0-20114 GCA_036351575.1 Lysobacterales bacterium | reverse complement strand
TTCAAACAAATTCCTTGCGTCACGCAGCCACGCTGATATATTGACGCAGATCAATCAAAGCGCAATTAGTCGTTGAACGTTAAATAAAGCGTGATGGGTTGGCAAATGGGCCGGTGTTTCGAGTGGCATTGGCCCCGCACACAATCGTGAAATTAACTGTAGCCGTTACGGGCCGGGCGAACGAGTCGTTCATCGCATCTTGCCGGGTCCTGCAAGACGTGAGATCGGGCTTTTGAGCGGCAGGCAGTGAAAAATGGATGAAGCCAGGGGAGTCGATGAAAGGCGTCAAAAGTTTTTATTACCTCGTAATGGCGGGCCTGTTGCTGCTGCCCGCTTCCCCGCTCCTGGCCGACGCGCCGGGAGTCAATTTTCCGGAACCCGCTTCGGGCAGCGCCCGCGAAATCTACGATATCCACATGCTGACGATGAAGATCGCCACGGTCATCCTCGTCATCGTCTTCAGTATCGTTATCTACTCGATCTGGGCGCACCGCAAGAGCCGCGGTTTCAAGCCGGATTCACGGTTCCACGAGGGCTGGTTCGGCCGCTGGTCCTGGGTCCTGGTGCCGGCCATCGTGCTGGGCGTGGACCTGACCATCGCCGGCTCGGCCCAGTCGGCATTGAGAAACCTGTGGCTGGTTCCCGAAGACAAGGACCTGATGGAAGTGAAGGTCATCGGCCACCAGTGGTGGTGGGAATTCCAGTACCTCGACGAGGGCATCACGGTGGAAAGCCGTTTCATGCCCAAGGAAGAAGCCGGTGACCTCTACCTGCGCGAAGTGGACAACCGGCTCGTGCTGCCGACGCACCGCAAGATCCGCTTCCTGCATACCTCGGCCGACGTGAACCACGCCTTCTGGGTGCCTGAGCTGGGTTTCAAAAAAGACGCGATTCCCGGTTACATCACGGAAACCTGGACCGAGATCGACCGCGAGGGGGTGTTCCGCGGTCAGTGCGCGGAACTCTGCGGCACCTGGCATGCGCGCATGCCGATCGTGGTCGAGGCGGTATCCCAGGACGTGTTCGACGACTGGGTCGCGGATCAGCAAGCCACGCTGCTGGCGGCGGCTGCCGAGGCCGAGATGGACAAGGAATGGACGCTGGGCGAACTGATGGATCGCGGCAAGGAGCTGTATGACACCAAGTGCGCCGCCTGCCACCAGGTCAACGGCCAGGGCATGCCGCCCGCGTTCCCGCCACTGGCAGGAAGCCAGATGGCGATCGAAGACCTGCCCGCGCACGTGGACATCGTGCTGAACGGAAAAGCCGGCACGGCAATGGTGGCCTGGAACATGCTGAACGACCTCGAGCTGGCCGCCATCATCACCTATGAGCGCAATGCCTGGGGCAACGACACCGGGGACATCGTGCAGCCCGCCGATATCAAGGCGGCGCGCTGAGGCGCAGGTAAAGAATAAAGAGATCAGAAGGCGAGGAGAGCATTCATGAGCAGTACCGTTTTGGACCACGACGTCGGGCACCACGAGCACCACGGCCCGCCCGCCGGTATCGGGCGCTGGCTGTTCAGCACCAACCACAAGGACATCGGCAGCATGTACCTGATCTTTGCTTTGGTCATGCTGTTCCTGGGCGGCGCCAGCGCGATGGTGATCCGGGCGGAATTGTTCATGCCCGGGATCCAGCTGGTCGATCCGGACCTGTACAACAACCTGGTCACGAACCACGCGCTGCTGATGATCTTCGGCGCGGTGATGCCGGCGGCGGCCGGCATGGCCAACTGGATGATCCCGCTGATGGTCGGCGCGCCGGACATGGCCCTGCCGCGGCTGAACAACCTCAGCTTCTGGCTGCTGCCCGCGGCGGCCGTCATGCTGGTCCTGTCTTTCGTCGTGCCCTTTTTCCCGGGCGGAGGCAGTCAGATCAACACCGGCTGGACGCTGTACCCGCCGCTGTCGCTGCAGGTCGGCATGGCGATGGACTTCCTGATTTTCGCCTTTCACCTGCTGGGCATTTCCTCGGTGCTGGCTTCGATCAATATCATCGTGACGCTGCTCAACATGCGCGCACCCGGCATGAAAATGATGAAGATGCCGATCTTCTGCTGGGCCTGGCTGGTGACGGCCTTCCTGCTGATCCTGGTTGTACCGGTACTGGCCGGCGGCGTGACCATGCTGCTGTTCGACCGCCATTTCGGCACCAGTTTCTTCATCGCCTCCGGCGGCGGCGACCCGGTGCTGTTCCAGCACCTGTTCTGGTTCTTCGGGCATCCCGAGGTGTACATCCTGATCCTGCCCTCCATCGGGATTCTGTCGCACGTGATCCCGACCTTCGCGCGCAAGCCCCTGTTCGGATACCACAGCATGGTCGGCGCGATGCTGGCCGTCGCCTCGATCGGCATGGTGGTCTGGGCGCATCACCAGTACACCATCGGCATGTCGCTGGCGGCCGTGAATTACTTCATGATCGGCACGATCATCATTTCGATCCCGGTCGGCCTGATGATCTTCAATTTCATCGCCACGATGTGGCGGGGGTCGATGACCTTCGAGACGCCGATGCTGTTCGCGGCGGCCATCATATTGACGTTCACCTTCGGCGGCCTGTCCGGCGTCATGCTGGCGGTGGTGCCGGCCGACATGCAGTACCACGACAGCATGTTCGTGGTGGCGCATTTCCACTATGTGCTGCTGCCCGGCGCGGTGTTCGGGCTGTTCGCCGGCGTGTTCTACTGGCTGCCGAAGTGGACCGGCCACATGTACGACGAGAAGCTGGCGAAGATCTTTTTCTGGACCAACGTCATCAGCTTCAACATCACGTTCTTCCCGCAGCATTTCCTGGGTCTGGCCGGCATGCCGCGGCGCATCATCGACTACAACGTGATGTTTACCGAGTTCAACGTGGTGTCCAGCATCGGCGGAATCCTTTTCGGGCTCAGCCACCTGCTGCTGCTGTACATCATCGTCAAGTGCATCCGCGGCGGTGAACCGGCCCCGGCGCGCCCCTGGGAAGGCGCCGAGGGACTCGAGTGGGAGGTGCCCTCGCCGGCCCCGTTCCATACCTGGGAGACCGCGCCGGAAGTGAAATGAACATGCAGCAGAATCCGCAATTGAGAAAGAAGAACATCCGCACCGCGGTCATCCTCGGGGTGATCGCGGTCGTGGTGATGCTGCTGTCGGTTCCGTTCTGGATCAATCTGTTCAAGCTGGCCATAGACCTGCCCGGATGAGCGAGACGAAGCACAGGAAAAACCGGAAAACGGGGCTCAGGCTGGCCGCCCTGGTCGTGCTGATGTTCGGTTTCGGTTTTGCGCTGGTGCCGCTCTACGAGCTGGTTTGCGAGGTCACCGGCATCGAGACGCTGGAGCAGCGCCGCCAGGCCAAAAATATGCGGCAGGATGTCGAAGAGGCCGGGCTGCAGGCACAGGGACGCAGCATCACGGTGCGCTTCGACGTAACGGTAAACCCCAGCCTGCCCTGGTCCGTTACGCCGGAAATACGAAAGATGGAAGTCGAGCCGGGCAAGTCCTACCGCGTCGATTTCCAGGCGGTCAATCGCTCCGGGAAAGCGGTAACGGGACAGGCGATTCCCAGCATCGTGCCCTGGCAGGCCAGCAACTATTTCGCAAAGATGGAGTGTTTCTGCTTCAACAACCAGACACTCGAGGGCAACGAAACCGTCGCGATGCCGCTGCAGTTCATCGTTTCGCCCGACCTGCCGCCCAACATCAATTCACTGACGCTGAGTTACAGCGTCATGAAAATCGGCGATCACGAGGAGGCCGAGCGTGGCTGAATCCTCGTGCGCCACGCAAAAGATTCGCGACGCGGCCATGAAAACACCGCGCCCTGAACGGGAGACGTTTGCATGACAAGCAGTAACGGTCACTATTACGTGCCGGAAAAAAGCCCCTGGCCGATCATCACGATGTTCGGCGTGCTTTTTCTCGTCATCGGTGCTGTCCTGGCCATCAACAGCGTGGGCGTGGGCAGCTGGCTGATGGTTATCGGACTCGGCCTGTTCGGTCTCATTCTGTACGGCTGGTTCCGTGACGTGATCTCTGAAAACCTGGCAGGCGTCTACAACGCGCAGGTCGACCGGTCTTTCCGCCAGGGCATGTTCTGGTTCATCGCTTCAGAAGTGTTCTTTTTCCTGGGGTTCTTCGGCGCACTTTTTTACCTGCGAATGATTTCACTCGAGTGGATGGGCGGAGAAGGCTACCTGGCCGCCACGCGTGAATTTCTCTGGCCTGACTTTTCCGCCGAGTGGCCCACGGGCGGCCCGGAGCCGGCCGGGGGAGAATTCAAGCCGATGGGCGCCTGGGGCCTGCCGGCCATCAATACCGTCATCCTGTTATCGAGCGGCGCGACGATTACCTGGGCGCACTGGGCG
This sequence comes from Lysobacterales bacterium, assembly GCA_036351575.1. Lineage (GTDB taxonomy): Bacteria > Pseudomonadota > Gammaproteobacteria > Xanthomonadales > SZUA-36 > JABDPF01. The sequence continues at coordinate 15,764 of JAZBPJ010000173.1, read as the reverse complement.
CTGAAGCTGCAAAAAAACCGGCAGCTCGTCATGGGGCTGGCGGCGACCGTGGGGCTGGGTTTCCTGTTTGTCGCGTTGCAGGCCTGGGAGTATGGACATGCCTACACCGAGCTGAACCTGACGCTGGGCAGCGGCGTCTACGGATCGACCTTTTACATGCTGACCGGCTTTCACGGCTTTCACGTCTGCATGGGCGCGATCATGCTGCTGGCCATCCTGGGGCGCGCGATCAAGGGTCATTTCACGCCGCACAACCATTTCGCCTTTGAGGCGGTTGCATGGTACTGGCACTTTGTCGACGTCGTCTGGCTCGGCCTGTTTGTCTTCGTCTACTGGCTGTGAACCGGGCAATTACGGACCGGCCAGCCCGGAGTAGTAGGCAACGGCCAGCACCAGGAACAACAGCAGTGAAAGCGAGATTCGAACCGTGAGCATCTTGACCAGTCGTGTCTTGTCCCGTGCGCCGGCGTCCTGGGCCAGAAGCCTCATGCCCTGCACGAGGGTGAGGATGATCAGGCCAAGCAGCACCAGTACGGCAATTTTGAAAACAGGGTTCATGCGTCGGCCCCTCTGAATACGTGAACGAGTCTTGAATATAGCAGTATTCCACCGCAAACGTCCCGGCCGCACCGGCTCGACCCGGCTGGCAGCCGCGCTGCTCGCCGTCGCCGTTCTGCTGTTCCTGGGACTGGGTGCCTGGCAGCTCGACCGCGCCGAGGAGAAACGGCGGCTGGCCGCCGAGATCGATGCCAACGCCGAATTACCGCCTGTGGAACTGACCGGCCCGTTGACTGCCGGCGAGGCGCCGGCATTCCGCCGGGCGTCCGTGCAGGGGCGTTTTGAGGAAAGCCGGGGCGTATTGATCGGCAACCGCCGCTTTCAGGGTCGACCCGGTTTCCACGTGGTGACCCCGCTTCATATTGCCGGCAGTGAATACCGGGTGCTGGTCAACCGGGGCTGGATCGCCGCCACGGAGGGTCGTCCCCCGGAGTTGCCGGCGGACGACAGGCCGCAAACGGTGTACGGTGAGATCCGTTACCCCGAGCCGCCCGCGCTGGTGCTTGCCGATGCCGAGGCGCGCGCGCAATGGGGCCGGGTCTGGCCGTACCTGACCGTGGAGGATTTCGCCGAACAGGCCGCCTATCCGCTGCTGCCGATGCTGCTGCTGCAGGCGCCGGAGGAAGGATCGTCGTTCCAGCGGGACTGGTCGCGCAAGCCGCCCAATCCGGGCATGCATACCGGCTACGCAATCCAGTGGTTCGCCTTTGCCGCGATTGCGACCGGGGTGGCGATCGTCATGCTGTACCGGCAGGGTGTCCGCCATGACTGAGGTCCTGACCAACGACCGGCCAAAACGCAGGCGGCCTTGGGCGCTCTACGTGCTGGCAGCCGTGTGCGCCGCGCCTGCCGTTGCCGCCTGGATCGTTTACTCGGTGCCCGGCCTGCTGCCGGAGGCCCGGGGCAACCGCGGCACGCTGGTGCAGCCCGCGCTGTCCCTGCCCGCATCGATTGACGGTGAGGTCTTCGAGGGCAAGTGGAGCATGGTCACATGGGCCGGCGAGTTCTGCGCTGAGCCCTGCCGTGCGCGGGTATTCGACATGCAGCAGGTCCGCCTGGCGCTCGCGGAACACCGGGACCGGACGGGCCGGTTCGTGCTGGCGTCCGAAGGGGCGCAACAGGCATTGGAAATCGATGAATCATGGCCGGGCACGCGGGTGCTCGACCCGGGCCCCGCCGCGTTTCGCGAGTTGCAGGCCAGCCTCGCACGGGCGGGCGCCGCGCCCGTTGAGGGCAGTGTCTACCTGGTGGATCCCATGGGCGAACTGATGATGGCCTATGGCCCGGAGCAGCCCGCCGAAGACTTTCTTGCGGACCTGGAAAAGCTTTTCCAGGCCTCGAAAAACTGGATTGATGGAGTGAATGATGGCAACAGGTGAAATTGTAATCGGCCGGCACGTCGTGCCCTGGAGGCGTCTCTACGACCTGACGAAACCGAAGGTCGTATTCCTGATTCTGTTCACGGCCCTGGTCGGCATGCTGCTGGCTTCACCGGGCCTGGTGCCGCCGGTCACCCTGTTCGCCGGCCTGGCCGGAATCGGCCTGGCCGCCGCCTCGGGCGCCGCGATCAACCACATCGTGGACCAGCGCATCGACGCCCTGATGGAGCGCACCCAGAACCGGCCCCTGCCGACGGGTGATGTGGATCCCCGCCAGGCCATCCTGTTTGCCATATCCCTGATGGTCGTTTCGATGACGCTGCTGGGGGCGTTCGTGAACGCGTTGACGGCGATCCTGACCTTCATCGCCATGATCGGTTACGCCGTCATCTACACCGTTTATCTGAAGCGGGCGACGCCCCAGAACATCGTCTGGGGCGGCGCTGCGGGCGCCGCCCCGCCCCTGCTCGGCTGGACCGCCGTGACCGGTGAGCTCGGCACCGAGGCCCTGCTGCTGTTCCTGATCATTTTCATCTGGACGCCGCCGCATTTCTGGGCCCTGGCGATCCGGCGCCGCGACGAGTACGCGAAAGCGGGGGTACCGATGCTTCCGGTTACGCACGGCATCCGTTTCACCAAGCAGCAGGTGCTGCTCTACACGCTGATGCTGCTGGCGGTTTCGCTGCTGCCGTTCGTGACCCGGATGAGCGGGCTGCTCTACCTGGCGGGGGCGGTTTCACTGGGTCTCGTGTTCGTGTGGCGCGCGTTTCAGCTGTACCGCAGCGAGGGCGACGCGCTGGCCATGAAAACCTTCGCCTGGTCCATCTACTACCTGACGCTGCTGTTCGCCTTCCTGCTGGCGGACCACTACGCCCGCCTGCTGATCCGATGGCTGATCTGAGCGGCCGGCGATTCAGCCGTTTACCCGGTTTTTGCCCTTGATGAACGCAGCCAGCATGACGATCACGAACATCGCGCCGCCGACGATCGCGAGCAGTCCGCCCAGTCCCATGACCGCCATCGTCAGGACCTTGGAGACTTCATCCAGGGCCTGCGCGGAGCCGGCGGTTTTGCGCTGGATGCCCAGCATGCCTGAAAGCGCGAGGCCGCTGATATGCAGCAGCTGACCCGCGCCGTAAACCACCGGCTGCCATTGCGCCGTGCGGCGCATGCCGATGCCGTAACCGAAACGAGGCAAAAGGGCATAGGCGAGACCCATGAAGGCCAGCGTGACGCCGACGATGGAGCCGTGGTAATGGGCCGGTATGGTCGTCGTGACACCGCGGATGGCGATCGCGATCAGGCCGCCGGCGCCGAACAGGACCAGGGACGCCCAGAGCGCGTAGCGAACGGGTTTTTGCGGCGCCTCCGCCGCTGCGGAGCGGGCCAGGGCGTAAAGCAGCAGCAGGCCGATCGGTATCGGGCCGATACCGCCGCCGAACTGCATCAGTCGAATGAAGGCGAGCCGGGATTCGGCCGAGTCCACCGGGCTCATGGCATGGATAAACGGCACGGCCAGCAGCGGCGCCGCGCCGGCGAGGACGAGGACGGAAAGCAGGGCTCCCCGGACGGGCATTCGGACGCCGGTCTCGCCGGCAGACAGCAGCCAGGCGGCCAGCATGAATTGCACCCAGGCGAACTGCACGGCGTGGCCGCCGCCCCAGAACAGGAATTCGTAGTAAGCCTCGGCAGGCAGCGCGAAATCGAGCTGCGACAGGGTCCAGGCAAACGAGCCCATGGCGAAGATGATGCCGATGGAGCCGGTAACGACCGCCATTTCCACCGGCTCGTTCGGCGATACGGTGCGCAGCGTGGCGAAGGAGTTCATAAGAACCCCGCCGGCGATGAGAGCCAGGCCCGAGTGGAACAAGGGATGCTGCAGCACCGGGACGTAGTTGTTCAGGATCGGTCCGGCGTCGCCCGTGAAGGGCGTGACGCAGACGGCCAGCAGGCCGGCCCAGGCGAGCCACACCGCCAGGCGCGATACGCCCGCCCGCCCCGGGTGGATCAGCGCCTGCAGAACACCGGCAAAAGCCAGGAACCAGACCAGCACCGAGAGGTCGACGTGCACGACCAGCGCCGTGCGAAAAAAGTCCAGCCAGGGAAAGAATTCCTGGATGCCGGGCGTGCGGGAGGCCACCAGAAGAATGGCGAAGAGCCCCGATCCCGCCAGCGCGGTGACGCCGGCCTGGAGCCAGCGGCGGGCGTTATCGCATTGCGCGCCAGAGAGGGAAAGGTCGTCTATTCTCGTCATCGCGTTGATTGTCTGCGTCGATTTCAAAAGCGTCATTCTAACGCCGATTTTTTCGAGGGGCGGCGATGAAGAAAAACCTGCTCTTTCGCACGGCCCTGTTCACCACCCTGCTCGGCATCGTCGTCGTCCTGCTCGGCGGCTACGTTCGCCTGTCCGATGCCGGACTCGGCTGCCCGGACTGGCCGGGCTGCTACGGGCGCATGGTCGTGCCGGATTCGAACACGGAAGTCGCGCGGGCAAACGCCGCGTTTCCGGAACGTCCGCTGGAAATCGATAAAGCCTGGAAAGAGATGGTCCATCGCTATGCCGCCGGCCTGCTCGGCCTGAGCATTTTGCTGATGACGGTCCTGGCATGGCGTGCGCCGGCTGATAATCGACGGCAGCGCGGCGTGGCGAGCTTCCTGCTGGCGCTGGTCGTTTTCCAGGCCTTGCTGGGCATGTGGACCGTGACCCACCTGGTCAAACCGGCCATCGTCACTTCGCACCTGTTTGCCGGGTTCGCCACGGTCGCGCTGGCCTGGTGGATCGCACTGCGCGAACCGGGCATACAGGCATTGAGCGGCGTAAGCGAGCCGCGACTGCGCCTGCCGTTGCTGGTTTCACTGGTCGTCATCATCGGCCAGATTTTTCTCGGCGCCTGGACCAGCACCAATTACGCGGCGCTGGGCTGTACCGCTTTTCCTGGCTGTTTCCCCGGGAACGCCTGGCCCGAGATGGACTTTGCCGAGGCCTTCGTCATCTGGCGCTCGCTGGGCGTCGATTACGAGTTCGGCGTGCTCGACGCCGATGCCCGTGCGGCCATTCACATGGCGCATCGCATCGGGGCTCTCGTGACGCTGGCCGTGTTCTCATGGCTGATCACGTTCATTTATCGCAAGGCCCGTTACGCCGTGACACGAAAAATCACGTGGCTGCTGGCGGCGGCCCTGGCCGTGCAGATCGCGCTCGGCATCACCAATGTGCTGGCCGGCCTGCCCATCGCATCCGCGACGGCGCACAACGGCGTGGCGTTGTTGCTCATACTGATCCTGGTTACGCTGCTAAGCGTGGCCGCTCGATACAAGGAGAACGAAGATGTTTAAGCCCCTGCTCCTCGCGATTCTGTTGCTTGCGCTGGTGGCCGGCGTTGTCGCGAAGCAATTCATTGCTGCCGAAGAAGCCGAGGCCGCACCGGTGGAACTGACAGCAGGTTCGCTGATCGTCAACCCGCGCGGACTCGAGCCGTTCGAGTTGATGGATCACCGCGGCGGCACATTTTCACAGCGGAGCCTGGAGGGTAACTGGACGCTGATGAGCTTCGGCTACAGCCACTGCCCGGATATGTGCCCGACCACGCTGACCAGCCTGGCGAGCATCAACGGCGCGCTCACCGAGGAACAGAAAAGCAATCTGCAGATCGTGTTCGTCTTCGTCGACTGGGAACGGGACCAGCCGGAACGGCTGCAGGAATACCTGCCGTTTTTCGACAAGACCTTCACCGGCGCGACCGGCCCCGAGGAGGCGACCGACAAGCTGACCACGCAGCTGGGGGTGCTCTGGCAGCGCGCGGCAGGCGGCGATGACGAAAATTACCTGGTCGACCACTCCGGGACCACCTACCTGTTTGGACCGGATGGCCGGCTGCGCGCCCTGTTCGGCTATCCGCTGACCCCGGCGGACGTTGTCTCCGACCTGGGGCAATTGCTGGACGGCTGACGAGTTTTTTACCTTCCGTCCGCTGCTTCGAGACCCGACCGCGTGCTGTAGCGCACCCGGTCGAAATCTGCAAAATCAGTATTTTGCGAGCCATTGGCGGTGGCGTAGAGCCCCAGGTAAGCGCCGGTATAGCCCCGGCTGAGCAGTGCGTCCCCGGGCAGCCGGCCGAGTTCGCGGTAAGCGGATTTGCCGTCGGGCGACCATTCAAAAACGTATTCGCCCTCGAGCCAGGCGGCCCGAAGCAGTATTTCACCCGCGTAGCGGTCAAGTTCAACAGTATCCGTGACAACCGGGCCGTTTTCCGGTGTCGCCAGTGTCAACGCCAGGTAGTGCGCGCCTCTCGCGTGCCTGACCGTGAATGAAGCGAAGTGGTCGTCTTTCTGGAACAGCGCCAGGCCGGCCTCGCTGTTATCGGCGGCCGGCTCGAACAGCATTCGGGTCTCGAAGCGAAACGCGGTCTCCGTCTGGCGAATGCCCAGCAGAGTGGCGCGGCCGCGTTCGCGGATCACCCCGGGCCGGGTTTCCAGGCGCAGAAAACCGGGTCGTTCGGTCAGTGACCAGCTGCCCGGCAGCGGCAGGCGGCGAAAGTTCCATCGCAGGTCCAGGCCCTCGTTATCGAATTCGTCGACCCACTCGGTCAGGCGCTCTTGCGGCATGTCCGCAAAAGGCAGGGGATAATGCTTTTCGACCCGCCCGCTCAGCGGCGATGCCACGGGCCAGAGGTATTTCGGTTGTTTCCATTCCCAGGGTTCACGTTCCCAGGTCACCGGTACGAGGTGGGTTTCCCGGCCCATGTTCGACCGTCGTTCGATGTCGCCGCGAATGCCCAGCGCGACCAGGTACCAGCGGCCGTCGGGCAGCTGGAACAGGTCGGCGTGGCCGGTGCTGTTCACCCAGTGGTCGTAAGACAGGTGGCGCGAAGTCAGCACGGGGTTGCGCGGATTGGAGTGGTAGGGCCCGGTAATATTTTCGCTCACCGCCACCATCACCGCGTGGTCGAAGCTGGTGCCGCCCTCGGCAATCAGCAGGTAGTAGCGGCCGTCATGCCGGTAGAGGTGCGGGCCCTCGGCCCAGGTGCCGCCGCAGGCGCCCCGCCACAGCAGGTGGCGCTCGCCTCTCAGGGACCAGTCGTTCGGATCGAGCTCCTGCAGCCAGATCTCGCCCTCGCCGGGAAAATTCGGGTTTTCGGGCGCGTGGTTTCCGAGGTACCAGGTGCGGCCGTCTTCGTCAAAGAACAGGTCGGGGTCGATTCCGGGCGCGCCCTCGATCACGTGGGGCCCGGACCAGGGCCCGGCGGGATCGTCGGCCGTGATCACGAAGTTCACCATCTCTGCCTGCGCACCCGGCTCGTCCGGCAGGTAGACGTTGGTGGTAATGATGAAAAACCTCCCTTCACCGCAGCGGATGCTGGGTGCGTGGATACCGCCGTCGGACTGAACATCGACCAGGTTCACCGCGCCGCTGACCTGCGCGGGACGGTGCAGGCCATGGCCGATCAGTTCCCAGTTCACGAGGTCGCGGCTGCGGTGGATCGGCAGTCCCGGAAAGTACTCGAAGGTGGAGTTGACCAGGTACCAGTAGTCGCCGTCGCGGCAGATTGACGGGTCCGGGTAGCCTCCGGGCAGGATCGGGTTGCGATAAGTGGTCGGGTCGTCGGCCTGGATGCCCGTCGGCGTGAGGATGAAAAAGGCGGCAAGCAGAATGGATGTCAGGTACATGGCAATCGGGAATCCGAACCGCCTGTTTGCCGGCGCACAGGCAAGGATTGGCGGTGTGAGGGGCAGAATTTGCGCAGGGGAATTCATGTAACGCCAGACTATAGCGAAAGTGCAGGGCCGGTACACGACCGTAATGTCGCTTTGTCGCTTGAATTTCCCGTTTATAATTCACACTTTGACGAATTGGTTTCAAAAATACGCGGCGCCCGGTCAACGGTTCGCGGCAACGCGACCGACCGCGCAACCGAGGAGATAAAAACATGTTGAAGTCCGGCCTGATCCTGCTCATCATCGCCATTCTGGCCACGCCCACGGCCCACGCTGTCGAAGCGCTGTCTTCATCGGAACTCCTGTCGCACTGCGACCGGTTTGAAGAACCGAACGCTGAAGAGGACCGCATTTTCTGCCTGCGCTATATCCAGGGGTTCATCGACGGCGCCATTGCCACGGACGAGCGGGTCGTGCAGAACGTGACCCGCGAGCTCGGCGGCGGTGAGTCTTTCAGTGAGCGCGCCGCCCGCACCCGCATCGGCAACCGCCTGGGTCAGTTCGGTGCGACGGCCTATGCGGAGTACTGTCTCGGTGACCCGGTACCCTTGAAAGAAGTCGTGCATCACGTGGTTGACGACGCCCAGGACCCCGAACTGGTGAAACAGATTCCGCTGGCCCGGGAGTTGGTGTACCAGGCCCTGCGTACCCACTATCCTTGCAGCACGGTCGAATAAGGCGGCGTGGACGCGATGCCCGATAAGCAATCCGGCGCTGCCGCGCGCCGCACGCCACTGGTCAAGACGGCCGTTCTTGCCGTGCTGCTCGTGGCCGCCTGGCTGCTTTGGTCGGGTATTTACAAGCCGCTGCTGCTGGGGCTGGGGCTTTTTTCCTGCGTACTGGTGCTGTATCTCTCGTGGCGCATGCACCTGCTGGAGCAGGATGTGTTCTCGCTTCGGTATTTTGCCCGGCTCGTGCGTTACTGGGCCTGGCTGGGACGTGAAATCTGGCGATCCAGCATCACCGTCACGCGCATCGTGCTCAGCCCGAATCTTCCGATCAGCCCGACGGTCATCGAATTCGACGCCCACTGCTCGCACCCGGTGGACCGCGCGATCCTCGGCAACTCCATCACGCTGACGCCCGGCACGCTGACCCTGCATGTCGATGAAACGCATTTCATCGTGCATGCGTTGACCGAGGAAGGGGCGCGGGATATTGCCGAGGGCGAGATGGACCGGCGCGTCAGCGAGTTGAGGAGGGACTGAAGTGTATTACGTCGTGACCATAGCGACCCTCGTCACGATGGCCCTGGCCCTGGTCCGGGCCGTGCTTGGCCCGACGGTCTACGATCGCGTTCTGTCGGTCAACATGTTCGGCACCAAGACGGTGCTGCTGATCTCCGTAATAGCCTACCTGGCCGGCCGGCCCGATTTCCTCGACCTCGCGCTGGCATACGCGCTGATCAACTTTATCGGGGTGCTGGCCGTGCTCGAGTTCTTCAAGTCCCGCACAGCGCGCCGCTTGCAGGAACAATCGGAGCGGGAGGAAAACTGATGCAGGTCGTTCTCGATATCATCAGCTGGGTCCTGCTCACGGCCGGCGGCGCATTCGTCCTGGTCGGCGGCATCGGCGCTCTGCGCATGCCCAACCTGTACACGCGCATGCACGCGGCCAGCGTTACGGACACGGTGGGCGCCATCCTGGTGCTGGGCGGCATCATGCTCCAGGCCGGCCTTACCCTGGCGACGATCAAGCTGGCGGCGATCCTGCTGTTCCTGTTGATAACCAGTCCGACCGCTTCCTACGCCCTGGCCAATGCGGCGATGATCGCCGGCGTCAAGCCGGAAGCGGGACGCGCGCCTGACACGGAGCATGATTCGTGACGGTCCTGTTCAGCGTCTTCCTGCTGACCCTGCTGGTGATCACGGCAATCGCGGCCGTGCAATCGCGCAACCTGTTTGTTTCGGTGATGCTGCTGGGCATTTTCAGCCTGTTGATCGCCGCGAATTTCCTGCTGCTCGATGCGGCGGACGTCGCATTGACCGAGGCTGCGGTGGGCGCCGGTATTTCGACCGTCCTGTTTCTTGGTGCGCTGGCCCTGACCTTTGAACGTGAGCACCGGCCCACGCCGCATCGCTGGCTTTCCCTGGCCGTGGTCTTCGCCGCCACGCTGGTCGTGCTGTACGCGACATTCGACAAGCCGAAGTTTGGTGATCCGGGCGCTCCCGTGCAGGTTCATGTCGCGCCCTGGTACATCGAGAAAACGCCGGAGGTCATCGATGTTCCCAACATCGTGACCGCCGTACTCGCGAGTTTCCGTGGTTACGATACGCTGGGTGAAGTATTCGTGGTGTTCACGGCCGGAATCGGTGTGCTGTTCCTGTTGTCTGCAAGCCATGGCCATGCCGCTCAGCGTCGGCCCCATAACGGGGATGAATCGAAAATCGGGCTGCGCAATGATCTGATTCCCCGGGTCGTCGGTCGCCTGCTGGTGCCGTTTATCCTGCTGTTCGGTCTGTACGTGCAGTTTCACGGCGATTACGGACCGGGCGGAGGTTTCCAGGCCGGCGCGCTGATCGCGGCTGCGGTCATCCTGTTCGCGCTGGTCGAGGGTGAGGAGCGCACGCTCGAGGCAATTCCGCGCGGCGCCCTGCTCGCCCTGATGGTCAGCGGCGCCATGCTGTATGGCCTGGTCGGCGTGGCCGGGATCTTCCTTGGCGGCGAGTTCCTGAATTACTCCGTGCTGGCTGACGATCCGATCGCCGGTCAGCATCTCGGCATCATCCTGATCGAGGCGGGCGTCGGCCTGACCGTGACCGGTGTGCTGCTGAGTATTTTCCACGCTTTTGCAGCCCGGGACCGTTTCTGATGGAGTTGCTCGGCATCTATCACTACTGGGTTTTCGCCGTTCTGCTGATGATCGGTTTCTACGCCGTGGTGGCCAAGGTCAACCTGGTCAAGAAACTGATCGGCCTGTCGCTGTTCCAGTCGGCCGTGTTTCTTCTGTACATCACCATGGGCAAGGTCAGCGGCGGCACGGCGCCGATCTTTCTCAAGGACATGATCGACCCGGTGTTCTCCAATCCCTTGCCGCAGGTACTGATCCTGACCGCGATCGTGGTGGGCATATCCACGACGGCGCTGGGGCTCGGCATCGTCGTTCGCATCAAGGAGGAGTACGGCACGATCGAGGAAGACGAAATCCAGGAGATCGACCGCCGGTGACCGACCTGTCCATGCATCTGCCGGCCATCCAGGTCGTGGCGCCCATGTTGCTGGCGCCGCTGGTCGTGCTGCTCAAGCCGCGCGGACTGGCCTGGATGGCCGCAACGGCGGGCAGCATCATGGCTTTCCTGGTCGCATTGAACCTGGCCGGCCAGGTGCTGGCGGGGGCTGATGTCCGTTACGTCATGGGCGGCTGGGCCGAGCCTTACGGTATCGGTCTGCGTGTCGACGAATTCAGCGCCTTGCTGCTGCTGATCGTGAACGGCGCGTCAGCGGCGGCACTGCTGGCTGCGCGTCGCAGCATCGATGACGCCATCGAGGGCGACCGCCAGCCCCTGTTCTACTCGGCCTGGCTGCTGACGCTGGCCGGCCTGTGCGGCATCGTTGTATCCGCCGATGCGTTCAATATTTTCGTTTTCATGGAAATCTCGTCGCTGGCCAGTTACATACTGGTAGCCGGCAGCCCGGATCGTCGCGCACTGCCGGCCGTGTTCAAGTACCTGATGATGGGCACCATCGGCGCGACGTTTTACCTGATCGGCGTCGGATTGGTTTACATGATGACGGGCACGCTGAACCTAGCCGACATGGAATTGCGCATCCACGAGGTAGCGGATCAGCGGCCAATCCTGGTGGCCGCCGGTTTCATCACCGTGGGCCTGGCCCTGAAGGCGGCGGTGTTCCCGCTGCACGTGTGGCTGCCGAATGCTTACACCTATGCACCGCACGCGGTAACGGTTTTCCTCGCTGCCTGCGCGACCAAGGTTTCGCTTTATGTGCTGCTGCGTTTCGATTTCGTGGTGTTCCAGCAGAACCTGGTCGGGCACGAACTGCAGTTCACCGCTTTTCTGATGCCGTTGGCCGCGTTGGCAATCCTCGTGGGATCGGCGGTCGCCCTGTTCGAGAACAATCTGAAACGCCTGCTGGCTTATTCCTCGGTGGCGCAGATCGGCTACATCCTGCTGGGCGCCAGCATGATCAGCGTCGCCGGGCTGTCGGCCGGCATGCTGCACATGTTCAACCACGCGCTGGCCAAGGGAACCCTGTTCCTGGCCGTGGTCTGCCTGGCCACCCGCCTGGCGACGTTCGATCTGCGGGAAATGGCCGGGGCCGCGCGGGCGATGCCCTGGACCATGGCCGCGTTCGTGCTGGGCGGGCTCAGCCTGATCGGCGTGCCGGGTACGGCCGGGTTCATCAGCAAGTGGTACCTGGTGACCGCCGCACTCGAGCAGGGGTGGCTGGGCGTCGCGCTGATCGTCGTGGTCGTTGCCGGTTCGCTGATGGCCGTGGCCTACATCTGGCGCATTGTCGAGGCCGTGTGGTTCACGCAGCCGGAAGGCGGGGCGGCGGAAGGCGGAACCGCGAGCATGAACGAGGCGCCGCTGCTGATGCTGGCGGTGACCTGGGCGGCGGCACTGGCCAACATCGGTTTCGGACTGTACACATCGCCGCAGCGTGAACTGGCAGAAAAGGCTGCGGGCGCGCTGCTGGGGCAGTTGCCATGACGGACGCGCAGCTGATTCTCGCGGCCCTCGGCGTGCCTCTTTTCGGCGCGTTGCTGATCGGGCTGGCCGGCCGCTTCAATGCCAACCTGCGCGAGGCCGTGACCCTGCTGATCGCGGCAACGCTGATTGCCTGCGTGTGGAGCCTGCTGCCGGAAATCTACAGCGGCGGCCGCCCGGAAGCCAGGCTGGCGGAAGTGCTGCCCGGCATCGAGATCGCCTTCAAGGTCGAGCCGCTGGGCATGATGTTCGCGGCACTGGCGTCGGGCCTGTGGCTGGTCAACTCGATCTACTCGATCGGCTACATGCGCGGCAACAAGGAAAAAAACCAGACCCGTTTTTACGTGATGTTCGCGGTGTCGCTGGCCGCCGCCATGGGCATTGCGTTCTCGGCCAACCTCTTCACGCTGTTCCTGTTCTACGAGACGCTCACGCTTTCGACCTATCCGCTGGTGGCGCACAAGGGCGACAAGGCCACCGTGCGCTCCGCGCGCGTCTACCTGGGCATCCTGATTTCCGCCTCCATAGGCCTGTTGCTGCCGGCGATCATCTGGACCTACAGCGCAGCGGGCACGGGCGACTTCACGGCGGGGGGTATTCTCGAGGGTCATGTCGAAGGGCCCGCCATCGGCTTGCTGCTGGGCCTGTTCGTGTTCGGCACCGCCAAGGCGGCGGTCATGCCGGTTCATCGCTGGCTGCCCGCGGCGATGGTGGCGCCGACGCCGGTCAGCGCGCTGCTGCACGCGGTCGCGGTGGTCAAGGCGGGCGTGTTCACCATCACCAAGCTGATCGTTTACATATTCGGTGTCGACTTCCTGTTTTCCGAACCGAGCAGCGGCTGGCTGTTCTACGCGGCGGCGTTCACGATCATCGCCGCCAGTGTCGTCGCGCTGCGGCAGCAGAACCTCAAGCGCCTGCTGGCCTACTCGACCATCGCCCAGCTTTCTTACGTCGTGATGGCGGCGGCCATCCTGAAGCCGTTGGCGGAAGTGGGCGCGGCGATGCACATGGTGGCCCACGCCTTCGGCAAGATCACGCTGTTTTTCGCGGCGGGCGCCATTTACGTCGCGTCAAAGAAAACCGAGCTGGGGCAGCTGCAGGGCATCGGGCGGCGCATGCCGATCACCATGACCGCCTTCACCATCGGCGCGCTGAGCATGATCGGCGTGCCGCCCACGGCCGGGTTCGTTTCCAAGTGGTATATCCTGGCCGGCGCCTTCCAGGCCGACAATTACCTGGCGCTGGCGACCATCATCGCCAGCACGGCGCTGAACGCCGCCTACTTTCTGCCGATCGTCTACATGGCCTGGTTCCTGCCGGATAAAACGCCGCCCGAGCGCGCCCATGGCGAGGCGCCCTTTGCCGCGGTACTGGCGCTGGTGATTACTGCCGTGCTTACCCTGGCGTTTTTCTTTTTCAGCGCGCCGGCCTATGAACTCGAGGCTCAGCTTTTCAGGGGGGCGCCATGAGCGAACGCAACGACCCGTCGCATGTGAATTCACGGCCAAACGACGACGCCTGGCTGGCCCGGCCCACGACGATCCGCCTGCTGTGGGTGGTGTTCATCGTGGTGCTGGCAGTTTCGGTCGGCGCCCAGTGGCTGTTCAAGGTGAAGGGCTATTTCGGCGCGGACAGCTGGTTCGCCTTCGGCGCCATTTACGGTTTCCTGTCCTGCCTGGCGATGGTGCTGTTCGCCAAGGGCCTGGGCTACCTGCTGAAACGCGACAAGGACTATTACCGCGAGGCGGACGATGATTGATTTTCTGCCGCCTGCCCTGATCCTGCTCTTCGGCGCACTGCTGATCGGCCTTACGCGCGGGGCGCTGCGCACCGCGGTCGTGCTGCTGGCGCCGCTGCTGACGCTGCTGGCCATCTGGCAGGTGCCCGACGGCGTGGTGCTGACGCTCGATTTCCTGCAGTACCCGATCGAGCCGATCGAGGGCAGCCCGGTGCGCCGCCTGTTCGCGACCATTTTCGGGTTGATGGCCCTGGTCGGGGGCCTGTTCGCTTACCGCCAGGCGAAGTGGTACGAACTGGCCGCGGCTTACGCTTACGCTGCCGGAGCCATCGGCGTCAGTTTTTCCGGCGACTTGATCAGCCTGTTCCTGTTCTGGGAACTGATGGCGCTGTTCTCGACCGTGGTCGTGTGGTGCGGCGGCACGCCGGGCGCCCGCGCGGCGGGCATTCGCTACGCGATCATGCACCTGCTGGGCGGCGTGATCCTGAAGGTCGGTATCGAGGGCGTGATGGTTCATACGGGCTCTATCGAGATTCGCCCGATGCTGGCCGACAACTTCGACCACTGGATGATCCTGATCGGCATCCTGATCAACGCCGCCGCGCCGCCGCTGTCGGCCTGGCTGTCGGACGCCTACCCGGAATCCAGCCCGACCGGCTCCGTATTCCTCTCGGCGTTTACCACCAAGACCGCGGTGCTCGCCCTGATTCTGCTGTTCCCGGGCGAGCCGGTGCTGATCGGCATCGGCCTGTTCATGGTGATGTACGGCATCATCTATGCTTTGCTGGAAAACGACATCCGCCGCATCCTGGCGTTTTCTATCGTCAACCAGGTGGGTTTCATGGTCTGCGCCATCGGCATCGGCACGCAGATGGCGATCAACGGCGCGTCCGCCCACGCCTTCGCGCATATCATTTACAAGGCTTTGCTGTTCATGAGCGCCGGGGTGGTGGTTTACCGGACGGGGTACAACAAGTGCACCGAGGTCGGCGGCCTGTTCCGCACCATGCCGCTGACTGCCGTGTGCGGCATCATCGGAGCGCTTGCGATTTCCGGTTTCCCGCTGACTTCCGGTTTCACCACCAAGACGATGATCTCCCAGGCCGCGGCCAACGAGGGGTTGGCCGTGGTCTACTTCCTGCTGGCGGCGGCCTCGGCGGGCGTCTTTTTGCACGCGGGTATCAAGTTTCCCTGGTTCGTGTTTTTCCAGCGTGACTCCGGCCTGCGTCCCAAGGACGCACCCTGGAACATGGGCGTGGCGATGGTGATCTTCTCCGTGCTGTGCATCCTATTCGGCGTCGCCCCACAGCTGCTTTATGATTACCTGCCCTACCCCGTGGACTACGAGGCTTACACGGCGGGCAAGGTCATTTTCTACCTGCAGCTGCTGCTGTTCAGCGGCCTCGCCTTCTTCCTGCTGCTGCCGCTGATGCGCCGCACCGAGACCATCAGCCTGGACGCCGACTGGCTGTGGCGCGTGGCGCTGTTCCGCCTGTGGAGTGGTCTTTACAGGCTGCTGGCCTGGCTGGGTGCGAAGGCGGGAGAAACCCTGTCTGCTGCCGGCCGCAGGCTGGGTCGCCGGGGGCAGCGCTGGTTCGGTTCGGAAACAGCCGATGGCCGCCGCGTACACGGCGTCTTTGCCCGGGCCTGGCCGATCGGCACCACGGCATTGTGGATCGCGGTGCTGTTGACGGCCTACGTGTT
>JAZBPJ010000172.1:0-2569 GCA_036351575.1 Lysobacterales bacterium | reverse complement strand
TACCTGAACGAGCAGATGAAGGCCATCCAGAAGGAACTGGGCGAGATGGACGACGCGCCCAACGACCTGGAGGACCTGGGCCGCCGCATCGAGGAAAGCGGCATGAGCAAGGAGGCCGGCGAGAAGGCCACCTCCGAGCTGAACAAGCTGAAAATGATGTCGCCGATGTCGGCCGAGGCCACGGTGGTGCGCAATTACATCGACTGGATGCTGAACGTGCCGTGGAAGAAACGCAGCCGCATCCGCAAGCAGCTGGACAAGGCCGAGGAGATCCTCGAGGCCGATCACTACGGGCTGGAGAAGGTCAAGGAACGCATCCTGGAATACCTGGCCGTGCAGCAGCGCGTGCGCAAGATGAAGGGCCCGATCCTGTGCCTGGTCGGACCGCCCGGCGTGGGCAAGACCTCGGTCGGACGCTCCATCGCGCGCGCCACCGGCCGCAAGTTCGTGCGCATGTCCCTGGGCGGCGTGCGCGACGAGGCCGAGATCCGCGGCCACCGCCGCACCTACATCGGCTCGATGCCGGGCCGCGTGGTGCAGAACATGGCCAAGATCGGTACGCGCAACCCGCTGTTCATGCTGGACGAGCTGGACAAGATGTCGATGGATTTCCGCGGCGACCCGTCGTCGGCCCTGCTGGAAGTGCTCGACCCCGAGCAGAACAACAGCTTCAACGATCATTACCTGGAAGTCGATTTCGACCTGTCGGAAGTGATGTTCGTGGCCACCGCCAACTCGCTGAACATTCCGCCGGCGCTGCTCGACCGCCTCGAAGTGATCCGCATTCCGGGTTACACCGAGGACGAGAAGCTGAACATCGCCACGCGCTACCTGGTGCCCAAGCAGTTGGAGCAGAACGGCCTGAAGGAAGGCGAGCTGTCCATTACCAAGGGCGTCATTACCGACATCATCCGCTACTACACGCGCGAGTCGGGCGTGCGCAACCTGGAACGCGAGATCGCCAAGATCTGCCGCAAGTCGGTCAAGAACCTGGCGCTGGATTCGTCAAAGAAAACCGTCAAGGTCACGTCGAAAAACCTGGACGACTACCTGGGCGTGAAGCGCTTCCGTTACGGTGTGGCCGAGGAAAACGCCGAGGTGGGGCAGGTCACCGGCCTGGCCTGGACCGAGGTGGGCGGCGAACTGCTGCGCATCGAGTCCACGCTGATGCCCGGCAAGGGCCGGCTGACGCAGACCGGTCAGCTCGGCGAGGTGATGCAGGAATCCGTGCAGGCCGCGATGACCGTGGTCCGCAGCCGCGCGGCCCAGCTCGGGATCGAGCCCGGTTTCTACCAGAACCTGGATGCGCACATTCACGTGCCCGAGGGCGCCACGCCCAAGGACGGTCCGTCCGCCGGTACCGCGATGTGCACGGCGCTGGTTTCAGCGCTGACGAAAATTCCGGTGCGCGCGGATGTCGCGATGACCGGTGAGATCACCCTGCGCGGCAAGGTGCTGCCGATCGGCGGGCTGAAGGAAAAACTGCTGGCGGCGCATCGCGGCGGCATCAAGCTGGTGCTGATACCGGACGAGAACGAAAAGGACCTGCAGGACATTCCGAAGACCATCCTGCGCAAGCTGGACGTGCGACCGGTCTCGACCATCGACGAGGTGCTCGAACTGGCCCTGCTGGAAATGCCCAAGCCGCTGCCCGCGGTGGTGGAATCGAAAACGGCCGACAAGGGCAAGGCGGCAACGACGCACTAAGGGTCACCGCGGAAGCCGCGCTATCCTCCAACACGTCACCCCGGAAAGTGCGAAGCACTTATCCGGGGTCTTTTTTGGCGTAGCACCTTTCTGGCATCGGTGTTGGGAGATCCCGGATATTTGGCTGCGCCAAATTCCGGGATGACGGTTCTGGGGCCGCCTTCGCCAACTCGCGGGATGACGTTATTACCACCATCCGGGGCCGGGATAACGGGCTTCGGTATATTAGTAAAAGCAGGTTTACCCGGTCTTTTAGACACTTAAGGCAGGCAATTCATACGTAACTTGGAATACCGCGCGAAAACGTGTTGCGCGGGCCGGAAACAGGTATTAGTATTCCACAACGGCTTACGGGCCTTGGCATACAAGGCTTTCAGGAGGTTCCCGTAACTTTCGGAGCACAAAAGAAAGGCCGACAGGGTCTGAATGTCGGTGGTCCGTAATCTTGCCGTACGATTTTTTCGCAACTCACACATCAAAAAGACACGGAGTGCCATAAATGAACAAATCTGACCTCATCGACGCAATTGCCGATTCAGCTGGACTGTCAAAGGCTGATGCAGGACGCGCATTGGACGGTTTCGTAAATACTATCACCGGTGCCCTGAAAAAGGGTCAGTCAGTGTCACTGGTTGGTTTCGGAACCTTCTCGGTACGCGATCGCGCGGCTCGCACCGGACGCAACCCGCGCACCGGCGAGACCATCAAGATCAAGGCTTCCAAGAATCCTGCATTCAAGGCTGGTAAAGCGCTGAAAGACGCTGTAAACTAGCGCGCCTTCTGACGGGTGCTTAGCTCAGTTGGGAGAGCATCGCCCTTACAAGGCGAGGGTCGGCGGTTCGAGCCCGTCAGCACCCACCAG
>JAZBPJ010000171.1:0-16449 GCA_036351575.1 Lysobacterales bacterium | reverse complement strand
CGGTAAAAAATCGTGGCGCCGTGCGTCCGGCCGGTTCGTAGCACAGGAAATTGTTGTCAGTGACCTGTGCACGCTCTTCGTTATAATCACACCGGCAGAAAAACAATGAGGAGAAAACCATGCGCCGTAAACTGCTAGCCTTGATCTTCGCCGTTCCTGTCATCGCCCAGGCGGAACCCCTGTTCATGAAAGACATGGTTGGCGACCGCGAATTTTTCGAACCCTGGGGGATCGGCCTGGATATCTTCACCATGGAGCAGGATTACGGCATCAAGTCGCTGGAGTTCCAGTTGCCCGGAGTGCCCGGCATCGACCCGGACGTAGTGGACGTTGAAAACGACCTCTCGCATGTCGACGTAAAACTTGACGCCTGGGTGACGCCTTTTCTCAACGTCTTCGCCCTGCTGGGTCGCATGGAGGCCGACACCTTTGTCGACCTCGGCGGAGTTGCACTGCCGCCGGAACTGCCTTTTTCGCTGGGTACGCTGGAAGTCAATTACAACGGAACAGTGTATGGCGGCGGTTTCAACCTGTTTTACGGCACAGACCGCTGGTTTGCTGCCCTGAACAACACCTGGACCGACACCAGCCTGTCGGGTGACTTCGAATCATCGGTGCAATCGTTCACCTCACAGCCCCGCATCGGACTGATCCGAGGCAGCTGGATCGGCTACGTCGGCGCCATGTACCTCGATACCGAGGAAACCCATTCGGGCGAAATTAACCTCGGAATCCCCGGAGCGCCCGGGATCCCGTTTGCGGTCAAACTCGATACGCTGGAAGAATGGAATTACGCGGTTGGCATGGGCTATGTATTCAGCCCGAATGCCCACCTTTCCTTCGAACTGGGCTTCGGCGACCGCACCCATACGTTGTTCAATTTCACAGGCAGGTTCTGATTGACCTGTTTGCTCCGCTTTCCATTTGCTCTTTGCGCTGCCTTGTTGGTTGCGGCGCCTGCCGTTGATGCCTACGAAACGGACCAGTTTTCCAATCGGCAGAACCCGATCTCCGATTCGACCGAGGTACTGGACCAGCGCGTTAATCTGTCCATAGCTGAAGCCGTCGCTGACTGGAAAGGACCTCGCGACGAAAAAAAAGTGGTCGACGCCATCTACTACGATATTGGTGGCATTCACTGGGTGGACAAGATCGAGCGCTGGGCCATGAAATCAGACAATGTGGAACGCCTGCAGGAGTCGCGCTACGCGTCCATTTACAAGGGCCACCCTATCTGGGCCACCCGGTTTGCGGCCCTGTTCGGCACCGGGCCTACTATCAAGCTCAACGGTAGCCTGGTCGGTTCGGACAAGCTCGGGCATTTCCTGTCCCAGGGCCGCAAGTTCTGGAACCGCTACCTGAAGTACCAGGACGAGGCACGGGCCGCGGAACACTCCGCCTTCACAGAACGCGCCCTGTTTGGGCAAATGACCACTGGCGTCTATTCAAACGCCGACCTGGTCGCCAATTATGAGGGCTACCGCTTTTACCGCAGCCTGTTTGAGGACGACATCATCGAGGGCAAAAAGGCGATCCTCGACTGGCGCGATGGGGTCTGGCATGTGCAGCGTGATTTCACCTGGGCGGATCATGTCAACGCCTATTGGGACGAGGCCCTGAACATTAACCACTTCGACAGCCTGTTGTACCCGCACATGAAGGAGCGCCTGGAAGGCTTTTGCCCCGAATACCACCAGGCGCCTGAACTTTATACCCTGGACGACGAGGAAGTCCTCAAGGCAAGGTACAAAGACCTGCAGCTTCGTGACACGTCGGAATTGCGCCTGGACCGGTTGTGCGCCCCCGTTCCCGGGACGCTTTCGGCGGCGAAAGGCGCGCGCTGAGGTTTCGGGGCCTGCACTTCGGCAGGGGATCGCGCAGCATCACCCCCGGGAAATTGGCATCAAGGAACGCCCTGGTTCGGGCGGAATATCGTCACGCGCGTCTGGAAATGGACTGAACAAATAACCAGCGGACGCCCCGCGGCCTACCGGTCGCCCCGGCTGGCCAGCCAGATGTAGTGCCGCGCGCCCTTGTTGCCATGCGCGTGAACCACGACTTCCTCGACGTCAAGGCCGCATTTTCTGAGTAGCCCGGGAAAGACACGGTCGGGGCCAGCCGACCAGTACGCCAGCAAGCCGCCGGGTCGGAGGGCCTGCTGGGCGGTGGTGATGCCGGGCAGGCTGTAGAGCCAGTCATTCGTGGCGTTCGTAAACCCTTCCGGGCCGTTGTCCACGTCCAGTGCGATGACGTCGTAAAATGTTCTGCCGGCGTTCAGCAGTTCGGCGACGTCACCGATGTGTACGCGCGTACGGGGGTCGTCGAGCGGTCGGCCGCTGCACTCGCCCAGCGGCCCGCGATTCCATTCCACGACTTCGGGGATCAGTTCGGCGACCGTGACCTGCGCGTTCGAACCGACTTCGTGCAACGCGGCGGCCAGCGTGAAACCCATGCCAAGGCCGCCGATCAGCACGCGCGCCTTGTCCGTCCGACGCAGCCGCTGGCAGGGCAGCCTGCCCAGGGCGTCCTCGGAGGCATGCTTGCGGCTGTTCATGAGCTCACCGCCCCCCGAGATCCGGATGTAGAAATTGTCCTTGTCCGCGTGCAGGGTCAGGGACCGTGCGGTGCCGGGAATGGGGGCTTCACCAAGCGTGTTCCAGTGTCTCATCGATCGATCGGCTTCCTCAGCCAAATGCGTCAGGCGGCAGGGTTCCGACCATGCACTTGCAATGATGGGCTCGCCTTCCGCTCAAATATGAGCCCGATCAGGCGGGGCTGTGCAGCGACGGGATGTGGACAAGGAGTATAAACCACCCTTAACGGGTGAATCTTGATCGGCCTGCCGTAAAGGACTTGCGGTTATAATCCGGTCAAATCGGTTATCAGCGTGAGGGAACTGAAAATGAGTGAAATCGGACCTGGACCCAATGATCAGTCAACGGGTGAAAATCAGCAGCAGCCTGCAAATACCGGTTCACCAGGCAGTGGTGACCGGGAAACGAACATGTGGGCCATGTTCATCCACTTTTCGATCCTCTGCGGGTGGGCGGTGCCGCTGGCCGGACTGATCGTTCCCGTCCTGCTCTGGCAGATCAAGAAAGACGAACTGCCGGGCATCGTTCCGCACGCGCACGTGGTTCTGAACTGGATCGCGACATCGCTGGTTTACGGCCTGATCTGCTTTATCCTGACCTTCGTGTTTGTAGGCATCCTCGGTTTTATTGCGCTGGGCATCGCCACCATCATTTTTGCCTTGGTCGGTGGAGTCAAGGCCAACGATGGCGAGTTGTGGGAATACCCCGGTACGATCGTCAAGATCTTCAAGTAGATCGCGGTCGGCCTGACCCGTCGCAACCGGGACCAATGGGAGGTGTCCCGGTGCCACCGGATGATCTATGCTCGGTTCCGGTTAAGAGGCAAGCAGAGGAGCCGCGGTGTTCATCAATCAGCAAGTAGACAGCGAGACTCTGCCGCGAGCGCAGTCCATTCGAATGCAGGCCATGGCGCCGCCGTATGTCCGGGAAGTGATGTCGCAATGGGCTTTGTTCGCAGTTCCCCTGCTGGTTGCCGGTGTCATCACCTGGCTGCTGCCGCTTTCGCCGCTCCCCCTGAAGCTGGCCCTGCGCACCGGGGCTTCTGTCATCGGGCTGTTCATGATCGGCCTTGGTTTTCTGCTTTACCACCAGGCAAAGGCCAGGGGCTGGGCACTGCGTGAGCACGACGTGGCCTACCGTTCCGGCCTGGTATGGCGCAAGACCATCATCCTGCCGTTTACCCGGGTACAGCACGCCGAGGTTACTTCCGGCCCGCTGCAGCGCCGCTTCGGTCTTGCCACGCTGAAGTTCTACACGGCCGGCGGATCCAGCGTCGATCTCAAGATTACCGGATTGGAAGCCCCGCAGGCCAGGGCGCTGCGCGACCACATCCTGAAAAACAGCGACAGCCGCGGCAGTGAGTGATTCCGGCCTGAAAAAACAGGCTGCTTGCGCCGAAGACTGGCACCGGGTCTCGCCGGTATCCCTGGTTTTTTACCTGTTCCGTTTCGTTCGGCAATTCGTGGTCCAGGGCCTGCCCGGCCTGATCGTGCTGTTTGCCAGCGCGGCATCATCGGAGAAATTCCGGCTGTCCTGGGCTGTTGCCGCTGTCGTTGTTTTGCTGATCCTGCTGGCCGTCATTGCCTTGCTGAGCTATCTCAGGTTTCGTTACCGCATCTGCGCGGATCGCGTGGTCGTCAGGCGCGGCATCCTGCACCGGGAAGAGCTGAATATCGATTTCGACCGCGTTCAGAACATCAACATCAAGGAATTGTTCTACATGCGTCCCTTCGGCCTGTCGGTCATGGGCATCGATACCGCGGGCAGCCAGGGGAAGGAAATCGATATCGCGGGCATTCCCGTCGCGCTGGCAAGGGAATATCGCAATGCGATTCTCGACAGGCGGAACCCGGCCGGCCCGAGGGGCAGTAACGAATCGGACATGGAACAGGGCGGTGCGCAAGTGGCCGGCCCGGTCGGCCAGGATTCGATTCCGCAAGGCACGGAACGCCTGCTGCTCGAACTGGACAATCGCGACGTGGCTTTATATGGACTGACGACCAATTTTCTGCTGTGGATCGCCATTGCGTTCGGCGCCTTTTTTGGCGCCGGAGACTACGCCGAGAAAACCCTCGGTACGTTGAGTGACCGGCTGGGACTGTCCGGCGCCGTCTCCTCGATGGTGATGGCCGGCGATTTCCTGGGGCTTTTTCTGTGGGGGTTGGCGATTTTTCTGTCTGTCGTGGTGATACTGCCGCTCCTGTCCGTCCTGGGTGCATTCTTTCGTTACCACGATTACCGGCTGACGGTGGATGGGAGCAACTACCGCTATGAATCCGGGCTGCTCACCCGCCACCAGGGTTCTGTCAAGCAGCAGAAGATACAGGCCGTCGTCTGGAGACAGAACGCGATGGGCCGGCTGCTCGGGCGCATCAACCTGCAGCTTCGGCAGGCCAGTGCCGGCACGGGTCTTGAAAGCGGTGAACTGTCCGGAATTCTGAAAACGATGTTCGTGGTCCCTTCCCTGCTGCCTTCACAGGCGGACTCCCTCAGCGCCGAATTTCTGCCGGACCTGCAGGCAGGCGACGTGAAGTGGTCACGGGTAAACCGGCGCCGTTTCGTCCGCCTGGGCATTGCCGGCTTTACACTGCCGGCGACCCTGGTCCTGATGACCCCGGCCATCCTGGTCAGCCCCTTGTTTCTGTTGCCGGTCCCTTTAATGGCGGCTGCGCTGTACCCCATTTTCGTCCAGCTGTGGAAGCGCATCGCTTACGGCGTGGTTGGCGCGTATGGTTTCGTGCGTACGGGTTTTATCGGCAGCACCGTCACCGTTTTTCCGCTGTACAAGATCCAGCGGATCGATTTCCGGCAGACGCCCTGGCAGAGAAGGGCGGGTTTCGCGCATCTGAAAATCCACCTGGCTTCGCACAGCCTGAACCTTCCTTACGTGCCGGTCGAGGATGCGCGGCGCTTGCAGGACCTTGCCCTTTACGAGGTTGAATCTTCAACGCTCGCCTGGTTCTGACGCGCTTTGCCAAGAGGCAGGACGCCATGTCTCGCGGATTCGGCAATCGAGAGAAGGCTTTTTCCCCGGGGCTTGAGAAAAATCGGGCCGGGCGCCGCTGCTGCGGAACCCGGCCCTGTTTCGTTGCGGGGCCGGTTTTTCGGCCCCGGTCCGCTTGCTGCTGTTTGCGACGCAGAGGTTCAGCCGCCGGCGCCCGCGGCACCCATCACGGCCGCGGTGCCGCCGAGCAGCAGGCCCAGCACGACGGTGATCGCGATGCTGATGACGATGATGGCCAGCGCAATAAGGATGCCCTTGCCAAAACCGATATCCCCGCCATTGGCGTCACTGATGTGGCTGCCGTACCAGTAGCCGCCGAACAGCAGACCGGCCAGCCAGCCCAGCCCGTTGCTGAGGTTGAAGGTCTGCACGGCGGCCGGGTCTGTTGTTCCGGACATGACGAGCAGAATAGCCGCAATCAATCCCGAGACGATATAGACGACGAAAACGAGCCCGTAGGCCTTGCCGTATCCCAGGCTGGTGCCCACGACCCATTTCGTCGCCAGCATCAGGAAAAGAGCGCCAATAAGACTTCCGATAGCGGCGCCGATCACAGCACCGAAAAGAGCTCCAATTAACATCATGAATTTTTCCTCGTTTTTGAATTGAAGACCGGGATTCCAGTTGAGTCGATAGTGCGCTTGAACTCATTATTCAAATTACTTGCAATGCAGTAGCGAAATCAAGCCGATGGTGGAGATGCACGCCGATCTCATCCGGACTCTGTTGCTGATTTGGTCCGTAAAATTACGGATTCGGACAAGGGCTGATGTATAGTTATCGGACCGTGTCATTCTGAGTCTGAAGCAGTACGCTGCATCTTTCAGGGGAGGTGAATATGGCCAGAATCCTCGTGGTCGACGACGCACAGATCATGTGCAGGATTCTCCAGGCGATGCTGGAGAAAGCCGGGCATGAAGTCGTGGGGATTGCCTACAGCGGCCGTGAAGGCCTGGATATGTACAAAAGAATTCGTCCTGATCTGGTCACCCTGGACATCCAGATGCCGGGCGGAGACGGACTGAGTTGCCTGCAGGACATTCGGGCTATCGACCGTGACGCGAACGTCATCATGGTTACTGCACTGGGGCGCGGGCCCGCCGAGGAAGAATCGCGCGAAAAGGGGGCCTCGGGCTACCTGGTAAAACCGTTCCGGCCCGAACAGCTGTACGAGGTCATTGACCACTGCCTCCGTGACCACGATACGGGAGGCTGGTCTCATTGACCGGGTCTGTGATGAGCGTCAGCCGCCTTCAACTCGAACTGCTGCGACAGGCTTTTTCCAGGGGGTCCGAAAAGCTGAAGTCCGCGCTGCAGATGATCGCCGGCATAGCGCCGGAGGATGTAGCTTTGAAAGTCATCGCCTGCAGGCCGGACGAGTTCCACGACCGAACGGGTCTTGGCAGTGATCCGCTGACGCTGGTGGAAAGCAATGTCCACGGCGATGTCGAGGGTGACATCCTCCTGGTACAGCGGCACGCGGACTTCCAGGTATTCGGCCGTGTCATAGAAAACGCCGTGCTCGGAAACAGCAGTCCGGGCTCTGAAGACGGCTTCGTACCGGACTGGCTCGAGGGCAGGGACCGCGTGGAGCGGGACGAAGAAACCACGTGCCAGTATTGTGAAGACGCTTTTACCGAGATGGCCAATGTACTGTTCGGCGGGCTCCTGGTCTCGCTTTACGAGAATTTTCAGCTCGCGACTTTCCAGGATATGCCGCGGCTTACCTCCCTTGATCGCCGCCAGGTCACGCTCAGCAAGAACCTGTCCAGGGCGGCGCGAGAGGGCGACGTGGCGCTCAGTGTCGAAATTGAGTGTTTTCCGGGAGGCAGTGACTTCAAAAGCTGGCTCGTTTTCCTGCCGCTGAGCAGCGGTGTGCGGACTTTCCTGGATCACCAGACGGCGAGAGGAGTGCCGCGGACCGTGAAAAAACCGGGTATGCCTCCAGGCTGACCCTTCGCTTTATCTTTACTTTCGTGTGAAATCCCAGCGGCAGGAGCATGGCGCAGAAAATGGACAGTAACTGGACGATGGCCGATGTTTCCGCCAAGGCGGTCACGCGCCGCGTGGCGGTCGCAGGCGGACGGATTCACGTCGGGCGTGAGGCGCTCGCTAAAATCGAGACGCGCCAGCTGGCCAAGGGCGATCCGCTGGCCATGGCTGAAATCGCCGGGACGCTGGCGGCAAAGCAGACGCCGTCGCTGATCCCGCTTTGCCATCCGATTTCACTGGATCGCGTTATCGTGCGTTCCGTCCCGAGGCACGAGGAAGCAGCGGTCGACGTATTCTGCGCGGCCAGCATCTCCGATAAAACCGGCGTGGAGATGGAAGCATTGACCGGGCTTTCGATCGCCCTGCTGACGATCTGGGATCTCGTCAAACCGGTAAACCCGGCGTTGAAAGTCGGGGATGTAAAGCTGATCTTCAAGTCCGGCGGCAAACGCGGGGACTGGATGCATCCCGATGGAATGCCTCCGGAGGTCGGTACGATTCTCGCCGAAATGGGCGTCGAGTTTGAGGGTTCTAGCCCTGGTCATGCGCCGAAGCGCAGCGCTGGCAGTTGACCCAGCGGGCTTCGCCGCTGGCGTAGTGTTCTTTTTTCCAGATGGGGAGCCGGATCTTCAGTTCATCGATGATATAGCGGCAGGCTGCGAAAGCCTCGTCGCGATGCGCGGCTGACACGCCCACGACGACCGCGACTTCTTCAAGACCCATCAACCCGCCGCGATGCTCCGCCGCGGCCTTTTCGACGCCGTAGCGCGCCAGCGCCTCGTCCAGGATGCGTTCGCCCTCCTTGACGGCCAGGGGTTCGTAGATCTCGTATTCCAGGCGCAGCACGGGCTGGCCCTCGTTGTGGTTCCTGACGCGGCCCTCGAACTGCACGTATGCGCCGCAGGAGGGGTCATCCATGCCGCGTCTAAAGGCATCGAGCGCGATGGTGTCGTGGGTGACGGTGAAACGGTTCATCCGCCGGCGACCGGCGGAAAGAAAAGCACCTCGTCTCCGTCCGCGAGCGGCGTATCCCATTGCGCCATCTCGTCGTTGACGGCAACCATCGACGCCTGGTGCCGATGCAGGCCCTGGTGGCGGGAACGGCATTGCTCGAAGACTTCGCCGGTGGTGCTTCCCGCGCTGTCCACGAATTCCTCGGAAC
This sequence comes from Lysobacterales bacterium, assembly GCA_036351575.1. Classification (GTDB taxonomy): domain Bacteria; phylum Pseudomonadota; class Gammaproteobacteria; order Xanthomonadales; family SZUA-36; genus JABDPF01. The sequence continues at coordinate 7,697 of JAZBPJ010000171.1, read as the reverse complement.
AGCCGGTGTCATCCCGGAACGCGGCGAAGTAGCGTACTTTTACCCGCATATGGTCATCCCCCCAGGCGGTACATCTCGACCTTGAGGCGCTCCTTGCCGGAACGGCCGCGCTCTTCGCTGTAACGGTCCCGGCGCCCGGCCCACACGGACCGTATGCGCTCCTGCAGTTCCGCCGGGTCTTCCGAGTGGCGGATCAGCGGCATCAGGTTGCTGCCGTTGCTGGAAAACAGGCAGGTGTAAAGAATGCCGTCCGCGGTGATCCGGGCGCGCGTGCAGCCGCCGCAGAAAGGCTGCGTGATCGAACTGATGAAGCCGACCTCGCCCGCCCCGTCGAGGTAGCGGTAGCGCCGTGCCGTTTCCGCCGGGCTGGCCTGCGCCAGCGGTTCGATCGGCCAGCGTTGGCCGATCGTTTTCACCCAGTGCGCGTTGGGCACGACATCCTGCTCACTCCAGTGGTTGCTGTTGCCGACGTCCATGTATTCGATCAGGCGCACGGTGTGCGGCGTGCCGCGAAAATGCTCCAGCAGGCCCATGACCGTGTGATCGTTGACCCCTTTTTGCACGACCGTGTTGATCTTCACGGACTCGAAACCCGCGGCCTCGGCCGCCGCGAGTCCCTCGAGCACTTCGTGCAGGCTGGCCTTTCCCCCGCTCATCTGGTCCAGGACTTCGGGGTCCAGCGTATCCAGGCTGACCGTGATCCGGTCCAGCCCCGCGTCGGCCAGGTCGTCGGCCAGTCGGTTCAGCATCACGCCGTTGGTGGTCAGCGCGATTTCACGGATGCCCGGGACCCGGGACAACTGGGCGACGAGCGCCGGGAAGCCCGGGCGTATCAGCGGCTCGCCGCCGGTCAGGCGGATTTTTCGAACGCCCAGCCCGGCAAAGGCCTGCACCACGTTCACGATTTCGTGGTCCGTCAGCAGCCGTTCCAGCGGAAGGAAAGAACCACGGCCTTTCATGGAGCCGAGCGGCATGCAGTAAGAGCAGCGGAAATTGCAGCGATCGATCACCGAGATGCGCAGTTCGCGCAGGGCGCGTCCCAGCGTGTCGAGCGACGGATCCGGCAGCGCGGTGGTCGAAGAGAGGGGGATATTCATTGCCCGGGCGATCAGGCGAACTTCTTTTTCATCAACTGGTTTTTCTTGATGTGCTGGTAACGTTCCAGCGTGTTCTGGTAAAGGTCGACCACTTTCTTGACGCCGGTCGGCTCCAGGGTCCCGTCGTTGCCGGCGGCAACGTAGGTCGCGTAAACGCCCGAAGCGGTCATCAGCGAACCGGACACGAGTCCCGGTTCAATGCCTTCTTTTTTCATCTTGTTGGCCAGTTCGATAAAGCGGTTGGTGCACTCCTGGTGCTGCTTTTCCTGTGAGGTCACGGTCGTGCTCCGGGCGGTTTTAAAAAAGGGGGTTATTGTAGCCATTATTGCAGGCTGAAAGCGAACGCGGACCGGCGTCATCGAGACGGGCGCCGTTTCAGCCAGGCATGCCGCGCTTCATTGGCCGGTGGTTTCGGGGCAGGAGAGGCCGTCCATCGAGGTCAGGCGCACCAGGTTGAGCTCGCCGGCAGGGAAACCTTCTTCGTCGGAGCTGAATCGGGCTGTGCCCCGGTCGCATTCCAGGTCCAGTTCGAGCCGGCCCCAGGGCAGCACGCGGACCGACCCGGCACTGAAGTCCTCACCGAAGATGCCGCCTGACGTGGTGTACAGCGGGTCGAACACCAGCGGGCCTTCAGCCAGTTCAGCCGTGCCGTAAAACCAGCGGCGGTTGCCATCGGTGTCGTAGCTGAACCAGTAGACCACGGCGCGGTAGTCGGCCAGTATTTCGAGGACGTATCCTTCACCGGAGTGCGTGGGATCGTACCAGGAGCCGCTCAGGCGCGCCGCATCGGGAACCGGTACGGGCTGGATGACGGGGTCGACCGGGAAACCGGGGCTGTAGAGACAGTTCAGCGCCATGACGCTGGTGAGCCGGCTGAGCACCATTCGGCCCTGGCGGCGCGGCCCGCCGTCGCCGTCGATCACCCAGTTCATTTCGCCGCTGTCGCAGCCTGACCAGATGAAACGGGCGTGGCCGACCGGTGCCCGCTGGACTTTCTGCGGGTCGAAACCCGGGCCGAACTCGCCGCCCGACACCGAGACCATCTCGGGGAACCGGATCACGTTGCCGCTGATTTCTCCCTCGGCCATGTACCAGTCCTGGGCGCCTTCGCTGTCGTAGGTGAACCAGTACATCACGGCGCGGTTTTCAGCGAGCACCTCAACCAGGAAACCCTCACCGACGCGGTCGATGTCGAACCAGGCCGCCGCGGTGCCGGGTTCGATGACGAACGGGTCGCCCAGTTCCTCCGATGTCAGTGCAAAACGGATGGTCCTGTCGATACCGCCGTCGTCGTTGTCGCTGTCGCCCTCGCTGTCCTCGTAGGAAGCCCAGGCGCCGTCAGCCCAGTGCGCGGCCGTGGCGGGATTCGCATCGCTGAGGTTGCCGGTCATGTCGTAGGCGGAAGTGCCCAGCGTCACGGCAATGCCGTCCTGCGCCAGGGCGGAATTCTGCGCGTCGGCAGGGAAGCGCAGGGACCAGGCCGCGGCATCGTCACGGTAGCTCAGGTAGCCCGTGGGCGCGTCGCCCGGCGCCTGCAGCCAGGCCGGTTCGCCGAGTTCTGCATTCAACGTGCCGGCGTCCGTTTCGACGCTGCGCTCCATCGCCAGCGTGTAATGGTGCTTGCCCGGCAAGGTGGTCACTTCACCGTTTTCGCGCCAGCGCATCGGCTTGTTCCAGGCCACCCATGCGCGGTAACTTCGGTCCAGTTGCAGGGCTTGCGGCTGGTAAACATGCAGGCTGCGGGAAGCGGGTCCGGTGGTGTCCCACTCGGCGTCAAAAACCACGGCGCCGGTCGCCTCGTCGACCAGGCGCAGCGCCTGGACCGAGGGCGGGCCGGCCTGCTGGTAGTAGGCGATGGTGAAGGTCTGCGCCAGCTCGGTGCGCACACGGGCTATTTCCGATTCCGGCAGGATGAAGCCGTCATGCCCGTTGCGGCCGAGCCCGCCGTAGTCGGCGCCGCCGCCCGGCAGGCCGTCGTGCGACCCCCCCGACGGTTCGATTTCCAGTGTCCAGGACGGCACCTGGTAAACGTGCGTGAAGTATTCGGCCGTGGTGCCGATACCCTGGTTGACGGGCAGGTTGAACCAGCGCTCGTAATAGTAGTACTTGCCCGCCGGGAAACTGGCATGGTGCGTTGTGAAAGTCGCCAGCAGCCGCTCGGTGAGGTCGGTCAGGCGCTGGTTGTCGCCGCGGTCCCAGAAGTGAACCTGCGAGAATGAATGCACGTCGGTGTACATGCTGAGCCGGTCGGCGGGGCCCAGCTGGGCCGCGCTATCCAGCGCCCGTGTTTCCGGCTCGGAGGCGGGGCCGCTGCCGTGATAGACCAGTTCCGCGGGATTGACCGAGGAACTGGCGCTGCTGGCCCAGAACGGCGCGTTGTTGCGGTTCAGATCGATGCCCAGCAGATGATCGTCCTCGGAGGCCAGGACCATGTCCACGCCGCGCATGTTTTTGCGGCGCATGCGCCCGTCGCGCGGCCAGGTGTCGGGGTAGCGGGGGTCGGCGCCCATCCAGTTCGTGCTGGGATAGCGCTGCGTCTGGATCAGTCCGTCGATGTTCTGCACCGGGATGACCACGATATTCGCGTTGTCGCGCAGGTAATCGACCAGGTGGCGGTCGCTGTCGCTTTCCGCGATCAGTTCCATGATGCCGGTTACGACTTCGGGAGACTGCCACTCCCGCGCGTGGATGCCGCCGTTCGTGAGCATGGCCTGCTCGGGAAGCCCGTAAGCCGTTTGCAGGTTTTCGTCGCCCAGTCGATAGGCGCGTATCGGCCGTTCGTTGAAGGTGGAGCCGACGATACTGCCGTGTACCCAGGGCGTGGTTTCCTCCAGGTCCTGGTGGCGCATGTGCAGGCCGTCGTAGCTGCGGAAACCGTCAAAGGGCAGGGCGGTATCCACCGGAACCGGAACCGGGTAGCCCAGGGCGATCTTGGTGAACTCGTTGAGGTCCGCCTGCTCGACCCACTGCACGATGCGCGCCTCCTGCGCCGCGGCAGCGGAAGCGGCCAGTGACGCCGCCAGGGCGATGGCGAGCAGTAAAAGCCGTCTCATCGCTCGCCCCCATCGGTCACGGTTTCAAGTGCCGACCGCGCACGCCTGGCGCCCGGACTGTCGCCGCGACCGGCGCTTTCAGCGAGCCGGTCGATGATTAGCGGATCTCCGCTCTTCGCCAGCAGCAGGCCCGCAGTGGCGCCCAATTGACGATGCTCCAGGAGGTCGAACAGCAGATCCGTGACCGCCGGTCGCTGCAGGTTGCCCGGCGCCAGCCCCGCCAGGATCAGCGCCGCGGTTCCGGGGTTTTCGATATGCGTCACTGCGGCGAGGACAGCCTCGATTTCCTCGGCTGTGAGCACGGCCCGCGCCCGCCGGACCTGGGCCGCGGTTACGGCGGAATCAACGGACGACAAGGCCTGCAGCAGTGAGGCTGGATCCTGCTTGCCTCCCTGTTCCCGGTGCCTGCTCCAGGCCTGTATCGAGCCGCTCGCCGCGGCCCGGATGTTGTAGAGCGGCACGCCCAGTTGCGGATGATCCTCGTGCGCCACCAGGACCCGCGAGCGCGTGTTCGCAAGAAAGGCGAGAATTTCGGGTTCGATCGTTCCGGGTTCCAGCTCACCGAGTGCCGCGGCCAACTGGAACAGGATGTAATCCCTTTCCGGGGCCGGCCGGACGCGGTCCCCGGCAATGTTCTGCACTTCATGCATGAGCTCGGCGGATTGGCCCGAACGTGCGTAAGCAAACAGCAAGGCCAGGTCGCCCCGGGCACGTGTCTCGTCGATGGCGCCGGCCGCGTCGGTCCGGTCCCAGTTCGGGCGCGCCATCTCCCGTTCCGTGGCAGCGGCGCCCGTTGCGGCCAGCAACAGGCAGAGAGCAAGAATTTGTGCGCTGCGTTTCATCTGCATGATTATGATAGGGCAAGGGGCGGTAACATCGAAACAGCCAAAGGTCATTGATTCAACCGGGGCGAACACCCGACAATACTGGCCTGGACCGGAGCCATGCGGAGCAATGACAAATGAATGAATGCATCACGGCGCTCGAGTACGCCGGCGGCGTAACGGCGATCGACAGCGGCCAGGTCCGGCCGCAGATGGCGGCCTGTTACCTGTTGGAAACCGGCTCCGCAGTAGCCGTGATCGAGACCGGAAACGCGGCCAGCGCCGACCGGATCCTGCAAGTGCTGGAGCGCAGGGGGCGCAGGCCGGAAGAGATCAGCCACGTGATCATCACCCACGTGCACCTCGACCATGCCGGGGGAGCGGGTACGCTGATGCAGAGGCTTCCGCAGGCGACGCTGGTGGCGCATCCCCGCGGCGCCCGTCACATGATCGACCCGTCAAAGCTCGAAGCCGGCGCCCGCGCGGTATACGGTGACGAACGCTACGAAGCGATGCACGGCGCCCTGGTGCCGGTGCCCGCCGAGCGGGTCGTCACGATGGATGACGGCGATACGCTGACGGTCGGCCAGCGCCTGCTCACGTTCATGGATGCGCCCGGCCACGCCCGTCACCACTTCACGGTATGGGACGAGGAAACGCGGGGCTGGTTCACCGGAGACACCTTTGGGCTTTCCTACCGTGAACTGGATACCGAAAATGGCGAGTTCGTGTTTCCGACCACTACACCGATCCAGTTCGACCCCCAAGCGCTTCTGTCCTCGATCGACCGCATGATGGAAAAGGACCCGGCGTGCATGTACCTGACCCATTTCGGGCGCGTGCGCGACGTCGAGCGGCTGGCGGATGACTTGCGCGAGGGTGTCAGAGCGTTCGCTGAACTCGGCGCGCGTTTCGAGTCAGCGGAAAACCGCACGCAATGCATCGAAGGGGCGATGATGCAATCGTTGTTCGAGCGTGCGCGAAACCACGGCGTTACGCTGGAGGATGAAGCGCTGAGGGACGTGCTGAACGGGGACGTGGTGCTGAACACCCAGGGCATCGAGTTCTGGCTGGATCACGGGCGCGGCTGAGCGTTGTGACTACCTATCTGAAATAGCGCAAGCGGTCCCGGTAAGAACGCGAAAGCTTTACCTGGTGACCGTTTTTCAGGGTCAGAAAAAATTCCCCGTTGATATGCGGGGTCTTGTCGCACACGCAATGTATGTTGACGATCGTCGACCGGTGAATGCGCTGCAGGATGGCCGGATCGAGTTGCTGTTCCAGCTTTTTCATCGTGATACGCAGGATGTGGGTCTTGCCCCCGGCATGCACGCACATGTAGTCGCCGGCGGCGTCGATCCACTCGATTTCATCCTGCGGCACCCAGGTCGTGCTGCCGCCGTCTCGAATGGCCAGTTTCGGCGTCTCGGCGCTGCGCCCGCTTCCTTTCCTGCGCGCCCGGATTTCCCGCATGCTGCGGGCGGAATCCCCGCCGATTCCGCTGGCCAGCTTCGCCAGCGCCCGGCGATGACCGGCCGCTCCCTTGCCGCCGACAAGGCGCCTTGCTTTCTCCAGCAGCTGCACCAGCTGTTCGTCATCGATCGGCTTGGAGAGACAGTCCAGTTGGTGTTTCTCAAGTTCCTGCGATGCAAACTCGTCAAACGCGGTGACAAAAATGATGACCGGCAAGCGATCCTCGTCCAGCGCACGCAGGACGTCAAAACCGTCCATGCCGGGCATCTGGATATCCAGCAAGACCAGGTCCGGCGCCAGCTCGGAAATCATCTGCAGCGCTTCGCGGCCGTTGCGGGCTGAGCCGACGAGATCGATGTGCTTTACGTCGGCCAGGCGGCGGGCCAGACTGCTGCGCGCCGACTTTTCGTCGTCGACGATGATGGTTGTGAGGCGGGTTTCCATGCTCGTTAAAAGCATAGCACTCCTGCTGCAAGCGTTGGAGCCGTTCGGCACCGTAAGGCGAACGCTCGTCAGTCATGAGCTGACCCCACGTTATCCTGACCATCGCTGGCCTGCGAGGATGACTGAAACGGGCCGTACATTAACAGGCCTTGCCGGATTTGCTATCCGGGCATCGGACTTTCCGGCCGGCGGCGGTACGCTTCCGGGCCCGGTGTGGCGGAGTTGTCCAGGCAGCGGTAGGCGATGGCCTCCGCCAAGTGTACTTCAGCGATTTCCTTTGCGCCCTGCAGGTCCGCGACCGTTCGCGATACCTTGAGGATACGCTGGCAGGCCCGGGGTGAAAGGCTCAATCGCTCGGCAACGTTTTCCAGCAGGTTTTCGAGTTCGGGCGCCAGGCTGCAATAGCGGCGCACACCGGCCGAATCGAGTTGGGCGTTGGGCCTGCCGGCGCGCTGTATCTGACGCTGCCGGGCCTCGATGACCCGTGCCCGCACCGTGTCGCTGTTTTCCGCGTCTGCAGAATGACCGTTGATCACCGCCCGGGCCGGCCGGCCGACTTCCACGTGCAGGTCGATGCGGTCGAGCAGCGGTCCGGAGATCCTGGCCCGGTAGCGGTCGACTTGCTCCGCGGTGCAATGGCAGCGCGCGCTGCGATCACCGTGGTAGCCGCAGGGGCAGGGGTTCATCGCGGCGATCAATTGAAAACGGGCCGGGAACTCGGCCTGGCAGGCGGCCCGTGAAATCACGATGCGGCCCGATTCCATCGGTTCTCGCAGCACCTCGAGCACGCTGCGCTTGAACTCGGG
>JAZBPJ010000170.1:0-22839 GCA_036351575.1 Lysobacterales bacterium | reverse complement strand
GGGATCCGCCTCCTCACATTCCCTGTGCCGGCGGATCCGCAGCGAGACAGCCCGAACTCCCTTCTTTTCGGGTTGTTTTAGAAGCCAGGAGAGCTGCTACTCCTGGCTTCTTTTTATGGGGCCCCTGTGTAATGCCTGTTCGCGGCCGATAGCTTGTTCAAATCCGCTCACTCACCGATTCTTCGCTCGTCACATAGCTCTGGCTATGCTCCTCACTCCAGAACGGTAATTGAGAGAATTTGTCCGGCGCTCTCGCAACGTTCACAGGCGTTACGCAGGGGCCTTGGGGCTTACCACTCCTCATCGAATCCGCCCGCTTCCGCGGCCTTGGGCCCGGGAAGGCTGTCGCTATGCTTCATCGCCCTGGAGCGGCGACCCTGTCCGCGGGGCTTCGCTCGAAAGGCTGATTGCCTGGTCAGCAAGGCTTTTTTCGGCGGCATTTTGAAGTTTATCGAGAACGCCCTGCAGCAGCCGGGCCTCAGCGGAAGACAGGGCGCTGAGCAGTTCCTGTTCGAAGCGCCGGGCGCGCGGCACGATGTCGTCGAACACGGCCCGGCCCAGCGGTGCGGTGATAAACAGGCGCCGGCGCCGGCGGTCTTTCCGGTCGGTCTTGCGCTCTATCAGTCGCCGGGCGAGCAGCGACTTGATGGCGCGATGGATCGCGACCTTGTCCATTGCCGTGCGCTGCGCCAGCCGGCTGGCGGTAGAGCCGGGAAAACGCCCCAGCACGGCCAGGACCCGCCACTCGGCCGCGGTGATGCCGTGCTCATCGCGGTAGTGCGACGCGATGCCCTGGCTGATGGTGTTGGCCAGCAACGAGATCCGGTAGGGAAGGAAGTGTTCGAGGTCGAAATCGTTTGTCGGCATGGTCGCGCTGCGTCGGTTGCAAATAGTTACAAATGTAACTAATATATCCGTCCACCGCAAGAATCAGGAGTGGTCGGCATGTCACGACACTGGATTTCATTTCCGCGCAGCGAGGGGCTCGCTTCGCGACAGGCGCATTGCGACCTTCCGCAAGACACCTGGGAGCGCGAACTGGGCCGCGAGGGTTTCTTTGGGCCGGCAACGCACATGTATCATCGGCGGCCGCCAACCGGCTGGGCCCGGTTCGAAGGCCCGTTGAGGCCCCGGGCCTACGATACGGTCCAGCTGGACGGTTTCGGGCCGGGGCCGATGGATGCGGCCGAATTGCTCGTGAACGCCCATGCGCGCATACGGACCTGGGAAACGTCGTCGTCAATGGACCACCTGTTCCGCAACGCCGACGGCGACGAATTGTTGTTCGTGCACGAGGGGAGTGCGGAACTGTTTTGCGACTACGGGCGGATGGAGATCCGTGCAGGCGACTACGTGGTCTTGCCGCGCAGCACCATGTGGCGCGTCGAGACCGGTGCACCCCTGCGCCTGCTGCTGATCGAGGCCACGGGCGGCGCCTACATGCTGCCGGACCGGGGCATGGTCGGTCCCCACGCCGTGTTCGACCCCGCGGTGCTGGACACCCCGGTCATCGACGAAGCGTTCCTGGCCCAGCAGGATGAAAATGAATGGGAAGTCAGGGTGAAGCAACGCGGCGCGGCCAGCCGCATCGTGTATCCCTTCAACCCGCTGGACGCGGTCGGCTGGAAAGGCGACCTGGCGCCGGTGCGCATCAACTGGCGCGACATCCGGCCGCTGCTCAGCGACCGCTATCACCTGCCGCCGTCGGCGCATACCACCTTTGTCGCCAACCGCTTCGTGGTCTGCACCTTTGCGCCCCGGCCTTTCGAAAGCGATCCGGGTGCCTTGAAGGTGCCCTTCTTCCATAACAACGACGATTATGATGAAGTGATCTTTTACCACCGGGGCGAGTTTTTCAGCCGGGACAACATTCATCCCGGCATGATGAGCTGGCACCCCGCCGGGTTTACGCACGGCCCGCACCCGAAGGCGCTGCAGAATGCCTTCGACCAGCCCAAACCGGGCACCGACGAGGTGGCCGTGATGATCGACACGCGGGACCCGCTTGAAGCGTGTGAAGCCGCCAACAGAATCGAATGGGGCGGTTACGCCGACTCATGGAAAGCAGGAGAAGAATCGTGAAACTGGGATCATTGAAAGCCGGCGGGCGCGACGGAAGCCTCGTCGTCGTCGACCGCGAACTGAAACATCATGTTGCCGTGCCCGAAATCGCGGCGACGCTGCGGGAAGCGCTCGAGGACTGGTCTCGCGCCGCCCCGCTCCTGAACGCCGTCTCGGAAGAACTGAACGCCGGCGGCCGGAGCGATGCGGCGCGCCTGGATTTCACCGCGCTGGCCTCGCCCCTGCCGCGCGCCTGGGAGTTCGTCGACGGCAGCGCTTACCTGCCGCACGTGGAACGGGTGCGCAAGGCCCGGGGGGCGGAGGTTCCCGAGTCGTTTTACGAGGATCCCCTGATGTACCAGGCGACCTCGGCCGGTTTCCTTGGTCCCCGGGAGGATATCCCGGTGGTCAGCGAGGATTACGGCATCGATTTCGAGGCCGAAGTCGTGGTGGTCACCGACGACGTGCCGATGGCTGTGTCCGAGCTGCAGGCCGGGGATCACATCCAGCTCGTGGGCCTCGTCAACGACGTCAGCCTGCGCAACCTGATACCGGGAGAGCTGGCCAAGGGCTTCGGGTTCCTGCAGTCCAAGCCGCGTTCCGCGCTGTCGCCGGTGCTCGTGACGCCCGATGAACTCGAGAACGCCTGGCGCGACACGAAGCTCCACCTGCCGCTGCGCTCCTGGCTGAACGGCCAACCCTTCGGCGAGCCGGAGGCCGGCGTGGACATGCAGTTCAACTTTGCGCAGCTGGTCGCGCACGCCGCCCGCACCCGGCCGCTGTCTGCCGGAACCATCGTCGGTTCGGGCACCATCGCGAACCAGGACGAATCGGTCGGGGCCTCCTGCCTGGCCGAGCGCCGCATGCTGGAAATCATCGCCGACGGCAAGCCGAAAACGCCGTTCATGCAGTTTGGCGACACGGTGCGCATCGACATGCTGGACGCCGCCGGCCGGTCCATTTTCGGGGCGATCGAACAGCGCGTGGTGCCCTATGGCTGATGCGCTGCAGCTCTACGACTACTGGAGGAGTTCTTCGGCCTACCGCGTGCGCATCGCGCTGAATCTCAAGGGCCTTTCCTACCGGCAAATCCCGGTGCACCTGGTGCGCGACGGCGGACAGCAGAACCGGCAAGACTACCGTGAGCTGAACCCGCTGGGGCTGGTGCCGGTGCTGGTGCACGGCGAACACGTCATCGTCCAGTCCATGGCGATCTGCGAGTACCTCGAGGAGCGTTTCGAGGCGGTGCCGCTGCTGCCGCGCGATGCCGAGGGCCGGGCCCGGGTGCGCGGACTCGTTCAGACCGTGTGCGCCGAGATCCAGCCGCTGAACAACCTGTCGGTGATGCAGTACCTCAAAGGCGAGATGGGGCTCGACAGCGCGCGTTACGGCGCCTGGTACGCGCACTGGATCGCGCGCGGCTTCCGCGCGGTCGAAACCTGGCTGTCCAGTGACGACAGCGGAGATTTCTGTCACGGCAACCAGCCCGGGCTGGCCGACTGCTACCTGGTTCCGCAGGTGTACAACGCGGAGCGTTTCAAGTGCGACATGGAACCCTACCCGAGAATTCGCGAAGTCGTCGCCCGCTGCCGCGCCCTCGAGGCCTTTTCCCGCGCGGCGCCAGAGGCCCAGCCGGACGCGGAATGACACCGCGTATCGGCCGGGGCTTAACTCGGTCGGCGGCATAGGTCATAATTGCGGATTGGTTTCATCCAGGCTGACGACGAAATGCGATACCTTGTTCTGCCCCTGCTACTTCTGCTGGCGTCCTGCGCGATGCCCAAACCGGCGCCCGAGGCCTTCAATGACGCCGAGGAAGCCATCCAGGCCGCGATCAACGCGGGCGCGGAGGAGCACTCCCCGGTCGAGCTGCGTTTTGCGCGGGAAAAACTCGCCGAGGCGCACAAGGGCATCGAGTTCAAGCAATACGACAAGTCCGTTTACCTGATCGAACAGTCGGAGATCAACTCGGAACTGGCGATAGAAAAAACCAAGACGGCCCTGATCCGCGCGCGGGTTGCCGAGCTGACCCGGCAGAATGAAATCCTTCTCGAGGACTTCGAAGCGACCTACGGGGAGGGCGTACAGTGAGAACATTCGTGACGCTTGCCCTTGTCACGGGCCTGCTGATGCTGAGCGCCTGCACCTCGGCCCCGAAAAAAGACCTGGCGCTCGAACAGGTCCGTGCGCAGCTCGACGAGCTGAAAGCCGACGAGGAACTCGCCGGTTACGCGCCGCTGGCGCTGGGCGAGGCCGAACGCGCCTTGCGCACGGTCGAGACCTGGACAGGCAGCAACACCTACCGCATTCACCTGATTTACATGGCCGATCGCCGCATCCAGGTCGCGCGCGCCATCGCCCAGCGCGAGCAGCTCGAGGACGAATACATCCGCCTCAGCGAGGAGCGCAACGATCTCCTGGTGCGCGCCAGCCAGCTGGAGGCCGAGCAGGCACGGTTCGAAGCCGAACAGGCCCGCATGATTTCCGAGGCGACGGCAGAGGATGCGCGGCGCGCACGAGAGGAAGCCGAATTGGCCGCGCGGCGCGAGGCGGAATCGCAGCAGAGTGCGCAGCAGGCCCAGGAAGAAGCCGCACAGGCACGGGCACTGGCGGCGTCCAGCGTCACCGAGGCGGAACTGGCCCGGCGCGAGACCGAGCTGGCCCTGGAACAGGCCAACACCTTGCGGCGGCAGCTGGAAAACCTGCAGCTGCGCCAGACCGAAAGCGGCGTCGTCGTGACGCTGGGCGACGTTCTTTTCCGTTCCGGCGAGACCCGCTTGCTCGACGAATCGATGGAAAGCCTCGTCGAGGTCGTCGACCTGCTGCAGAGCGAGCCGGACAAGTTGATCCGCATCGAGGGTCACACCGACTCCACGGGCAACGCGGAGGCCAACCTGAGGATTTCCCGGCAGCGCGCGGATTCGGTTCTCGAGGCGCTGGTATCCCTGGGGGTCGACGCGGACCGCATCACCGCGGCCGGCATGGGGCAGGATTTCCCGATCGCGACCAACGAGACCGAGGAAGGCCGCGCCCAGAACCGCCGCGTCGACGTCATTCTGCTGGACGATTGAAGCGCCGGGTCATTTATTCGGGCCGGGCGCTGTCTCCGGCCCCAGCGGCCCCTGGCAACGTCTGACCGCTTTGCTTGCGGCCCCCTTTTTTTTGCGCTAGGGTTAGATTCAGTACGATGGTTTACTACATTGAAAACGAGGTACGCGGCTGATGGTTTCTTCGACCATGCCTGCCGCATACATCGATTCGTATACCCCGCCCGTACATCTATCCAAAATAAAGAACCTGTTCAGCGAAGCTCCTGTGCCTGTTTTTCTGCCGCAGCGCTTCGCCAATCCCTAAATGCTTCGAATCGGAGGATTCCAATGTTTGAACACCACCAGGAACAGATGGAGCAACTGATGAAAGAGAACGAAGAGTTTCTTCGTATTTACAACCATCATCAAGAGCTTGATAAAAGAGTCACCGCCGCTGAAATCGGCACGGCTCCCATGGAAGACCTGGCGCTGAACCAACTCAAGAAAGAAAAACTGTGGGCAAAGGACAAGCTGGCCCGCATCATGGATGAGTACACGTCCTAGACCACGGGACCATTCAGCGTAAACGGCCGGGCTTGCCCCGGCCGTTTTTCGTTCAGGACTCAGCTGAAATTCACGATCCCGTCGATTTCGGTCAGCAGGCTGGCCCGGCAGATGTCGCCCTGCAGGTAAATGCGCGGAATGTTTGCCGGCACCTCCGGCTCCAGGGTGCGGCGAACCAGTTCGAAGTCTTCCGGCTGACGGACATAGACCTTCAGAATGCCCTCGCCTTCAGCCAGCGCCTTGCAGCCGCCCATCAGCCGGTGGCCTTCACGCAACAGGCTCTGCACGTTGCGCAGTGACTCCCGCAACTGGTCTGCGACCTGGTTTTCATGGTGGGTTTCGTGGCCGATGATGCTGGCCGTGCCCGAGATCAGGAACTGGCTGGAGCCGTTGCTGCGCAGGATCGTTGCACGCGAAAAAAGGGGGCTGCGTGGTCCGTATTGCCTGGGGTAGCGCCATGCGCTGACCTGGCGCGGATTTTCCACGTCAAGCCCGGGCAACGCCCCGGACAGAAAGTACAGTTGCAGCGCGCGTTCATCCGGCGGTGTGCCGATGCCGGTCGCCGCGGGCAGCGGCGGACTTCCGCCCGGATCGATCGGCACCGATTCCGCGCGTCCCAGGCAGAAGCGCCGGTAGCGTTCCTGGTCCCCGTCGCCCTCGTTGATGCCCGGTATGTAGTTCCAGATTTTAAGCAGCCAGGGGTGCGGTGACTGCTGCAGGTAGGACTGCAGGATGTCGTAAGCCAGGCGGCTGCTTTCGCGAATGTCCCCGGCTTTTTCCAGGTCCAGCGCTATGTGGCCCATCGTGAGCACTTCGCCCTGGGCAAAGCGCAGGCTGTCCCAGCTGCCGGTCTTGATCGGCCCGCGGCTGCGCCAGACCTCGACGCGTGAGGGACTGTCCAGTTGCTCCAGGGCGACCGGCACATGCCGCGGGTCTTCGGAATCCAGCGGCGAACGCCCGAAGTCAAATACCGCGAGCACGTCGTCGTACTCATCGATCCAGTCGCGGAACGGGCCTTCCTCGTAAGAGATCTGCAGGATGTTCCGGTCGCCCATGCTCACGATTCCAGTTGCGGCAGGTTGCGGAAATGTTCCAGCGCTTCGGGATTGGCCAGCGCGTCCGTGTTCGTCACGCTCCTGCCGTGGATGACGTCGCGAACGGCCAGCTCGACGATCTTTCCGCTGATCGTGCGCGGAATTTCGGCCACCTGGATGATCCTGGCGGGCACGTGGCGCGGTGTCGTATTCTCGCGGATCGAGGAGCGGATCCGGTTTTCCAGCGCTGCGTCCAGCGCCAGCCCGTCACGCAGGCGTACGAACAGCACCACGCGCACGTCGTCCTCCCAGTCCTGTCCCACGCAGACGCTTTCGAGCACCTCGTCGAGGGCTTCCACCTGGCGGTAAATTTCGGCCGTGCCGATGCGCACGCCGCCCGGGTTCAGCGTGGCGTCCGAGCGTCCCTCGATAACGAATCCGCCGTTCGCGGTTCGCCGCACGTGATCTCCGTGCGCCCAGATGCCGGGGAATTTCTCAAAATACGCGGCGTGAAAGCGGCGGTCGCCCTCGTCACCCCAGAAACAGACCGGCACCGCCGGAAACGGGGCGGCGCAGCACAACTCTCCGGATTCGTCGATAGCGGCCTCGCTGCCGTCCTCGCGCAGAACGCGCACGTCCATGCCCAGGCCGGGACACTGCAGTTCGCCGCGGTTTACGGGCAGCAGGGGGCAGCCGGTCAGGAAACAGGAAACGATGTCGGTGCCGCCGGCAATGGATGACAGCAGCAGGTTCTGCTTGATGTCGCGGTAGACGTAGTCGAAGCTCGCGGGGGCCAGCGGCGAACCGGTCGACAGCAGCGTCACCAGGCTGTTCAGTTGATGCGTCTCGCGCGGCACAACGCCGGCTTTTTCCCAGGCGGCGATCGCCTTGGCCCCGGTGCCCAGGACACTGACCCGGTGCGTATCGACCAGGTCGAACAGCGCCGCGGGCGACGGGTGAAACGGGGAGCCTTCGTAGAGCACGACCGTGGCGCCCACGGCCAGCGCCGAGACCATCCAGTTCCACATCATCCAGCCGCAGGTGGTGAAATAACACAGCCGGTCCTGCCGCTTGAGGTTGATGTGCAGCACGAGTTCCTTGAGGTGCTGCAGCAGCGTTCCGCCGGCGCCGTGGGTAATGCACTTCGGCGCGCCCGTGGTGCCCGAGGAGTACAGGATGTAAACCGGGTGATCGAAAGGAAGCCGCTCGAACGCCACTTCGGCGGCGCCGTTGTCGGTGAACGTGTCGAACCAGGCCGCGCCGGGAACGTGGTCGATTTGAGCGCCGGGATGGGTGTAGGGCACGAATACCGTGCGCCTGATCGAAGCGATCTCATCGACGATACCGCGTACCTTGTCCACGCAATCGTGGGTCTTGCCGTTGTAGCTGTAGCCGGCCGCGCAGAACAGCACTTTTGGCTGGATCTGGCCGAAACGCTCGACGACGCCGTCGATACCGAAATCCGGTGAGCAGGAACTCCAGGTGGCGCCGATGCTGGTCGTGGCCAGCATCGCGATGACGGCCTCCGGCAGGTTCGGCAGGTAGCCCGCCACGCGATCGCCCGGGCCTACGCCCTCGTGCTTCAGCGCCTCGGCGGTGCGCGCCACGGCCGCGTAGAGCTCCGCGAAGCTCAGTTCGCTGTCCGCTCCGGTTTCCGAGTGAAAGAGCAGGGCGGGCCGGTCGTCACGGAAGCGCAGCAGGTTTTCCGCGAAATTGAGCCTTGCCTCGGGAAACCAGCGGGCGCCGGGAAAACGCTCGAAATCGTCCACGACCCGTTCGCCGGGTGAACCGACGACGTCACAGAAACTCCAGACGGCCTGCCAGAACCGGCGCGGCTGCTGCAGCGAATACCGGTGCAGGCTCCAGAAGTCGACGATGGCCGGGTCCAGCTCGCTCCGCGCCAGGTCGATGAAGCGCCGGATGTTGGCTGTTTGACGCCTGACCGGGCCCGGCGACCAGAGCGGCTCCTGGTCAGCCAAGCAGCGACTCCAGTTCCGGGATCACCGTGAACAGGTCACCCACGAGGCCGATATCGGCGACTTCGAAAATCGGTGCTTCCGGGTCCTTGTTGACGGCCACGATCGTGCCGGCATCCTTGATGCCGGTGACGTGCTGTATCGCGCCGGAAATGCCGAACGCGAAATAGAGGTCCGGTGCAATGATTTTTCCGGTCTGGCCGACCTGCATGTCGTTGGGGCAGTAGCCTGCGTCCACGGCGGCGCGAGTGCCGCCGACCCCGGCGCCGATCTTGTCCGCGAAGTCGTAGATCAGCGCGAACTGGTCTTCGCTGGCCAGCGCCCGGCCGCCGGCAACGACGCGCGCGGCGCTCTGCAGGTCCGGGCGTTCTCCGCCCTCGATTTCCAGGCCGATGTACCGGGTGTGCTCCGCGGGCCCCGCGACGGCCGGTTTCGACTCGATGGCCGCGGACCCGCCGCCGCCGGCCGCCTTCCAGCTCGCGGCACGCGCCGTCGCGACGACCTTCGATTCCTCGGCGACGGTCACTTCGACGATTGCGTTGCCCGCGTAAACGGGCCGCTTGAAGGTTCTCGGGCCGCTCACGGCCATGATGTCACTGACCTGGTTTGCGCCCAGCAGCGCGGCGATGCGCGGCATCAGGTCGCGGCCAAAGGTCGTGGACGGCCCGATCACGTGGCTGTAATCGCCGGCCAGCGCCACGGTTTCCGTCGCCCAGTTCGCGGCCAGTGGTTTGGCCAGGTGTTCCGCATCGACCGTCACCACCCGGCTGACGCCGTCCAGGGCCGCCGCCTGCGCAGCCACTTCCGCGACACCGTGGCCCAGTACCGCGATATCGATGGTGCCGCCGATTTCGCCGGCGCAGCTGAGTGTCTTGGCCGTCGCCGCGTTGAGTTCCCGGCCGTCGTGTTCGGCGATGATCAGTATCGTGTTCATAACAGCCCCCTGTTCTTCAGTTCGCCCACCAGCTGGGCGGCGTCTTCGACCATGATGCCTTTCTCGCGCGGCTGCGGCGGCTCGTAGCTGCCGATTTCCAGGTTGCCCTCGACCGCGACGCCGAGGTCTTCGAGCGATACGGTTTCCAGCGGTTTGCGCTTGGCTTTCATGATGTCCGGCAGCTTGACGAAACGCGGCTCGTTGAGGCGCAGGTCGACCGACACGACCGCGGGCAGATCGACCTCGATGGTTTCCAGCCCGACGTCCACTTCGCGGGTGACGATCGCCTTGCCGCCGTCCAGTTTCACCTCGGAGGCGAACGTCGCCTGGGGCCGGTCCCACAGCGCCGCCATCATCTGGGCGGTCTGCGAATTGTCGTCGTCGATGGCCTGCTTGCCGAGCAGCACCAGTTCAACACCCTCGCGCTCGACGACCTTGAGAAAGGCCCGCGCGACGCTCAGGGGCTGCAGCGGCTCGCCGGTCTTGACCTGGATCGCACGGTCGGCACCCATCGCCAGGCCCGTGCGCAGCTGCTGCTGCACCTCGTCGCCGCCGGCCGAAACCACGATGACCTCGTCCGCATTGCCGGCTTCACGGATGCGCAGGGCTTCCTCGAGCGCGATTTCGTCGAACGGGTTGACGCTCATCTTGACGCCGTCGATGTCCACACCGCTGCCGTCCGGCAGCACGCGAACGCGGACGTTGTAATCCACGACGCGCTTGATGCCTACTAAAATCTTCATTTTCGATCCTTGTGGTTCGTCTTCTGTGGCTTGTTACATGTTCTGGTACATGGGACCGCAGCCGCCTTCCGGCGTTACCCAGTTGATGACCTGGTAAGGGTCCTTGATATCGCAGGTTTTGCAGTGCACGCAGTTGGCCGCGTTGATCTGCAGCGCCATCTGATCACCCTCGCCGGTCATCTCGTAGACCTGCGCCGGGCAGAAGCGCGTGCAGGGATTATTGTATTCGGTCACGCAGCGGGTGGTACAGACCTCCGGGTCGATGATCTGCAGGTGAACGGGCTGGTCCTCGTCGTGCTCGGTGGTCGCGAAATATACGGAAGCCAGCCGGTCGCGCGGCGGCAGGTCGCGCTCGACCCAGTGACGCTCGGGGGCGCTGTACTCGTCGACCTTTTTCAGAGCGCTGTCGTCGGCGTGCACCGCTGTGGTAAGCGGCAGCTTGCCCAGGGTGACCGTCTCGATCGCGGCCCGGATGAAACCGCGCCAGAAGCCTTTGTAGAAGGCCGGCCGGATGTTCCGCACGCGGTGCAGTTCGCGCACGATCTCCGAGTCTCGAAGCTTCGCATCGAAGCCCTCGGCGGCACCCGTTTCGGCGAGATGGTCGGCCGCCAGCATGCCGCATTTCATCGCCTGGTGAACGCCCTTGATCTTGGGCACGTTGAGCGTGCCGGCCGAGTCGCCGATCAGCAGGGCGCCGGGCATTTCGCACTTCGGCAGCGACTGGTAACCGCCCTCGGAAATGGCGCGGGCGCCCGAAGACAGGATTTCGCCGCCCTCGAGCATTTCCCTGACCATCGGGTGGTGCTTCATCTGCTGGAAGGCCTCGAACGGCTTGAACTCCGGGTCCTGGTAGTCCAGGCCGCAGACGAAACCGATGGCGATGCGGTCCTTGTCCAGGTGGTAGATGAAGCTGCCGCCATAAATGCGGCTGTCCAGCGGCCAGCCCGCGGTGTGCTGCACCAGGCCGGGTTGCGCCTTGCCGGGCTGCACGCGCCACAGTTCCTTCATACCGATGCCGTAGGTCTGGGGGTCGCAGTCCGCGGCCAGGTCGTAGCGGGCGATCAGCCGCTTGGCGAGGTGGCCGCGCACGCCTTCCGAGATCAGCGTTAGCGGGGCGTGAATCTCGATGCCCTGCATGTAGGTGTCCTTGGGCTGCCCGTCGCGGTCCACGCCCATGTCACCCACGATGATGCCGCCGACCGCGCCGTCGGCGGTGTAGCGGATGTCGGCCGCGGCGTAGCCGGGAAAAATGTCCACCTCGAGCGCCTCGGCCTTCTCGGCCAGCCAGGCGCACATCGCCCCGAGGGACACGATGTAGTTGCCGTGGTTCTTCTGCTGCGGCGGCGTGGGCAGGCGCAGGCGCTTGCCGCCCGGCCTGAGCAGCCAGATCTCGTCGCGCTCGACCGGTATGCAGACCGGCGGCGGCGCGTCTTTCCAGCCGGGCAGCAGTTCGTCCAGCGGCTCCGGTTCGATCACCGCGCCGGACAGGATGTGCGCGCCGACCTCGGCGCCCTTTTCGATCACGGCGACGGTGAGTTCAGGTTTTTTCTGCTTGAGCCGTATCGCGCAGGACAGGCCGGAAGGGCCCGCGCCGACGACGATGACGTCGTATTCCATGATTTCGCGTTCGGACATTGCTGGTCACCCGGGCTGGTGGCAGGAGCCCGTTATTATACGGGCTTGGGGCGTCGTCATGCAGGGTAAACCGGGGTTTGGCGGGGCGAGATCAGCTATCTTTCATGCCGCCTTCGATCCATGCCGGCAACTCGGCCATGGCGTACTCGTAACCGGCCTGCACGATGCGGTCGAAGGCGCTGACCTCGGTCATTCCGAAATGGCGCACGGGCGGTTTCAGCAGCAGGTCGGCCTGCTTGCCCGCTTCGCGCATTTTCGCCATCGTGCCGAGCTCGGTCGCCTTGAGCATCACGGTGGAGAATCCGGGCACCTTGTAGCGGCGCGAGAAGGGCAGGTAGCGGCCGCGCAGCACGGCCAGCGCCGAGGGCATTTCGTCGTAGTCGACTTCCACGCGGTCGTGCGAACCGAGCTCCACCGCGACGATCCGGCCGACCGGCTTGCGCTGCATGATATCGACCGGCAGGTTGTTGATGACCGCGCCGTCCACGGTCAGCCTGCGCCCGACGACCGCGGGCGGGATGATCCCCGGAATGGAGGCGCCTGCCCGCACGGCCGAGGCCAGGTTGCCGCGCTCGTGCACCATCAGGTCGCCCGTGTCGAGGTGACAGGACACGCAAAAAAACGGCGTGTGCAGGTCCTCGATGGGAAAGTCGAAGTACTGCCTGATCAGGCGGGTCATCCGCCGCCCGCGAATCAGCGATACCACCGGCAGCGTGAAATCGGAGAACGGCTTGCCGCCGACAAAGCATTCCCGCGCCAGCCGGATCGCCTCGTCGGTGCCCCAGTGATTGGCGAGCGCCGCGCCCATGATGCCGCCGATGCTGGTGCCGCCGATCCAGTCGACCGGCAGGTCCAGTTCTGTCATCGCCTTGTAGACACCCAGGTGGGCGAAGCCCCGTGCGGCGCCGCCGGCCAGCACCAGCCCGAGCGCGTTGCCCGAGATGATGCGCGCGATACGCCGGGTATCTTCGACCCGGTCCCTGCGCAGGTGAACGTGGTAATCGGCATCGTGCGCTTCCAGCCAGTCCGCGGTGCCGGTGTAGGGGCCTTCGCCGGGCTGGAGCAGGACCAGCAGGCGGCGCGCGACGGCCGCGCCGGCCTCGTCCAGCAGGCCGTCCTCCCAGGCATGGGTCTGCGGACGGGATTCAGCATCGGCGACCATCAGAACCATGTCCGACTGGCGCAGCGCGAACTGGGTCCAGGCGCGGTCCGTCGCATTGCACTGGAACAGCACGAAGCGGTGACGGTCCTCCTGTTCGTGGATCCATTCGGCCAGTGCCGCGGGAACTTCACCGTCCAGTCCTTGCTGAATGCCCGGCGCCCCCATTTCGATCAGGCGGCCAGGTGACAGCAGCAGCGTCGGGCCCTGCCGGGCGAGCTCGGTGTCCAGGCGCTGGCACAGCCCGAAGTGGCTGGCGCCCGGATCGAGGTTCAGGATGCACACGGCCTGCAGGTTGCGCGTGCTGGACTGCTTGCGGGCATGCTGGTGCTGAACGAGAGCGGCGACATTGCTCGCTAGTTTCATTACCAGCGCCGGGAAATCACGGGACAAGGCTTCGAAATTTTCCCGGTCGATTGAAACCAGCAGGCTGTCGCGAATCGCCTGGACGCCGACCGCGCGCGGCGCGCCGGTCAGCAGGCTCAGCTCCCCGATGCTGTCACCGGCGGCGATTTCATTCAGGAACGTGCCGCGTTCGCGGCCGTCCGGCGCCGCGGCCCAGGCCTGCAGGCGCCCGCGCACCAGCAGGTACAGCGCATCGCCGGGCTCGCCCTGGTGCATCAGCCACTCGCCGCCGGCCAGCTGCAGCATGCCGATCCGCTCCAGCAGGGGGTGATCCGGCCCGACCGGGATGTCGAAATACCGTTCCAGCGTCTGCCGGACGCCGCCTTCGCGCGCCCGGATGTGGGGTGCGACGGTCACCGCGCGCTCCGCCGGCTGATATCGAGCTGCGTCTCGAAAATGACCCCGAGCGACTGCACAAACTCGCTGAACCGCTGCTCGTCGTGTTCGTCGAACGGCCGACCGTCGCGACGGTTGAGCAGCTGCGCCACGGCGAACACCTCGCCGTCCATGTTCTTGACCGGCAGACTCAGTATCGAGCGCGTCGTGTAACCGGTCTGCCTGTCGACGTCCCGGTTGAAACGGGGGTCCGCGTAAGCATCGTCGATTCGAATGGCTTCGCCGCTTTGCGCCACGGCGCCCGCGATACCGCTGCCGACCGGGATGCGGATCTCGCCCATCTCCTGGATGTGTTCGGCCACCTTCAGCACAAGATCGTCGCCCTCCCGCAGGAACAGCGATGCGCGGTCGGCGTCGAGCAACTGCGCCAGCTTGCGCGTGAACGCGAACAGGCCGCGCTCGAGCATGCTGCGAAAGGCCAGGTTGTTGCCCAGCGCGGTGGCTTCGAGGAAGCGCTCGGATTCGTCGGTGATGTCCTGCAGCAACTCGCGAAACTCGTTTTCATCCAGCCGGTCGACGATTTCGTCCAGCGGCTGTTTCTGCCGGTTGTCGGCCAGCATTTCCATCATGTGCCTGTTGTTCGCGATGACCGCGTCGGTAAAGCTGGTCAGGCGGCCGTCCTCCAGGTGGACGATGCGGTCGGCGATGTCCAGGATGCGGTTGTCGTGGGTCACCAGCAGGATGGTCGTGTCGTGCTCCTTGGCCAGGAATTTCATGCGCTCGACCACCTCGCGCCCCGACTTGCGGTCCAGTGAAGCGGTCGGTTCGTCGGCCATGACGATGGCCGGTTCCGCGGCCAGCGCCCGGGCGATGGCGACGCGTTGCCGCTGGCCGCCGGACAGCTGGCCCGGGCGGTGATGCAGGCGCTCGCCCATGCCGACCGCGTTGAGCATCTCGCGGGCGCGCCGCGCGTGCTCCCGCCGCGGATAGCGGCCGCTGGAGCGCACGCCCAGCTCCACGTTCTGCTGCGCGCTCAGCGCGCCGAGCAGGTTGTGCTGCTGAAAAATGAAGCCGATGCGGCGGCGTACTTTTTCCAGCGTGGCGGGCTTTGCATTGCGCAGTTCGTTGCCCAGCACGCGCACGCTGCCTTCCTGCGCGGAGCGCAAGGCGCCGACCAGGGTCAGCAGGGTGGTTTTGCCCGAGCCCGAGGGGCCGGTCACGATCACGATTTCCCCGCTGCGAATCTCCACTTCGACGTCGAACAGGATCTGCTTGCGCAGTTCGCCCTTGCCGTAGGCGTGGTTCAGGCCCTCGACGACGATCGGCGACGTGCTCATCAGAACACCT
The DNA here is from genome assembly GCA_036351575.1 of Lysobacterales bacterium. Lineage (GTDB taxonomy): Bacteria > Pseudomonadota > Gammaproteobacteria > Xanthomonadales > SZUA-36 > JABDPF01. Next base: position 7,616 of record JAZBPJ010000170.1, on the reverse strand, counting down.
CCGCGGGGTCCAGCCGGCGCACCTTGCGCACGGCCAGCAGGGCGGAGATCGCGCACATCGCCAGGGTCAGCGTGAACACGGTGAGCGCACGATCCTGTGTGATGTACAGGGGCAGGTTGGTGGCGCCGGCCGCCTTGCCGTAAAGCCACCAGGCCGCCGCAACACCGGGTATGTAGCCGAGCACCGCGAGAATCGCGGCCTGCTGCAGCACGATGCCCGAGACGAAACGGTTCTTGTAGCCGATGGCCCGCAGCGTGGCGTACTCGTTGAGGTGCTCGGAAACGTCGGCGAACAGGATCTGGTAGACGATGATCGCGCCGACCACGAAGCCCATGATGGCCCCGAAAGCGAAGATGTAACCGATCGGGGTAGCGCCGTTCCAGTAGTTCTTCTCGCGCTGCACGAACTGCTGCTTGGTCATCACCAGCACGTCTTCAGGCAGGTAGGCCTCCATCGCATCGCGCACCGCCGCGACGTCCGCGCCCTCGCGCAGCCGGATCAGGCCCAGGTGGATTTCGCTGCGCGGCTTGGTCGGGAACAGCCGCAGCCAGTTGTCGTCGCTCGTGATCACCGTGCCGTCGATGCCGAACGAGGTGCCCATCTCGAACAGGCCGGCGACTTCCATCTCGCGGTCGTTGATCTCGGTGACCACGCGTTCCCCGGCCTGGATCGCGCCGGCCACGTCGCCGAATTCCGGGCGCGACGCGCGGTCGAAAAGCACCACGTCCTGCTGGCGCAGGCGCGTGCGAATCTCGTCAAAGCCGGGCAGGTCCAGCAGTGCATCGTCGGGATGGAAGCCGATGGTGTTGATGCTGCGCCGCTGGTTGTTCCAGGGGTTCTTCCAGACCGAGGGGAAGATGTAGACCGGCGTGGCGTCCTCGACGGCCTCGTAGCCCATCGCCTGGTACAGCCGGCGGATCGAAAAGGTCTGCGGACGCACGATGAACACGCTGTCCGGGCTGAACAGCGCAATGTCGTAATCGAAGCGTTCATGGAAGCGCACAGCGCTCTCGAACAGCGCGGAACGGAATCCCAGCTGCATCATGATCAGCAGTACCGCGAAGGCGATGCCGGCCAGCGCGACCAGCAGCCGCAGCGGCTTGTGCTTGAGTTGCAGCCAGCCGAGCGGAGCCCTCATAGATGGATCAGCACGTCGACCTGCAGGTTGGTCAGGTGAGCGGCCGGGCGCGAATCATCGAGTTCGATCACGACCTCGATGATGCGGGCATCCTTGCGCGCCGCCGGGTCGGTGCCCATCTCGTCCTGCTTCTGCACTTTCTGCCGGATCTGTTTCACCTGACCGCTGAGGTCGGACTCGAACGCCGGGCTTTGCACGGTCGCCGCCTGCCCGACCGACACGTAGCGTATGTCGCTCTCGTAAACCTCCGCGATCGCGTGCATGTGCTCGACGCGGGCCAGTTCCAGCACGCCGGCCTCGCCCATCAGTTCGCCCGGCCGCACCAGGATTTCCAGCACGCGGCCCGCGATCGGGGCGCGGATGTAGGAGCGCTGCAGTTCGGCCTCGACGCGCGCCAGGTGAGCCTTGGTGACCTGGATCCGGGTCTCGGCCAGCCGGATCGCCGTGCCGGCGGAGTTGCACGATGCCTTGAGCGCATCGGCTTCGCCGCGGGCGCGGTCGGCTTCTTCCTCGCCCGCCAGCCCCTGTGCCTGGAGCTGTGCCCGTCGAACCGCTTCACGATCCGCGACATCGGCCCGTGTGCAGGCCGCGGAGGCCCGGCTGCGGGCGGACTCGACTTCCCGGTGCGCCATTTCGACTTCGCTGCGCGCCTCGGCGACGATGGCTTCCATCACCGCGGCCGTATCGGCCACGGCCAGCAGCTGCCCCTGCTCGACGTCGTCGCCCTCCTCCACGCGCAGCGCGGACAGCACAGCCCCGTATGCGGCCTGGGGCGTGGAAGGCGAAGCGACCCGGATGATGCCGTGCTCGGGTTCGAGCCGGCCGAGCGCGGCGATGGATTCCGGCGGTGCGGCCCCGGCGGCAGCCGGGACGAAAACAAGTGCCAACAGGCAGGTAACCCTGGCCAGCATGGTTGAAGACTCCCTCTCCTTGGTTCTGTTGGTTCCGGTTGTAAACCGGTTTTATTTGGCCGTGGCCAATTGAATCAGCATAGCAGGCGAAATGCGGTATCGGGAAGTGGCAGCGCGGTGACAGGCCGGATTTGAGCGGTTCGAGGACAATATCCTGTGCCCGGTTCGCTGAGAGAACATAAAATGTGCACATGACGGTGACCGACAGAAAACTCTGCGTCGCGCCGATGCTGGACTGGACCGACCGGCACTGCCGCTATTTCCATCGCCTGCTGGCGCCGGACGCCCTGCTGTACACCGAGATGGTCACCACGGGCGCGCTGATCCACGGCGACCGGGCGCGTCACCTCGCCTACAACCCGGAAGAGCACCCGCTGGCGCTGCAGCTGGGCGGCAGCGAACCCGCGGACCTGGCGGCCTGCGCAAAAATGGCGGAGTCGGCTGCTTACGACGAGGTCAACCTGAACGTGGGCTGCCCCTCGGACCGCGTCCAGAAAGGCCGTTTCGGCGCCTGCCTGATGCGGGAAGGCGCGCTGGTCCGCGACTGCGTGGCCGCCATGCGGGACGCGGTGGGCATCGCGGTCACCGTCAAGACCCGGCTCGGCGTGGACGAGCACGACAGCTACGACTTTTTCAGCGATTTCGTCGGCACGGTGGCGGAGTCCGGCTGCGGCACCTTTATCGTGCATGCGCGCAAGGCCTGGCTCTCCGGCCTCAGCCCAAAGCAGAACCGCGAGGTGCCGCCGCTGCATTACGACCGCGTATCGAGGCTGAAAAGCGAGCACCCGGAGCTCGAAATCATCCTCAACGGCGGCATCGGCACGGCGGAGGAAGCGCAACAATGGCTGGCTGAATTCGATGGCGTGATGATCGGGCGCGCCGCCTACCAGTCGCCGTGGATCCTGGCCCGCCTGCAGCAGGACGTGTTCGGCCGCGCGGGCGTCCCGGACCGGGCCGGCGCCGTGCGGGAAATGACGGCTTACCTGCAGCGCCAGGTCGGGCAGGGGGTGCCGGCCCAGCACGTCACCCGCCACGTGCTCGGCCTGTTCCAGGGCCGGCCGGGGGCGAAGCGCTGGCGGCGCTACCTCTCGGAGCACGCCCACCGGGAGCCGGGCAACGCGGGCATCCTGGAAGACGCGCTGGCCGCCATGCAGCCGGCGACGATCGGTTCAGCACAGGTTCATGGGGATGATCTAGAATAGGCGCCATGATGAAGACACTCCTGACCACCACCCTGGCCTTTGCCCTGCTGCTTGCCGCCGCGCCCGCGCAGGCGGCGAAGGACAAGGACGACGCGGCCCGCCAGGCCGCCCGGCAGCACGACGCCAAGGTGCTGTCGGTCAAGGAGCAGAACAGGAACAAGGGCTCCGACTACAAGGTCAAGGTGCTCACCAAGGAAGGCGTGGTCAAAACCGTGCGCGTTCCGAAAGACGAAAAGAAGGACAAGAACTGAAGGGCCGAAGAACGAAACCCGCATGCGTATCCTGCTGATTGAAGACGACGAACGCCTGGTCGAATCCCTGGGCGCCCGGCTGCGGGAAGCGGGGTTCGCGCTCGACGTGTCGGCCGACGGCATCGAGGGGCTCTACGCGGGCGAGGAGTTCCCGGTCGATCTCGCGATCGTCGACCTCGGCCTGCCGGGAATGAACGGCATCGAGGTGATCCGGCGGCTGCGCCAGGGCGGCCGCGACTTTCCCATCCTGATCCTGACGGCCCGTTCCGGCTGGCAGGACAAGGTCGAAGGCCTGGAAGCCGGCGCCGACGACTACCTCACCAAGCCGTTCCAGGTGGAAGAACTGATGGCCCGCATCAACGCCTTGCTGCGCCGCGCCGGCGGTCATGCCCGGCCGCAGCTCAGCCTGGGGCCGTTCACGGTGGACCTCAGCGCCCAGCGCCTGCTGCGGGATGCTGCCGAAATCGAGCTGACCGGCTACGAGTACAAGGTGCTGGAATACCTCGTCATGCACCCGGACGCCGTGGTCACCCGCACCGAGCTGTCCGAGCACATCTACGAGGAGGACGCCGACCGCGACAGCAACGTGATCGAGGTATTCATCGGCCGCCTGCGCCGCAAGCTCGACCCGGACGGCACGCTGAACCCGATCGAGACGCTGCGCGGCAGGGGTTACCGGCTTGCGCTCCCTGTCACTTCGTAGCCGCTCGGTCCTGGCGGCCGTGCCGGTGCTGGTGCTGGCGCTGGGCCTGGTCGGCCTGGCCGTGAGCTCGGCCAACCACCGCGGCGCGCTCTCCGCGCTGGAGTTGCGCATGCAGTCCTATGTTTACACCGTGCTGGCCGCGATGGAGGTCGAAGCCGCGGGCGCCTTCGAGGTGGCGTCGGATTTCGCCGATCCGCGCCTGCTGCAGCCCGGCTCGGGGCTGTACGTGCAGGTCAGCGGTTCCGGCGGCGAGTGGCGCTCGCCCTCGTCGCTGGGCGTGGACCTGCCGGCTCCCCGGCCGGCGCCGGCCGGTATCTCGGAGTTCCTGGAGCCGGGGGCGGGCGGGGCCTATTTCGTTTACCGCTACGGCATCGGCTGGCAGCAGGAGGACGGGGGGATCACGCCGTTCACGGTGTCGGTGCTGGTCCGGGGCGACGAAATCCGGCAGCAGACCGGGGCCTTTCGCAAGGGCCTGTGGCAGTCGCTGGCGCTGGCCGGGGTCATCCTGGTGCTGGCCCAGGTGCTGACCGTGTTCGTCGTGCTGCGCCCCTTGCGCCGCGTGGCGCGCGACGTGGCCCGCGTCGAGTCGGGGCGGGCGGAGCGGCTGCCCGCGGGCTACCCGCCGGAACTCGAACCGCTGGCGCGCAACGTCAACCGCTTGCTGGAAACCGAGAAATCCAACCAGCAGCGCATCCGCAACGCGCTGGATTCGCTGGCGCACAGCCTGAAGACGCCGATGGCGGTGCTGCAGGCCGGCCTGCCGCTGCACGGCGGCAAGGCCGGGGATTCCATGCAGAACGCGCTGGACGAGATGCAGCACCTGGTGGCGACCCGGCTGGAACGCGCCGGCGGTTCCGCGCGCCGGACCCTCGCCGCGCCGGTTCCGGTGCAGCGCCACCTCGAGCGGATCGTTGAATCGCTGCGCAAGGTGCATTCTCATAAAATGATAGGCTGCGAAATTAAGCTGGAACCGGACCTGCAGTTCTTCGGTGAAGAACGGGACCTGCTGGAACTGGCCGGCAACCTGCTCGACAACGCCTTTAAATATGGCGGCGGAAACGTGCGGGTCAGCGGCGGGGCCAGCGGCGCGGACCGGGCCCGGCCCGGCATCTGGCTGCGGGTCGAAGACGACGGCCCGGGCATTCCGCCGGACCGGCGCGATGCGCTGCTGCAGCGCGGCGTGCGCGGTGACGAGCGCGTCGAGGGCCACGGCCTGGGGCTGGCCATCGTGCAGGAACTGGTCGCTGCCTACGGCGGCGAGGTGACGATCGAAAGCAGCGCGCTGGGCGGCGCGGCGGTGGAAGTCCGCCTGCCGCCGTCCTGAGCGTTTGAATCGCTGAAAAAAACCGGAGAGACGACATCAAGGCGCAACACGACATGCAGCGGCTGCTCGATATCATGGCCCGCCTGCGCGATCCCGAGAACGGCTGTCCCTGGGACCTGGAGCAGGATTTTTCGACCATCGCGCCGTACACCATCGAGGAAGCCTACGAGGTGGCCGACGCGATTCATCGCGGCGACCTGGGCGAACTGAAAGGGGAGCTGGGCGACCTGCTGTTCCAGGTGGTGTTTCACGCGCAGATGGCCAGCGAGCGCGGCGCCTTCGGCTTCGCGGACGTGGTCGAGCACGTCAGCGACAAGATGACCCGGCGGCATCCGCACGTCTTCGCGCCGGATGAAGCCGGGGCGGTGGACGGCGCCGACGGCGTGCGCGGGCTCTGGGAGCGCATCAAGGAACAGGAAAAAGCGACGGCCGGGCTGAACGGCGGCAGCCTGCTCGACGACGTGCCGCGCGGCATGGCGGAACTGCAGCGCGCGGTGAAGCTGCAGAAAAAGGCATCGAAAGTCGGTTTCGACTGGGGCTCGCCCGGCCCCGTGCTGGACAAGTTCGAGGAAGAGATCGGGGAAATGCGCGAAGCCATCGACAGCGGGCGCCGGGACGACATGGAAGACGAGCTGGGCGACCTGCTGTTCGTGCTGGCCAACCTCGCGCGGCAGCTGCAGATCGACCCGGCCAAGGCCCTGCGCCGGGCCAACGCCAAGTTCGAGCGGCGTTTTCGCGCCATCGAGGACGCCGCGGGCAGCCGCGAGGCGCTGAACGACATGGAGCTGGATGAAATGGAAGCGCTCTGGCAGCAGGCCAAGCGGCGTTTCCGCGAAGGAGACAACGATGAATGAATGGCTGATCCGGCAGGGCGTCTCCAACCCCCAGGCCGGCCTGCTGCTTGGACTGCTCGCCGGCCTGCTGGTCGCGGTCCTGCTCGCCTGGTGGGCGGCGCGACGCAGCGCGAGAAAGGCGGAGGAAACCTGGCGCCCGGAACTGCAGCGCCTGCAGTCGGAGCGGGACGGGGCGGTCGACGCACGGACCGAGGCCGAAAAACTCAACGCGGCGCTGGAAGCCCGGGGCGGCGCGCGCGAACAGCACTTCGCCGAGCAGATCGCCCGGCTCGAGGACGCGGAAAAGCGCCTGTCGGAGAATTTCGAGCGGCTGGCCGCGAAAATTTTCGAGCAGCGCTCGGAAAAACTTTCCGAGCTGAACACGAAGCAGCTGGAAGGCATCCTCAAGCCCCTGGGTGAAAAGCTCGGAGAATTCCGCGGCACCGTGGAGAGCGCGCACAAGGCGGAAACCGCGCAGCACGAGGTGCTCAAAGCCAAGCTCGCCGAACTCGAGCAGCTCAACGAGCGCCTGCACCAGGACGCCAGCGACCTTTCAAGGGCCCTGACGTCCAACGTCAAGGCCCAGGGCAACTGGGGCGAGCAGCAGCTCGAACGGCTGCTGGAACTCTCCGGCCTGCAGAAGGGGCAGGAATACTCCACGCAGTACTCGGTGACGACGGAAGGCGGGCAGCGGGTGCAGCCCGACCTGGTGCTGCACCTGCCCGAGGGCAAGTCGATCGTGCTCGATTCCAAGGTGTCGCTGGTGGCCTGGACCCGCTACCAGGCGGCCGAGGGCGATGCGGAGCGGCAAGCCGCGCTGGCCGAGCACCTGGCCTCGCTGAAGCAGCACATAAAAGGACTGGGGGAAAAACGCTACGCCGAGATCCCCGAGCTGAACTCGCTGGACTTCGTGCTGATGTTCATTCCGATCGAGGCCGCGCTGATCGGCGCGCTGCAGTCCGACCCCGCGCTCGCCGAGTACGCGCTGCGCAACAAGGTGGCGCTGCTCTCGCCGACCAATTTCCTGGCCACCATGCGCACCGTCGGCTCGGTCTGGGCCGTGCACCGGCAGAACAACAACGCCCAGGAAATCGCGCGCCGGGCCGGCCTGCTGTACGACAAGTTCGCCGGCTTCGTGGAAAACCTGCAGCAGGTGGGCGAGCGCCTGAACCAGGCGCAGCAGAGCTACGAGGCGGCCTTTGGCCAGCTCTCGACGGGCCCGGGCAACCTGCTGCGGCAGACGGAGATGCTGCG
>JAZBPJ010000169.1:0-48588 GCA_036351575.1 Lysobacterales bacterium | reverse complement strand
CTGCAGGGGCGCATCCGTTTCGAGCATGTCGGCTTCAGTTACCCGTCCCGCCCCCAGGAACGCGCGCTGGATGATTTCAGCCTGCAGATCGAGCGCGGGGACACGCTGGCGATCGTCGGCCCGTCCGGGGCCGGCAAGAGCACGGTATTCCAGTTGCTGCTGCGCTTTTATGACCTCGATGAGGGTGAGATACGTGTGGACGGCATGGATATTTCACGCGTGGATCCGGAATCGCTGCGAGCGCAGATCGGGCTCGTACCGCAGGAAACGGTGCTGTTCGGTGAAACCGCGATGGAGAACATCCGCTACGGCCGGCCGGATGCGGGCGATGACGAAGTGCGCGAAGCGGCGCGGCTGGCCGCGGCGGACCGCTTCATCGAAGAACTGCCGGAAGGCTACGACACGTACCTGGGTGAGCGCGGCACGCGTCTGTCCGGCGGCCAGCGCCAGCGCATCGCCATCGCGCGGGCGATCCTCAAGGACCCCCCCATCCTGTTGCTCGACGAGGCCACGAGTTCACTCGACGCCGAAAGCGAACGCCTGGTGCAGGCGGCGCTCGACGGCTTGATGAAGGATCGCACCACGCTGGTCATCGCGCACCGCCTGGCCACCGTCAAGAAGGTCGACCGGATCCTGGTGATTAACCATGGCCGCGTCGAGGCGATCGGCTCACACACCGAACTCATCCAGGACAATGACCTTTACGCGCGGCTCGCTGCGCTGCAGTTCGGGGATGTTTAGGGCCGGTTAACAGGCCCCATGTTCGTGAGCTTCAGCCAGGCGTGGATCGCGGCGCCCTTGATGCCGATGTGCTCGTCACGGTTCAGGTAAACGGGGATGCGTTCCAGGATATGGCGGTAGGAGCGCCCGTCGTTGAATTCATCACGAAAAGAGCCGGACTCGACGAGGTGGGGATTCTTGGCCGCGATGCCGCCGCTGATCACCAGGGTTTCCACCGGGTACATGGCCAGGCAGTAGTTGCGGCAGGCGCGCGCGTAGAAACGTGAAAAATAGCGGCAGGTCTCTGACTCCACGGCCTGTTCCTTTAGTGCCTCGGCAGGACTGACGGTGTGCCCGGTCAAAGCCTCGTGAAGCCGCGCTGCGCCGGAGCCGGTCACGACATCGTCGCCGCTGAGCCAGGATTTCCCGGTTCGCGCCTGCATGGCCGCGGCGATTTGCTGCTCGCGCTCGCCGTGGAAGGAAAATGACATGTGCCCGGCCTCGGAAGTGATCACGATGCGCCGGCCTTCTTCCGGCCTGAGCGCGGCGTGTCCGAGCCCGGTTCCGGCGCCGACGATCGCGATGCTGCCGGGGCCGCCGGCCCCGCCCGGCCGCACGAGGTGCATGCGGTCGAACACGTCCGGGTCCATGAAACCGTGCGCCTGGGCGACAAAATCGTTGAGCAGAAACGCTTCCCGTGCGCGGCCCGATCCGCCCAGGTCGATATCCCATGGAATGTTCGGCAGCGTCGCTTTCATTCCGCTGACCGCGCCGGCGATGGCGATGGCCAGGCCGTCGAATTCCTCGATATCCGGCCAGTCGCCGGGACGGTTCGCGGAATACTGCGCCAGCAGGCCGTCAAACGAACCGATATCTTCGGACCAGGTGGGAAAAATCACCGGTTCGGACATCGTCAGCGCGGAAAGCCCGTTGATGGTCACTTTCGAGAATCGAGAATTGGTTCCGCCGATGTCGGCAGCAAGGATTTCCATGTCGGTTTCCACCCGGTCCCGGCCGGTTTCAGGTCACATGCCGCCGGATTTTACCGTTTTTCGGGCAGCAGGCGCGAAGCGAGCGCGTCCGGATCGCCGTCCACGGGCCCCGGCGCCGCAAGCCCGAGAATTTCGAGCATCATCGGATAGACGTCCACCACGCTGACGGTTCCGACACGCGTCCCCGCCGGGATACGCGGTCCCACGGCGTAAAAAATACCGGCCATTTCGGGCATTTCCGGGCTCCAGCCATGATCGCCTTTCAACAGGCGTTCGGCTGATTGTGCATCCACTGTCACGGCGCAGCCCGGGTCGGACAGCACGAACAGGTCCGGGTAGCGCAGACTCGTTCCCGCGTTCCAGGCGGGCGGCAGTTCGGCGGGACGATAGGCGCGGCCGCAGTCCCAGTTCGCGTTGATCGAGTCCCGTGCCCGGCTGACGCGGTTTTTCGCTGCACGATCGTAGTAAAGAAAAACGAATGGGCCCTTGCCAACGGTTTTCACGTTGTCCAGGTTGATCCAGTTCTCGAGGACGAAGGGTTCGCGAGCGGCATAAACCGCTTGGCCATGGTCGGACACGAGCAGCACGTTCACCCGGTCGCCGTACGGAAGCGCTGAGATGCCGTCGAGCAGGCGACCAAGCTCGCGGTCCAGCAGGCGCATGGACTCCAGGTTCTCGGGTGACTCCGGTCCGTACCAGTGGCCGGCGCTGTCGACATTCTCAAAATAGAGCGTCACCAGCCGGGGGCGTATGGCTTCAGGCCGTGAAAGCCAGCCCAGGACGGTATCGACGCGGGTCGCGGCCGGCACCTCCGCGTCAAAGTTGCGCCAGTCTGCGGGCCGCACGCCTTCGATGTCGGCCTCGGTGCCGACGAAATAGAAAGCCGCGGTGCGCAAGCCGGCTTTTTCCGCGGTGACCCAGATCGGTTCGGACAGGTACCAGCTCCCGTCCTGTACTGCAGACCGGTTCTTGTAAAGGTACCAGTCCCCGCCCGGTTCGCGCGGGAATTCATTGGCGACGATGCCGTGGCGCCAGGGGTAGACACCAGTCGCGATCGAGTAGTGGTTGGGAAAGGTAACGGACGGGAAAACCGGCCTCAACGCCTCGGCCTTCATGCCTTCGCTCGCCATGCGGTCCAGGCTGGGTGTTTCCGTCAGGCTGTCGTAATCCCAGCGAAAGCCGTCCATCGAGACCAGCACGAGATAGGGTGCGTCCGGCGGCGATTGTTTTTCCGGTGGAGGGGACGCGCAGGCCGACAGCAGAAACAGCAGGAACAGGGTCAGCAGGCGGTACTTGGTCGAGGTGCGAGGCATGCGTTAAGCGTATCCGGTTGGGTTAAACTGGATCGGACCCGCCAGACACGGGAATCCAGAATGAAAGCCCTGACTATCTCCGCCGTATTTTACCTGACAATGTCGTTCGCAGCATCGCGCCGAAGGCGCTGATCAGCGGGTAACCCGCCCGCCGACGGGCACCTGGCAGACGTCCAGAACGCGCGGCGGCTTGTTGTGAAAAAAGGGCTGGCGCCGGTCGCGGCGCTGGTCCAGAACTTCCTGGAAGGATGCATGGCTGGTGTCCGGCACCAGTGCGGTCAGACGCTCCGTTTCCGGTACCTGGTGTCCCATGCGAATGCGCTTGATGCGGCTGCTGGCCGCCTCGTCACGAATGATGCCGTCGTTCTCCGGCCTGCCCCGATTGATGCCTTGCACCGCGTCCATGCCATGGATGACGCGGCCGAAAACATTCATGTTGCGGTCGAGGTAACGGGGCGCCTGACCGATCACGATGTAGAAATCCGTGCGGCTGGTGTCCGGCCCCTCGTTGCGCGCCATGGCCACGATACCGGGGCAGTGGGCGAGCCAGGCCTTGCCGCCGGCGGGGTCCCGTGCGGCCGCGAAACCGTCGATGAAACCCGTTTGCGGGGCGAACATGTCGGGTGACTGCACGGCGGTCCAGCTCGCGTCCGCGGGCCAGTCGATCTCGAACTCGGCATCGAGCAGCGGTATTTCGCTGTGCTCGCCCAGGTCACTGCCGTCACCGCCTTGTGCGACGAAGCCCTCGATCACCCGGTAGAACGGCAAGCCGTCGTAAAACCCGTCTTCGACGAGCGCCGTGAACTGTTTGACCGTGCGCGGCGCAAACAGCGGGTTCAGTTCGATCAGGACCAGGCCGTCCTGCAGCTCCATGTAAACGAGCCGTTCCGGCTCGGCTTCCCGCCACATGGAGACCTCGGCTGCGTTGGCCGCTGAACCGAGAAACAGGCAGGAAACGAGGGCCGGAAAAGCGTATTTCAGCAGCGCGTTTCGCATGGCGCTTCAGGGTATCTGGATTTTGCCGCCGCCCCCGAGACCGCCCATGCCCCCGGAGGGATCGACGCCGCCCTTCGGCACGACAATCTGCGACGCCTGCTGGCGCTGCATTTCCCTCAGTTCTTCCATGGTCTTTTCAAAGGCTTCCTTGGCGGCGTCGCCGAATCCTTCCGCCGCTTCGGCCAGGGTGCCGGCCTCGATTTCAAACGTCAGCGGCAGCGGACCGGCCGTCGTCAGCACCTGGGTTGAACCGATGAACTGCACGGATCGGCTCGGGTCGACCTCGCCTTCGGCGGTCACCGGGATGATGCGGCGAAGCGTTCCGACCGTGTTGTCGGTAAAAGTCTCCTCACGGTAGAGCTTGCTCGCATCCATCCGGATCTCGTTGCTGGTTTCGAAATTGCTCATGCTTGTTGTCCTCCTGGCTTTCGCTTTATCTGGGGTCGGGATCGCAGCTTCGCAATCCCGCTGCGTGAGCCTCGCGCTGCGCTAAACTATGCTGAAACTCGGAGTACAAAGCAAAAGGGCCGGATGGATGAACACGATTCAAAGCGAAGAAATCAGCTATCGCCACGGCGATGTCGAGATGGTTGGAAGCATTTTTCACGATGCGGCGCTGGACGGACCGCTGCCGCTGGTTCTGGTGGTGCACGAATGGTGGGGCTGCAACGATTATGCCCGCCGCCGGGCCAGCATGCTGGCGCAACTGGGCTACGCGGGTTTTGCCGTTGACCTTTACGGCGGCGGACGGACCGCCGGCAGCCCGGAAGAGGCCGGAGAACTGATGAATGAGCTGCTTGGCGACCGGATCGGGCTGCGCGGCCGGTTCATGGCGGCAATGAGCGCCGCGGCTGAACGCCCCATCGTCGATGCGGATAAAACGGCCGCCATCGGTTACTGCATGGGCGGCGGGATCGTTCTGCACATGGCGCGCACCGGCACGGACCTGGCCGCCGTGGCCTCCTTTCACGGCGCTTTACCGCTGGCGATCGCACAGGAAGGCGAGGCAGCGGAAGTCACGGCCCGCATGGCGGTCTATCACGGTGAAGCGGATGAATTCGTCAGCGGGGATGACGTCAGCGCGTTCCTGGCCGAAGTCGAGCGCGCCCGGGCGGATTGCCTGTTCGTGCTGTTGCCGGGCGCCACGCACGGCTTCACCAATCCCGAGGCGACCGCCCGGGGAGAAAAGTTCGGGCTGCCGCTGCGTTACAGCGAGTTGGCGGACCGCTCGTCTTGGGACCACATGCGGCTGGTCCTGGAGGCGGCGTTTCGCTGAGCCGCCGGTCGTTCAGGGTGACTGGTTTTTCAGGGCCGCATCGCAGCGGGATTTCATCAGGTAACAGGGGTTGCCGATCGATCCGCGGCAGTTGATGCTGGCTTCCTCTTTACCGTCTTTTTCCCGGGTGATAGCCAGCAGCTTGGGCGGCATGAAGGCCTGGACCTGGTAAATGCAATGCTCCCAGGCATCTTCTTCCGGCAAGTCAACTACCTGGACACCATCCTGGCCGTAAAGACAATGGGCATAGTCCAGGAATTTCGTTTCACCTTCCTTGTACTCGCAGGACAGCACCGGCGTGGTCACCGCCAGCCCGAGAATCATCAGGATCGCAGCTAAAATTTTCATCGATTTTTTCCCTCCACTGTTTTGACCGTATCCATCCTTGGAAGTGCCCATGGTCCGTGGTCTCACTGACAGGCCCGGACTGCGGCGGCGGACTTCAAGCGGCCAGCGTGGCAGCGTCGGCCAGAATATATCGAGTGTCTCCTGCTTTCAGTTTACTCATCCCGGTAAATCCCGATAAAGACACTGCCGTCGGTGCCGATACTGGCGCGGTACATGCCTGCGGTGTTGAATGTCAGGGCAATTTTACCCTGCGGATCCATGGCAATCACGCCGCCGGAAGCGCCCATTTCCGAGAGCTGTTCCATGACGACCGCGTGGGTTGCCTCAGCCAGTGGTTCACCCTTGAACTGGACGCGTGCGCAGATGTCCCGTGCGACCGTGGCCCGGATGAAATACTCGCCGTGGCCCGTGCCGCTGACCGCGCAGGAGTCGTTGCCGGCGTAGTTGCCGGCGCCGATTAGCGGCGAATCGCCGACCCGTCCCCAGCGCTTGTTGGTCATGCCCCCCGTGGAGGTGGCGGCCGCGAGGTTGCCCCCGCTGTCCAGCGCCACGGCGCCTACCGTGGAGAGCCAGTGTTCCGGTTGGGAGTCGAGCCTTGCAGTTTCACGCTCGCGGGCCTGCTGCAACTGCTGCCAGCGGTACTCGGTCCGGAACCACTCGTCCTCTTCAAAAGCGATACCCTGCTCACGGGCGAACGTCTCGGCGCCTTCACCGATCAGCATCACGTGGGCCGAGTCGGTCATGACCCTGCGCGCCAGCAATATGGGGTTGCGAATGTTGTGCACGGCAGCGACGGCGCCCGCGTTCAGGGTGCGGCCGTCCATGATGGAAGCATCCATTTCGTTCTGCCCGGCCGCGTTGAATACGGCGCCACGGCCGGCGTTGAACAGCGGTGAATCCTCCAGGATCGTCACCGCCCGGGTCACCGCGTCGAGCGAGGAGCCGCCGGACACGAGCAGCCGGTGCCCGGCCCGCACGGCTTCTTCCAGTTTTGCACGAATTTCGCTTTCCCTGGCGGCGTCGAGGTTTTCGCGCTTTATCGTGCCGGCCCCGGCGTGGATCGCGATGGCGACAGGTGCTGCGCTTTCGGCAGCTGCGGCAGGCATTGCGGACACGGTAAATGCTGCAGCCAACAGAATGGAGCTCAGTATCTTCATGATGTTTTCAAGACCTCTTTTCGGTTCAGCCAATGCAGGGCCGCAAAAATCTTGGGATCCAGGGACATGCCCCCCGCGTGTTTTCGGTTCAGCCAGTCGTCGGCCTGGTCCAGCGGAACGATGTGCACCTCGATATCCTCTGTTTCATCGCCGCCACCCGGGCCGACCCGCCGCAGGTCGCTGGCGAGAATGAAGCTGATCACCTCGCTGGTCAGTCCGGACGAGGTCGGGCACTGCATGATCATTTCCAGCGACCCGGCCTCGAACCCGGTTTCCTCGACCAGTTCGCGGCCGGCGGCTTCAAGGATCTGCTCGTCGGGATCGCCGGTGTCACCGACCAGTCCGGCAGGCAGCTCGATCACGCGCTGATCCACCGGGCGCCGATATTGTTCCACCAGGACGATTTCCTTGTCGGGTGTCACGGCGCACAGCACGGCGACCGCGTGGGCGTTGTTGCGGCTCACGAATTCCCAGCCGTCCCGCTCGACCAGGTCGAGGTAGCGGCCGCTGTAATGCAGGATGTCTTCGGGCATGGGTGTCGTGGTCCGTGGCTCTGGTAAACTGTCCTGATTGTATCGGGATTGGAAGAGATTGGAACCAATCACCGGCGGCCGGATCAAAACCGGTCGCAAATCGCATAAAAAAACCTGAATCGGTGGAATTTCATGAACAGAACCTCCTGTGCGGCCGTCCTGGCGGCCCTGATACTGAGCATTCCGGCCACTGGGCTGGCGCAACCCTACAAAATGCAGCCGGAAAAAAAGGCGCCCGAGAGAAAAGCGCCCACCGAGAGTGTCGCCGAACTTGAAAAAAAGGCCGTGCAGGCTTACGAGGACGGCAGCTGGGTCCGGTTTTACGCCGCCAACAGCAAGCTGCACGCCCAGCGTCCGTTCACGCCGGACTACATGATCAACATCGTGCTGGCGGCAGCCAGCCTGGAAAGGCGGACAACCGCCTATCACTACATGCTGCAGCTGCAGCAGCAGGGCTATTCCGTCGACTTCAACGGCTTTGAGCAGACCGGGCCCGTCCGCGGCACCGAGGCGTACGACTACATCAACGACCTGTTGATAAAGGCCGGGGATCCGGTAGGCGAGGGAACCACGCTGTTCACGCTGGAAGATGTGCGACCTTCCGATCTTGGCGACGTGGCCTGGGATTCGACCCGCGAGCGCTTCCTGGTCGGCACGCGCGCCGCGGGCCGCCTGCTGGCCGTCGACGACGAGGGAGGCACAGAACTGCTGCTCGAGGCGAATGAAGAAAACGGCCTGTGGTCCATCGATGGAATTGCCGTGGATCCGGCCCGCAACCGCTTATGGATCGCCAGCAGCGCCTCCCCGGCTTTTAGCGATTATTCCCCGGCGGACGCACACCGCGGCGCGCTGTTCGGCTTTGAACTCGATTCGCTCGAACCGGCGGGGCGCTTTAACCTGCCCGCAGACCCTTATCAGCATGAACTTGGTGCTGTCGCCGTCGGAGGGGCCGGCGAAATCTACGTTATTGACCGGGCCACGCCGATCATTTACCGCAAGGCTGCAGACGGTGACAGGCTCGAACCGTTCGCCGGCGGGCCGCAGTTCGTCGCCTTGACGGACGTCGCCGTGACGCCGGACAACAGCCGGGTGTTCGTCAGCGATGCCGTTCTGGGGATCCTTGCCGTCGATCCCGCCGCCCGGCGCTCGGCGATGATTGCCGGGCCCGATACGCTGAATCTCTATGGGATTTACGGTCTCCAGTTCAGCGCCGGTTCCCTCGTGGTCACGCAAAGCGGGTTCAGCCCGCAACGCATCGTCCGGCTCGAGTTGAACGCCGATGGCGCCACGGTCGACAACATTGTGCCCATGGCGAGTGCGCTTGAAGCGTTCGACATGCCCGGAGTCGGAACGCTGCGCGGTGACAAGCTGTACTACTTCGCGAACCATGGTTCGACGAACGAGGAGGGCGGTGTGCGCATGATGTCGACACCGCTGGATTCGGGCGAGGCCATCACGCCGCCGGACATGCGGCAATTCGAAGAAGCCCTGAAGCAGGCCACGGAAAGGGCTGCTCGCCAGTGAGCCTGCCGCCGGTCTACCTCGTCGATGCGAGCGTCTACCTGTTTCGCTCGTGGTTCTCGATGCCCGATGATTTTGTAAATGGCGCCGGTGAACCGACCAACGCGGTTTACGGGTTCACCGGCTTTCTGTGCGGACTGCTGGAACAGACCGGGTCAGAGCATGTCGCGGTCGCCTTTGATGTGTCGCTGACTACCGGTTTCCGGAACGAGATCTACCCTGAATACAAGGCCAACCGGGATCCCGCCCCGGAAGAACTCAAGCGGCAGTTCGGCTGGGCCCGTTCGGTGGCCGAGGCCATGGGCCTGGCCTGTTTCTCGGACCCGCGCTACGAGGCCGATGACGTGATCGGCACGCTGGCCCACTACTGGAAGCGGCGCGGCCATCCGGTATGCGTGGTAACCGCCGACAAGGACCTGGCCCAGCTGGTGCGTGAGGATGATTACTGGTGGGACTTTTCGCGCAACCAGAAGCTGGACGCCCGTCAATTGACGGAAAAATTCGGCGTTACGCCGGAGCAGATGGCGGATTACCTTGCCCTGACCGGGGACGCCGTCGACAACATTCCGGGAATACCCGGTATCGGGCCCAAGACTGCAGCGGCTCTTTTGCGCGTCTTCGGCGACCTGGACGGGATATACGAGCGCATCGAAGAAGTGCCGTCCATGAAGATCCGCGGCGCCGCGTCACTCCATGCAAAGCTGCAGGCGCATCGGGATGCGGCCGAACTGGCTCGTCGCCTGACGGTGATCGAGACCGCTGTCGAGTCGGCACTGGCGTCGCCGGACCTGACGCGATCGGAAAAAGACACCGCGGCCATAAACCGACTGTTCGATGAATTGTCATTTGGCGGAATGCTGCGTCAGCGCTGCCTGCGCGCCTGACCAGTGTTGGCGCCTGTCGCAGTGTATTTTTAAAGGGGTTTCAGTGCAGCAGGTGCTCGCCGGCCCGCCGTACGCGTTCCCGCAGCGGACTGTTGCGGGGGAAATGGGCCATCAGGAATTCCATCTGGTCGACCAGGATCCGCCTGCCCTGCAGGTACACGTATTCCGCGTGCGTGGGCTTGAACGGAATGGCCAGCAGTTCCATGCCGGCCTGTTCGGGTGTGCGGCCGGCCTTGTGGTTATTGCAGCGTTTGCAAGAGGTGACCACGTTACCCCAGGTGTCGACGCCGCCCTGGCTCAGCGGGTTGACATGGTCGCGGGACAGCAGGCTGTGCGGGAAGCGCTCGCCGCAATAAAGACAGATATACTGATCCCGCCGGAACAGCGCCGGGTTGCTCAGTGGAGGCGTGTAAGAATCGGAGAAGAGGTGTGCGTGGGGATGGGTGCCGTCAGTGGCGATAATGGCGTCGACGTCGACGAAACTTCGCTCACCGCTGAGGGCATTGATGCCGCCGCGAATGCGGTAAACCGTGCGGCCCAACGAATATCCGACTTGTCCCAGCGTAATGAGGCGCACGGCGTCCTGGTAACCAACCCATTCCAGCGGCATCCCCGCGATGTCGGTCCTCAGCACCTGTTGTTGCAGGTCAATATCCATTTTTCTTTTCCATGCGGCTCCGGCATGGCGCTGAACACAATATATTGTGTGTTTATGGATCTTCATGGCCTGTATATCCGGTTTGGAAAAAAATCGCAAGCCGGTGCAATGATTCGCGTGACCCGAACCTTGGAAATGTTCGGAGTTTGATGTTTAACTTTCGGTCTGAAAGCGGCAGGTCCTGCCGGCAAACCGAATAGAATGCTGTTGGAGCAACTGTGAAATCACTCTTCAAAACAACCGTTTGCGGTCTGATCCTGGCCCTGGCGATCATGGCCCAGGGCGCGTGGGCGGCTTTGCCTGCGGCCGTTGACGGCGAAAATCTGCCTTCGCTTGCGCCCGTGCTGGAGCGCGTGACGCCGTCGGTCGTCAATGTTTACACGGAGACCCGTGTACGGGTGCGCAGCCCCTTGCTGGACGACCCCTTCTTTCGGCGGTTTTTCAATGTTCCCAACCGTTCCCGGGAACGGGTGTCCCAGAGCCTGGGCTCCGGTGTCATTGTCGACGCGGAAGAGGGTTACGTGCTGACCAACAACCATGTCATTGAAGGTGCGGATGACATCAGCGTGACACTGTCCGACGGGCGCAGTTTCCAGGCCGAGGTGATCGGCACGGATCCGGATACCGACCTGGCCATGATCCGGATTCCGGCTGAAAAGCTGCAGGCGCTGCCGTTCGCGGATTCGACGTCCCTCAGGGTGGGGGACTTCGTTGTAGCGGTCGGAAATCCCTTTGGGCTCGGCCAGACCGTGACGTCCGGGATCGTCAGTGCGCTGGGCCGCTCCGCTTTTCGGGGGCTGGCCTACCAGAATTTCATCCAGACCGACGCCTCGATCAATCCGGGTAACTCCGGAGGTGCGCTGATCAATCTCAGGGGCGAACTCGTGGGTATCAACAGCGCGATTTTCACACCGAGCGGCGGAAACGTGGGCATCGGCTTTGCCATTCCATCTTCCATGGCGCTTCACGTGATGCAGCAGCTTTCCGAGCACGGCGAGGTGCGGCGCGGGACCCTCGGCATTTTTGTGCAGGACCTGACCTCGGACCTGGCCGGCGCCTTTGACCTCGACAACGGCGCCGGCGTGCTGGTAGCGGATATCGACAGTGATGCGTCCGCCGCGCGCGCCGGTCTGAAGGTGGGTGACGTCGTTACGCACATCGAGGATCACCGGGTCGGCAGCGCCCAGGAGTTTCATAATTTCGAGGGCCAGTTTCCGCTGGGAGACAGCGTGAAACTTCGTTACCTGCGGGATGGCAAGCAGCGGACCCTTACCGTCGAGGTGCAGGCGCTCGATCGCGCCGTCGGTGAAGACCTGGACTATCGCCTGGCCGGCGCGGTCTTCGAGGACATCCCGATGAAGGTTCGCAGCGGGCGGGTGCGCGGCGTGCTGCTGACCGAACTCCAGCCCGACAGCCGGCTGGCCCGGCTCGGGATGCGGCCGGGCGACATCGTCACCGCTGTGAACCGCGGCGCGGTGCGTGACATCGACGAATTCAGCGAAGCCACGCGTTCCGTCAGCGGCCGCCTCTATCTCGAGGTGCTGCGCGGCGGTCGTGAATACGTGGTCCGGATCGATTGAGCAAACGCGAACGAACACCAGGAAAACGCGAGGAAACGATATGAACTACATTTCCATGACAGAAGACGGTGCACGCGAAGCCACGGCGCTGAAGCCGATGGTGAAGGGCGAGTTGGAAAGCTGGCTGCAAAGGGCATCGGACCGGGTCAGGGACTGGGTGCAAGCGAATGGCTTCAAGGCCAAACCGGGGCAGGTCTGCATCCTGCCCGACGCGGGCGGAGGTATCGAGGCCGTGCTTTTTGGCATGCAGGCCGACGGTTGGCTGACACAGCTGGCCGCGATCGTGGAGAACCTTCCCGCGGCCAACTTCCGCCTGGAAAGCGAGTGGACCCGCGATCAGCGTTTCCTGGCCAGCCTCGGCTGGGGCCTGGCCTGTTACCGCTTCGACCGATACAAGAAGGCCGCAGACTCTTTACCTTCGCTGGTCCTGGACGAGGATATCGATGCGGATACGCGAAGTCAGTTAATGGCGCAGGCGCTGGTTCGCGACCTGATCAACACGCCGACGGAAAACATGGGGCCTGCTGAGCTTGCCGGGGCCGCGCAGGACCTGGCGCGGTCTTTTGGCGCAGGCTTCCGGCAGATCGAAGGCGACCGGCTGCTGGCGGAGAACTTTCCCGCGGTGCATGTCGTGGGACGCGCTGCCGAGCGCGCCCCGCGACTGATCGAGCTGACCTGGGGTGACAGCCAAGCGCCGCTTCTGGCGCTGGTCGGAAAAGGCGTCTGCTTCGATACCGGCGGCCTGAACCTGAAGCCCGCCGCCGGCATGCTGCTGATGAAAAAGGACATGGGCGGCGCGGCCCACGTGCTCGCGCTGGCGCGCCTGGTCATGGAAAACCGGCTTCCGGTGCGGCTGCTGGTGCTGGTTCCGGCGGTGGAGAACGCCGTTGCCGGCAATGCGTACCGCCCGGGTGACGTAATTCCCACGCGCAAGGGACTTTCCGTGGAGATCGGCAACACCGATGCCGAGGGGCGGGTGATCCTGTCCGATGCGCTGGCCTATGCCTGCGAACAGTCTCCCGACCTGGTGATCGACTTCGCCACGCTGACCGGGGCGGCGCGCGTCGCGCTGGGTCCGGACCTGCCGCCGTTGTTCAGTAATCGCGACGACGTGTCACAGGGAATTCTGCAGGCCGGGCTGGAAGTGGAAGACGCGCTCTGGCCCATGCCGCTGCACCGTCCTTACAACAAGATGATCGAAAGCCCGATTGCGGACCTCAACAACGCGGCCAAGAGTCCGTTTGCCGGTTGCATCACGGCGGCGCTGTTCCTGGAACATTTCGTGGAAGCGGAGATTCCATGGGTGCACATCGATACCTTTGGGTGGAGTCCGGGCAGCAGCCCGGCGCGCCCGGAAGGAGGTGAAGCGCTGGGCATGCGCGCGGTCTACCGGTTCCTGGAGAAGCGATACGCGTGAAGCACAAGCTGCCGGCCATGACCGCGTCGCTGGGCGCTCTTATCCTGTCTGCGCTGGCGGTTTTCGTCTGGAACGAAGCACGCAAGGAGATCATTTTTCTTTGCGGCAACTTCACGGCTGGTGTAAGTGAAGAAAGTGTCGTCCGGCAGTTGGATACCGGGAATTTTTTGCGCTACCGCCGGGAAGCGGGCGCCTCGGGCAGCCGGATCATTGCCGACAGCCGCTACAATCTCGGGACATACCGCTGTTGCATCGAACTGGACCGCGAGGGAGTCGTCAAGCAGGCATACGTGGAATGAATCCCGGACACTGAAGGAGTTTCCAATGCACAAGGGTTCCTGTCTCTGCGGCGCCGTGACTTTCGAGGTCGACGGCGAACTGCCGCCCCCTGACGGCTGTCATTGCGAACAGTGCCGGAAATGGTCCGGGCATTTCCTGGCCGGAACGGATGTGCCGCGCCAGGCCCTGACGTTGCGTGGTATGGAAAACGTGACCTGGTACCACTCGTCTGCAAAGGTACGGCGCGGTTTCTGCTCGATCTGCGGCGCTTCCCTGTTTTTCGATCCGCTGGACCATGACAAGCACGACTGGACCGGGCTGGCGATGGGTGCATTCGATACGCCCACGGGCACGTCGCTGGCGGTCCATATTTTCGTTGCCGAGAAAGGCGACTATTATGAAATTACCGATGGCCTGCCGCAGAACGAACACTGATTCCGCAGACCGCAATGACCGGACGCACTGTTCCCGCCGGCCGTAGTTGGGTTAGGCTTTCCGGATTGAACGCTGCGTTGAGAAAACCGATATGAACGAGACGAGCGAAATTCCCATCAGGGCTTCGAGGCTGGAAGCCCCGGACGGCCTCAGCGTGGTCACCCATAACCTGGGCGCCACGCTGCAATCGATCCGTGTTCCTGCCGAAAAGGGGCCGGTCGAGGTATTGCTGGCTTATCCCACACCCGAGGACTACCTCGAAGACCCGTATTTCATGGGCAGCACAGTGGGGCGCTATGCGGGCCGACTCGGCTCGGCCCGGCTGACCCTGGCCGAAAAAACCTACGAACTCGACCGCAACGACAGCGAGCACGGTCATTGCCTGCATGGCGGATCCGGAGGATTTCATGCCAGGCGCTGGGAGGTGGACGAGGACCCGAACTCCAACGCGGTCCTTTACCGCACGGTATCACCGGACGGGGACCAGGGGTTTCCGGGCCGAATGACCGTGACCGTCCGTTACAGCCTGGTCAGCCGCATGGTGCTGCAGGTGGATTACTTCGCCGAGTCGGAAAGCGATACCGTGGTGAACCTCACCAACCACGCCTATTTCAACCTGAACGGAGACGGCTCGGCCATAGACAACCACGAGGTCTGGATCAACTCGGAACTCTACCTGCCGATGGGGCCGGACATGCTGCCCAACGGCGATATCAGCCACGTGAAAGACAGCGTGTTCGACTTTCGCGAAAAAGCGACTATCGGCGAACGCCTGGCCATGCGCTCCAGCCAGCTGGGCCTGACCGGTGGCTTCGATCACTTTTTTCTGCTTAACAAGGCGATGAAATACCCGGCGATCGCCGCCACGCTCAAGTCGCCGAAAACCGGGATTCGCGTCAAGTTCTACAGTTCGCGGCCCGGTGTTCAGTTCTATTCCGGAAATTCTCTGGCCGAGCCGTTCGGGCGGCGAACCGGTGTCTGCCTGGAATTCCAGAACGCGCCCAATGCTCCGAACGTCGAGGGTTTTCCCTCTCCCTTGCTGAAGGCCGGTCACCTGTGGCACCGGCAGCTGGTCATGGAGTTTGAGAGCTAGCCTTGAGTAACTGGGGTCAGAGTAGCTTAGCTACTCTGACCCCATGTGTACCGGTTCAGAGTAATACGATGCTGAGCAGGGCCACGAAGGCCGACGCAAAGGACAACAGCATCACGTAAGAAAACCCGATCGCGGCGAACTTGGCGGTCGTCAGCCACCAGCCCTGTTGATAGACCCGCTTCAGCGACAGGAACAGGTAGACCGGGATCCAGATCAGGATTCCCGTCTGAAGTGCCGAGTAGGCCGCCGTCATGGGACCCTCGCCCGACGGCTCCCGCCATTCCGTCAGCTGCGCCGTCAGTATCAGGATGAGAATCGTGATGAAAATGAACGCGTGGTTGTGCAAAGCGAAGATCAGGTGCTCCACGTAGTAACGGCGCGCGAACAGGTACCAGAACTTGAACAGCGCCGCGACCAGCGGAAGCAGCACGAACATCGTGCCCGGCAGGACGTCGAGCGCCTGCTCCGTGATGACGGCACCGGCGTCGTCCCCCAGTTCCTTGAGTTTCTGGGGCGATTCCTCGAGTTCGCTGTTGACCCAGCGATCCACCCATTTCGGCATCAGGGGGATGACGACAGGGTTGGTCTCGGGGTCCCAGGGTTGTCCGTTCACATCGAACGATATCTTGTCCGGGATCTCGTCCTCGGAAACGCCCTGCCCGGACTCGGCCGCCTCGATCTGGGCGCCGACCTGCTCGCCCAGGCCGGGTTGGACTTTGTCGAGTTCGGCCATCGCCTCAGCCAGGTCTTCGCGTTCCTCGTCGTCCATGCTGATCTGGACCGCGGGACCGTCGGTCGCCGCCTGGGTCGTAAATTCGAGTTCGCTGCCCGCGATGACGGCCAGCAGGAAAAACATCAGGATGCTGGAGAAGATGTAAAGCCGCAGCGGCGGCACGTAGCGGAAACGGCGGCCGTCCAGGTAATCCCGCGTCAGTTTGCCCGGCCGGAAGAGAAGCGGCTTCATCGTGCGCATGAAGCGGGAGTCGAAGTCCGCAAAGTCTTCCATCATTTCCCGCAGCAGGGCGGGGAAGAACCGGACCAGGTTCTTGTCGGGCTGGCCGCAGTAGTGGCAGAAGGGGCCCGCCAATTCGGTTCCGCAGTTCAGGCAATGACCAGAACCGGCCAGGCGGCTTGCCTTGATCGTGAGCTTGCGGTCCGGAACGTTTGCGGGCAGCTGTTTTCGCGCT
Organism: Lysobacterales bacterium; assembly: GCA_036351575.1. GTDB lineage: Bacteria > Pseudomonadota > Gammaproteobacteria > Xanthomonadales > SZUA-36 > JABDPF01. The sequence continues at coordinate 32,199 of JAZBPJ010000169.1, read as the reverse complement.
GATACGGGCGCCGTTTCAGCTGTCGTTTCTTGTGCTTCATCGTTGATTTCCCGGCTCATCGCTGCCTGGCTCTCCTGTAGAATGAATCGCCTCGATGAACAGTATAACCAAAGCAAAAAGCCATTCCGCTGCCGTCGGGAGAACCCTGCAGCTCGCGGCCCCGATCATCATCGGGCAGGTGGCGGTGTTCAGCATGAACTTCGTCGATACCGTGATGGCGGGCCGGCTTCCGAACCGGGATATCGCCCTGGCCGCCCTTGGCATTGGCGGTGCGGTCTGGTCTTCCGCCCTGATGTTCGTCATCGGCACGCTGATGGCCGTGCAGCCCAGCGTGGCGCAGCTGGACGGTGCGAAGAAAAAAGACGAAGCCGCATACCAGACGCGACAGGCCCTCTGGATCGCACTGGCGCTGGGCGTGCCGTACTGGTTGCTGTGCCGTTTCAGCGAACCGCTGCTCGAGGCTTTCCGCATCGACCCGCTGATCATTCCGCACGCGGTGGGCTACCTGCGGGCGATTTCCTGGGGTGCGCCGGGTCTCTGCCTGGTCTTCCTGCTGCGCTTTTTCAGCGAGGGCACGGGTTATACACGCCCGACCATGTTTTACGGCATAGCCGGGGCGCTGCTGAATATTCCGCTGAATTACGTCCTGATGTTCGGCAAGCTGGGTTTTCCGGCGCTGGGCACCGTTGGCTGCGGCTACGCGACGTCCATCGTAATCTGGCTGCAGTTCCTGTTTCTGCTTTCCTACATCGCGCTGCACCGTCATTACCGCCCGTTTTCCCTGCTTTCCCGTTTTGATCTGCCGGATATCAAGACCATCCTGGTCTTGCTGCGGATCGGTCTTCCCATCGCGGTTGCCATCGCGGTCGAGGGCAGCCTGTTCGTCGGCGCGGCTTTGCTGATCGGCCAACTGGGGCCGGTGCCCGCCGCCGCGCACCTGATCGCCATCAATTTTTCGGCGCTGGTGTTCATGGTGCCCGTCGGCCTCTCATCGGCCATATCCATTCGCGTCGGTAACGCTTTGGGCCGGGGAGAGCCCGAAGCGGCACGCTACGCCGGGCGGATCGGCCTGCTGATCGTGTTCGGCACACAGACGGTCAGCGCGTTCCTGATGTTCTTCGCCCCCGAGCTGGTCGTGCGGCTCTATACCAGTGACGCCACGGTCGGTGCACTGGCGGTCAGCCTGCTGTTCTACGCCGCGATATTCCAGTATCCCGACGGGGTCCAGATGGTGATGGCGGGCGCGCTGAGAGGTTACAAGGACACGCGCATGCCGATGATTTACACGATGGTCGCGTACTGGATCGTCGGCATGGTGCTGGGCCATTCGCTGACCTTCCGGTTCGGCATGGGGCCGGCCGGGATGTGGGTCGGCATGATCGCCGGGCTGACCGTGGCTGCGGCGCTGATGCTGCGCCGCTTCCACTACACCGGGGCGCGTCACATCGCCGCAGCCGTGTCCGCCTGAGCGGCTTCATTCACTCCCGTTCCAGGTCTCGAAAGCGCTTTTCCAGCTCGTCGATGCGCCGGCCCCGTGCCGCCAGTTCGGGCGACTCCAGTCCATCCTTTTTTTCTGTGCGGCGCGCAGAGCTGCCGAAATGGAACAGCAGCGCCAGCACGGCGTAGGCGATGATCGCCCACAGGGTCTTGAACAGCAGGAAGGCCGCAAACAGCAGACGCAGCGCCCAGACGTTCCAGTCGAGCGCGCGGGCGATGCCGGAGCACACCCCCGCCAGCAATGCGCCGTCCTTGCGGTCCATGGCTATGCTCCCGCTTCTTCAGCGCGCTGCTGCCCGGAGGCGGCGCCGCTTTTTGCAAGGCGCTCTTTCATTCGGCTGAGCTCGTCCTCGATGACGGGATCAGCGGGCTCACCCGCCGCCTGTTCCCACGCCGAGACCGCGGCGCCGCCCACTTCGTAGGAGCGCACGCGCGCCTCCAGGCTGTCGACCTGGTTCTGCAAGTGCTCGAAGCGGTCCATCGCGCGGCGGATGCGGCGCTCGCCCGGCGTCAGCCGTTCTTTGATCTCGGCATTCGCCTGGCGCGGGCTGCGGCCTTTCTGCATGCTCTTCAGGCGCGTCTTGGCTTCGGCGAGCTTGACCTTCAGTGTCGCCATGTCCTGTTCCATCTGCTCGACGCGCTCGCCGACGCGCGCCTGCTCGTCACGGGCGGCCTCGAGCTGGTCGGAAATCTCCGAGCGTGCCTTCAGGGCGGTGCGCGCCAGGTCGTCGCGCCCCCGGGTCACGGCCTTTTCCGCGCGGCTCTGCCACTCGTCCCTGTCCGCGCCCAGTCTGGTCTCGAGGCGCTGCAGGCGCTGTTGTTCGGCGAGCAGGTCGGCGCAGGCCATACGAGCTTCTTCGCTTGCATCCTCCATTTCCCGAATGAGCGCACGCAGCAGTTTTTCGGGGTCTTCCGCTTTTTCGATCAAGGCGTTGACGTTGGCGGCGATCACGTAACGAAGGCGTGAAAAAGTGCCCATGGATATCTCCTGTAGTAGCTGGTTTCAGTAACATGAAGAAATATGCAGTATTCATGCCATTTATAAAAAACGTTATATAACAACACCCTGGGAATGTTCTCCCGCCGGATCGGGGGGTGGTGTTGGTGGTATTCGCAAACAGTTGGCGAAGTCATGGCGGCGGGCTGCGGCATTGTGGGGGAGTGGGCGGGGTCTTAGAATAGGGCGCTTACAGCAGGGGATTCCTTCAATGACAGCCGAACGTTCTCTTTTCTCGCGGTTTTTCCTGGCGCTCTGGCGCCTGGTCGATGGCACGCGCAAGCTCGTGTTGAACCTCGTGTTCTTCTTCATCCTGGCGATCATCGTTTCCGCCTTGCTGCAGACGGACGATACGCGGGTGCTCCAGGAGGACACCACGCTGGTTCTGAGGCCCCACGGCGACATCGTCGAGCAATACAGCGGCACACCGCTGGACCACCTGCTGATGCAGGCTTCCGAGGCCGGCCCAACGGAGACCCGTCTGCGTGATCTGCTCGAAGCGGTGCAGCGGGCCGCGGAAGACGATCGCATCGTGCGCATGGTGATCGACCCGACGTTCATGCGCAGTGCAGGGCTGGCCTCCCTTCTCGAGCTGTCGTCTGCGGTGGAGGCTTTCAAGGCAAGCGGCAAGCCCGTGGTGGCGCTGGCCGACACGCTGGGCCAGCAGCAGTACCTGCTGGCGGCGATGGCGGACGAAATCTGGCTGAACCCCAAGGGAATGCTCTGGATCGACGGGTTTTCCGCCTATCGCATGTTTTACCGGGAAGGGCTGGATAAGCTCGGCATCGAGATCAACCTGTTTCGCGCCGGCAAGTACAAGTCCGCCGGCGAACCCTATGTCCGCAACGACATGTCACCGGAGGCCAAGGAAGCCAACCTGCACTGGATCGGGGATCTCTGGTACCAGTACCTCGACCTGGTTTCACGCCAGCGCGCCATGCCGGCCGCCAGTATCGGCGAGGGAATCGATAATTTCGCGGACCGCCTGGATGCCGCCGACGGTGACTTCGCGCAGATGGCCCTGGAAAGCGGTCTCGTGGACCAGTTGATCAGCCGGCCCGAAGCCAACATGGAGTTGGCGCGCCTCGGCGCCAGAAGCGAGGGCAGCGAGGGTTTCCGGCAGGTCGATCACGACAACTACCTGGCCTTGACCGGAATGGGCCTGCTGCCCGGCAGCGACAACGAGGTGGCGGTCGTGGTCGCCGAGGGAGAAATACTGCGCGGACGCCAGCCGCAGGGCACGATCGGCGCGATGACGTTCGCGGAAAAGCTCCGCGAGCTGTCGGGCAATACGCGGGTCAAGGCCGTGGTCCTGCGCGTGAACAGCCCGGGCGGTGATGCTTTCGCCTCGGAAAAAATCCGCCGCGAGGTACAGGCCCTCAAGGAGGCCGGCAAGCGCGTGGTCGTGTCGATGGGCGATGTCGCCGCGTCAGGCGGCTACTGGCTGGCCATGGGCGCCGAGGAAGTCTGGGCAAGTCCCGCCACCATTACCGGTTCCATCGGCGTTTACGGTCTGCTGCCCACGTTCCAGGAGCCCATGGAACGGCTCGGCATTCACAGCGACGGTGTCGGAACCACCGAGATGGCGGGAAAACTGCGGCTGGACCGCTCCCTCGACCCCGAGATGCAGCGCGTGTTTCAGCACGCGACCGAACGCACCTATGAAGACTTCGTGACCCTGGTGGCGGATGCGCGCGGCATGGAGGCGGAGCGGGTGCTCGAAGTGGCCCAGGGCCGCGTATGGAGCGGCACCCAGGCCCTGCAGCACGGACTGGTGGACAACACGGGAACCCTGGAGCAGGCGGTCGATGCGGCGGCACGCCTGGCCGGGCTTGGCACGGATTACGAAGTGGTGTACGACGAATGGGAGCTGACCCCGTTCGAGTCGATGCTGTTCGACCTCGCAGGTTCTGCGATGGCCCGCTTCGGCATCGGCCTCTCGGCGCGGTCACCCCTGGCCGAAGGTCTGCTGGGCCGGGTGCTGGCCGACCTGGAACGGGTGGCAAGGGGCAACGAGGGCTTCACGGTCGCCGCTCATTGCCTGTGCGACGCTCCTTAGGCGCAATACCGCAGCCGCTGGTTCTCAATAGCGCTGGGTCGGGTCCGGCAGGCCGCTGTGCAGCCGCCAGCGCTTGCTCTCCTCGTCGTAACGCCATTCCTGGTTGTCGGTATATGAACGTTCCACGCCCTGTCGCTTGTTGTACATCTTGATCTCGACAACCTGGCGGGCGGTCATTCCTCCGTCGAAACGCCCCGCAGAGCGGATCGTGTAGGTCGTGACGTGGAAAAGCCGCAGTCGATCCATGTCAAGCTGCGAGATCGGGTTTTCCAGGAGGTACTCCGGCGCGATGAAGTCGACCGCGGCGTCCCACTGGCTCCAGCGGACGATCGTCTCGTACTGCTTCAGCGTGTCACCGAGACTTTTTTCCATCTGGCGTGTCGTCTGGCTGCCGCTGCAGGCGCTGAGTGCTAACGTGACCGTTATGAGCAGCAGCGCCAGGCGCCGTAAATCCTTGTGAATCTGTCTTTTGATCATTATTCCTCCAGCCGGGCATTCACGCGCGGTCAGTCTCGTTTGCCGCTGCACTCACCCGCTTCGAATGCCGGCACGCCCGCGGCTTTCGCGGCGCAGGGGTTGGAATAGGTCACGCCGTCACAGCCGCAGACCGGCCGCCATTCCATCGTGCAGGCCATCGGCTCTTCGGGCGGTTCGACCACGCAGGCCGGCCGCGCCTGGGTATCTGCCTTGTCGGCTTTGACCGCCTCTGTTTCGACAGGGTCCTCGGCGCCGGGCGTGCAGCCCATCAGCGCCAGCATGACCAGCAATGCCGGCAGTTGCTTCATTCCGGTCCGAAATTTTGCCACAGAATCGTACCCCAGCTGAGTCCAATGAAAAGAATGCAAAGCAGCACGGCGGCTGAACCCATATCCTTGGCGCGTCCGGACAGGTGATTTCTTTCGGGTCCGATGCGGTCGACCACCGATTCGATCGCCGAGTTCAGCAGTTCCACCACGAGGATCAGGAACAGCGGAGCAACCAGCAATAGCCACTGGACCGGGTCCCGCGCCACGAAAAAAGACAGCGGCGCCAGGATGGCAATGGCGAAGATTTCCTGTCGGAATGCGGCCTCGTTCTTCCATACTGACCGCAGGCCCTGCATCGAGTAGCCGCTTGCGTCGATAAGGCGCTCGAGTCCCTTCTTGCCCGGTTTCATAGGTGCTCCGTCGTCGTTCGGCGACCATGCTACCATTCGACGATCCCGAATGAACAGGCCACGAGAGCCGATGCCGATGCTGAAGATCGCTTCCTGGAACGTCAATTCACTCAATGTCCGCCTGCCCCACGTGCTGGCATGGTGTGATTCCGAGCGCCCCGATGTGCTGGCGCTGCAGGAAACCAAGCTGACCGACGATCGGTTCCCGGCGGAAGCCCTGCGCGAGGCGGGTTACCACAGCGTATTTTCAGGCCAGAAAACCTACAACGGCGTCGCCATTCTGAGCCGCCAGGAGGCCGCGGACCCGGTGCGGGACATTCCCGGCCTGGACGATCCCCAGCGGCGCATCCTGGCCGCAACGGTGGGTGATGTTCGGTTGGTCGATCTCTACGTCGTCAACGGCAGCGAGGTGGGTTCGGAGAAATTCGCCTACAAGCTTCACTGGCTGGAACGAGTCACCGAGTGGCTGGCCAGCGAGCTGGAGGCTCACGAACAGCTGATCGTTCTGGGTGATTTCAATATCGCGCCGGACGACCGCGATGTCTACGATCCCGAAGCCTGGCGGGAAAAAATCCTCTGCAGCACCCCGGAGCGGGACGCGCTTGGCCGCATCCTCGGCCTTGGGCTTATCGATACGTTCCGGCTGTTCGAGCAGGAACCCGAAACCTGGAGCTGGTGGGACTACCGGGCGAACATGTTCCGCAGAAAACTCGGCCTGAGGATCGACCTCGTGCTGGCATCGAAAGCCATGGCCCGCCGTTGCACGGCGAGCTACATCGACATCGAGCCGCGCCGCCAGGAACGCCCTTCAGACCACGCCCCCGCGGTGGCGGAGTTCAGCGTCTGAGCAGGAACGGACTCAGTAAGTCGGAACGTCCGGGTCGACTTCCAGCGACCAGGCGTTGATGCCGCCGGCCACGTTGGCGACGTCGGTAAAGCCCTTCTTGCGGAAGTACTCTGCCGCCCCCTGGCTGGCGTTGCCGTGGTGGCAGAGAAACGCCAGGCCGGTGTCTTTCGGCATGGCTTCCAGCTTTGCCATGAGTTCACGGTCGAGCGGCAGCGAACCTTCGATGGAGGCGAGCGCACGTTCCGCCTCGCCGCGGATATCGACGACGAGGATGTTCCCGGCCGCCATGCGTTCGGCCAGCTCCTTGACGCCCATCTGCGCGACCGGCGCGGGTGCGCCGGGCAGGTCGATGGTCAGGCCTTCGCCCTGCATGTTCGAGACCCAGTCGATGGTGGCGCCCCGGGCGCGCTGCGCGGTGGCGATGTCCATGTGGATTTTCAGGCCGTTGTTCTCGGCCACGATCTCGTGTCCCTGCGGCTGGCCGAGGTCGAAGCCCGCGTTGAATCCGGAATCGACGTTGAAGAACAGGCCGATGCCGGGCTGGCCTGCCATGACTTCGCGGATTTTTTCCGCAGCGAGGTCGGTCACCGTGATTTCCGGCGGTGTCCGGTCCGGCGCCTCGGCGCCGAGGGACTCGTGCAGTTCACCGGAGTTAAGCATGTTGAGCACGATATCGCAGCCACCCATCAACTCGCCGTCGATGTAGAGCTGCGGAATCGTCGGCCAGTTGCCGTAGGCCTTGATGCCTTCGCGAATCTCGGGGTCGTCCAGCACGTTGACCGTGAGGTAGTCCGGCACGACGCTGTCCAGCGCCGCCACCGTCTTGGCGGAGAAGCCGCACATCGGCTGCTGGCGCGTGCCTTTCATGAACAACACGACCTTGTTGCCCTTTACGTATTCCTCGATCCTGCTTTTGACAGCGTCATTCAATTCCATGGTTCGTTCCGTTCTCAGGGGCGCGCCCGGCGGGCGCTGCTCGTTAATCGGTTCAGAAGGATATGGCGACGTGCGATTCCGAAATCAAGAAAGCGTTTCGGGCGGTGCAGGATGAGGGTCAATGCGGGGCGGGAGCGGCATGCGGTTCCGGCATGAGCTGGCGGTGCTCCTCGTCGTACAGCATGTCGCAGGGAAAGGCCACGGTGTGTCCGGCGGGCATCGAACGCCGCAATTCCTCGTGAATCCTGTTGAGCCCCTCGGCCTGCAGCGGGTAGAGATTCCTGACCTGGCCGTCATCGACGAGCGTGATGGCGACCGTGCCGATATCTCCGAAGCTGTGCTCGGTGACGGTCGCGTCTCCTGGGCGGGGAAGCCGGTCGCTGCACTCGGTCAGGTAGGCCGATTCCAGCGTTCTTCCGCTCGCCGGATCGTGAAAGACCAGCTCGATGCCGTGCGCTTCCAGGGTGGTCAGGTACTGGCGCGTTTCGCGTGTCCAGTCCGCGTATGCCGCCGACAGTTCGCCGCGTTGGGCCGGAATTTCGCTTCCACTGCCTTTACTGGCCCAGAAGTCAAAGGTCTGAAAGTCCGAATGCACGGCGCCGTCGCGTAATTCGTAGCGGTTTCCGAGCCCGGTTTTGACGCTCAGCGCGCCGTTTCCCTCCAGGGCGCTGTCCAGCAGTTCCCAGAGCGGAAGAAAACCGAAATGCTCGAGCTGCATGTGCAGCATCGCGTACAGGTCGGTCAGCGTCATCAGCCGGGCATGGTTGACCGTCACGTCAAAGGCCGACTGCAGCCAGGCCGCGGAGTGGGCCGAGAGCTGGCCTTCCTCCATGAAACGGTACTCCATGGCCTGCCCGAGTTCCCGGATTTCCGCGGCCGGCCCCTGCACGATGACAGGCAGCAGCTGAAGCAGCCCGCGAGGAGCCCGCCCATCGGGCTGCAGGCTGTCGACGGGCATCGTGCCGTTGCTGGCGCCGACGCTGACGAGCTTTGGGCTGAAACGTTCCTCGCGCTTGTCGGTGGATACGTTCTCCAGCGCCGTGAACAGGGGGTAGGACGGCCGCAGAAGCTGTGTCTGGTCATAGAGGGCGCCCGCGGCGATCAGGCTGCAGCGGGCGATGTCGGGCATCAGGGCCTTGAGATCCGCTGCGAGGTGGGCGAGCAGCTGCTCGGCATCAGATTTTTCGAGCACGGCGGGCGGGCCCGACGCCGGCCCCTGGCAGCGCGCTCCATCGGTTTCAATGGCAACGATTATGCGGTAGAACGCCGTTTCGACCATTGGGAGCGCCTAGAGAGGATTGTCCCGGACCAGCTTTTCGGTCCGGGTAACCGCCGCGCGAAACTGGCCGGGACGCCCCGGAACACGGTACATGTAGCCTTCCTCGTCGAACTCCAGGCTGCCTTCGTCCAGGGTGTCAACGTCACCCGAAATCGTTATCGACAGGCTGTCCAGGGTTCCGTTCGACAATGATTCCAGCAGCGTGCGGGTGAAATCGTCCGGCTTCGATTCGACCGTGACGGACTCGGCGCTGTTGGCGTCGATGAGCAATCGCTCTCCGCTGGAATGCTCGAGAAGGACGGTGTCGCGGACCATGATCCGGATGTTCATGGTCTCGATGTTCATGGCCACCCCGTTTTCATTCGACAGGTCGAAGCGAACGGTCAATTCCTGCGCGTCCAGTTCCATCTGCGAAACTCCGACGAAGGGCGCACGCCCCGTGATCACCTGGGGGGTGCAGGAAGCCGTCAGCAGCAGGGAAAGTACGATACCCGGCAACAACAGGAAATAAGGCAGTCGGTCTCTGAGTTCTTTGCGCATCAACGGTTCCATAAGTGACATCGTGTACGGTGGCGCCTGCTTGTCGTGCCGTGCTCGTCCGTTACGGGAACTTCCGCGGGCTCGCGTTCCCGGCAGGCGGCAAACGCCTCGCTGCACCGTGTATGAAACACGCAGCCGGACGCCGGCGTCAAGACTGCGGGCGCCTCTCCGTCGAGCGCCCGGGGCGCGGGCTGTGCCGGGTCTGCGACCGGAATGGCCTGCAGCAGTGCCTGCGTGTACGGGTGCGCCGGGTGGCGAAGCAGTTCCTCGGTGGGCCCGGTCTCCACGATTCGACCGGCGTACATGACGGCCATGTGGTCCGCCAGGCGCCGGACCACACCGATATCGTGCGATATGAACAGAAAGGCGATACCCAGCGACTCTCTGAGCTCGAGAATCAGGTCGGTGATCCGCTTCTGGGTGGGCACGTCGAGAGATGAGACCGGTTCGTCGGCAACCACCAGGTCCGGTTCGCAAACCAGGGCTCGCGCCAGCGCGACGCGCTGCCGCTGCCCGCCCGAGAGTTCGTTCGGCAGGCGTTCGAGCAGGGTGGTGTCCAGGCCCACTGACTCGATTGTTTTCGCGATCATGGCATCGCGGCGGTCGCGGTTGCCCATGCGGAAATGATCGAGCGGCTCAAGCAGCGATTGCCGCACGGTGCGGCGTGGACTCAGCGCCGCGAAGGGATCCTGGAACACGGCCTGGATGCGCCTGCGCAAGTCGCGGCTGTCGGCAGAGCGTGCGCTCGCAATGTCTTTTCCTCGAAAACTGATTTTTCCGGATGTCAGCGGCTGCAGCCGCAGCACCGCGCTGGCAACGGTACTCTTGCCCGCACCCGACTCGCCGACCAGGCCGAGAATTTCGCCGGGAAGCAAGTCAAAGCTGACCTGCCTGACCGCCTCGAATGGCTGCTTGCCGCGTCCAGCGTAACTCAGCGATATTTCGCTGACCTTCAGCAGCGGTGTGGGGCGCTGCGTTTTCATGTGCTCAACTCGCGCGCTGCGGCAATCAGCGATCCGGTATACGGATTTTCGGGTTTGGCGAACAGGTCTTTCACGGGCTGGTTTTCCAGCAGTTTTCCGCGCCGCATGATCAGCGCGCGATCGCCGTATTGCGCGACGACGCCAAGGTCATGCGTGATCAGGAGGATTGCCGTGCCGATCTCCCGCCCGAGCTTCGTCATCTGCCCCAGCACCTGGGCCTGCGTCGTCACGTCGAGCGCCGTTGTGGGTTCGTCTGCGATCAGTACCTGCGGCCGGCAGGCCATCGCCATGGCGACGATCAGGCGCTGCCGCAGGCCGCCCGAGAGCTGGTGCGGGTAGCTGCGCATGATGCGTTCCGGATCCTGTATTCCAACGTGAGTCAGCATTTCGGCCGCTGAATCCCGCGCCTGGCGGCGGGATTGCCCGCGATGTCGGCGAAACTGCTGCGCCAATTGCTCCCCGTTGCTGAAGACGGGATCCAGCGCGGTCATCGGCTCCTGGAAAACCATCGAGATTTCCCGCCCCCGAATGCGGCGCATTTCGGCTTCGCTCATGGACATGAGCTCCTGCTCGCCGAGGCGAATCGAACCCGTCCTCCTGTTTTTTGCATCCCCCGCAAGAAGGCCCATGATCGCTTCTGCCGTCTTGGTCTTGCCGCAGCCCGATTCGCCGACCAGGGCCAGTACTTCACCTGCGTATAAATCGAAACTGACCCGGTCCACCACGGCCTGGTCGCCGATGAATACCGAGAGGTCGCGGACGCTGAGCACGGGATTCTTCACAGCGCCGCCTGCTTCGGATCAAGTGCGTCCTGCATGGCGTCGGCGAGCAGGTTCAGGCCGAGCAGGAGCAGGAACAGCATGCCGGACGCGGCGATGAAGTTGCCGAAATGACCGGCGAGCACTTCCTGCGTGCTCTCGGCCAGCATCAGCCCCCAGCTGACCCCGTCCTGGACCCCGAGACCGAGAAAACTGAGGACGACCTCGGTCTTGATGGCCGCCACGAAAGCGATGGTGCCCTGGACGAGCAGGATGTGTGTCGTGTTCGGCAGTACGTGACGGGCCAGGATCACCGCCCCCGGCAGGCCGATGGCGCGGGCGGAGCGAACGTAGTCAAGCGAGCGGATTTTCAGTACCTCGGCGCGGACCAGCCGGGCCGTCGTGGTCCAGAACGTCGCGACCATCGCGAGGTGCATGGCCCAGGGCGCTCCGCGAAGGGCGAAGGCGACCGCGGCGACGAACAGGTAAAAGGGAATCGCGTCCAGGACACCCTTCAGCCAGGTGATCGCGCCGTCGATCCAGGTATTGCCGCGCCAGCCTGCCACGGCGCCAAGCGCGGCGCCCAGCACGGTCGAAAGCAGGGCCACGACCAGCCCGATCTCGAAAGCCGTCCGCACACTGTAAACGGCGCGTTCAAATATGTCCTGGCCCAGCACGTTCGTTCCGAACCAATGGGCCGGACCCGGCCCCTCCCAGCGGGCCCCGTCTGCCGCCGACCAATCCTGTCCGAGCCAGCCTGCCCAGACTGCGATAGAGACCAGGAAAAACAGGGCAACGATAGACAGGCCGGCGAGCCCGCTGCGGTCCTGCCTGAGTCTGCTGAGCGTTCGCGCCATCGCCATCATGTCACCCGGGGATCGACGAGTCGGTAGAGCGTGTCGGTGACGGCCTGCAGCAGCACGAAGGCCACCGCGGTGAGCCCCACGACGGCTTTCAGGACAGGCTGGTCACCGCTCGTTATCGCCTCGAAGGTGGCCAGCCCGATACCCGGAATCCCGAAGTAGCTCTCGATCAGCAGGCTGCCTGAAATGACCACCAGTGGAATCGAAAACATGAACCGGGTAATCACGGGAACGAGGCTGTTCCTGAGCACGTGTTTCCACAGGATCTCCGTCGTCGAAGCGCCGAAAGCGCGCGCCGTGCGGATATGATCCCGGCCGTATTCTTCGATGAACACGGCCCGGTAGAAGCGCGTGTTGTAGCCGAGCGCGACCAGGATCAGAGAGAGGCTGGGCACGGTGGCGTATTGAAGGTAGGAGGCGAAGCTGTCCACGCGCCAACCGCGCACCGGAAAGAGGTCGAGACCGTAGGGAGTGCACAGCAGCGCCTGCATGCCGATGATGATGACCAGGAAACTGAGGCTCATGCCGCTCACCGAAAAACCGGTGATGAGCCGGTCCGGCCAGCGGCCCCGGTGCTGTGCCGCCGCCAGTCCGAGCGCAATGCCGAGCAGGTTGCCCAGCACGAAGCCCGGAATCATCAGGGCGAGCGAGACGGGCAGGGTGCGGGCCAGCAGGCTGCGGACCGCTTCGCCGGATGCATTAGAAGTTCCCAGGTCGAGCGTGACGAGTTCACGCAGGTACTCGAAATACCGGGCGAAAAACGGCTGGTCATAACCCAGTTGATGGCGAACGCTGGCGATCTCTTCCGCGCTGGCGTTCTTGCCGATCAGGCTGTAGGTCTGGTCGGGGCCGAACCAGACCATCAGCAGGAAACTCAGGAAGGTCACGCCCAGGATGAGCAGCAGCCCGTGCAACAGCTTGCCTGCCGTGAAACGCATCAGGGCCCTTGAGCGCCGGCCCGGTCGACGAAACGGAAGAAAAATCCGCCTACGAAAGAGCGGTCCGGCAGCATCGCGAACTCGCGGTTCCAGACCAGGATGAGGGTTCGGGAAATGCCGCTGATCGTGGCGCAGTCTTCCTGCAGGATGCGGTTCATGTTGCGGTACATGCTGGTTCGCATCGGCGACGGCCGCAGCGTGGCGCTGGCTCGAAAGAGCCGATTGAACTCGGGGTTGTCGTAGTTGGCGCTGTTCGATCCGGGCGAGGCGTTGGGGCCGAAGAACAGCTGCATGGTGTTCTCGGCGTCAGGGTAATCCATGGTCCAGCCGGTCGTGACCAGCATGACTTCACGGTTGAGGTAGGCGCGGGCGTAATCGCCGTAAGTCGCAAAGGTCAGGGGGCGGACTTTTTCCGCCGGGTAGCCGATGTCGGCCATGAAGCTTCGAAACTGCTCGAACATCTGCCGCTCCGTGACGCTGGACGGAAAACCGTATTCCAGCGTCGGCAGGTTGTCCGCGTGCCAGCCGGACTCGCGAAGCAGGCGCCGCGCGCCGTCCAGGTCGCGTTCTGTCCAGGAACGGTCCTGGGACGGATCGAACTCGGGGGCGACCGGTGGGATGATGCCGGGAAACACGCGGCCGATGCCGTAATAGAACACGTCGTTCCGGCGCTCCCAGTCAAAGGCCTTGACGATGGCGCAGCGCAGGCCGCGATTGCGTGCATCCTGGTCCGGGTCCGGGTGGTAGCCGATAGCCGGGTCGTCCATGTTGAAGTCGGTGTGTACGAAGCCGGATTCCAGGTTGGCCGCAAGGTCGAAGCGGGCCGCCATATCAGCGTTGAGCCTGGGCGGCGCCCGGGACGCCAGCACGCTGTCGAACTGGCTGACCGGAACCTTGATGAAATCCGCTTCACCGGCGATCAGCGTGTTCCAGCGCGCCGCATCCTCGGCGATGAACTGCACCTCGATGCGGTCGATGAAGGGCGGGGCGCGCCCTTCCAGGTGTTCGAAGCTTCCTGTCCCGGCTGCGGCCGGGTCCGCGCCTTCTGCTTCCAGGCTGAAGGGTTCATGGCGAAACGAGTCGTTGCGCAGCAAGGTCGCGCCGGAGCTGTCGAAACCGTCCAGGCGATACGGCCCCGAACCGACCGGGTTTATCGCGAACCCGGCGCCATAATGCTCGACCGCTTCACGCGGCACGACGGCGGCAAAACCCTGCGCCAGCGTGTGGGTGAGCTGCGGAAACGGCGTAATCAGCTGGATCTGTATGGTGCGCTCATCGATCGCGCGCAGTCCGGACACCGGTGCATCGTAGTCAGCCCCGTCGGTCTTCCATTGTTCCATGCCGACAATGCGGTCCTGCCACAGCCATGCGCCCCGGGACCGGGTCGCGGGGTCGAAGTGGCGCTTGAGTGAATAAACGAAGTCCTCGGCTGTCACGGCCCGGCCCGCTCCGCCGGGGAATGCCTCGTCGTCCATGAAGCGGGCGCCCGGCTTGATGCGAATGGTGTAAATCAGCCCGTCCGTCGAGACCTGCGGCATGCCGTCCGCGAGATTGGGGGTCAGCTCGTAGGGGCGCGCCAGGTACTTGTAGCGATAGAGGGTGTCGTACAGGTTGACGACCAGCATCTTGGCGTAGACGCTCGAGGCCTGCGCCGGGTCGAGACTCCGCGGCGCGCCGTCCATGGCGTGGCGGTAGACGGTCGCCGCCGTGGCGCCGGGGTCGTTTGCCGGCTCGGAGCACGCAGCGGTAAAGAGCAGCGCCGCCGCGGCAGCGATTCGATGGAGCAGCCCCGGGAATCTCCGCGCCATCAGTACTCCTCCAGCAGCGCTTCGTAGTCGGGCAGCGGCGGGTCGCCGTCGTAAATATCGAATTCGCGGTTCTGCAGGTAAACGTCGCGCACGAGTACGTAGGGATCAGGCGCCGACCTGAGCTGTTCATCGAAGGGAAGCAGTTCCGCCCGCAGCGTCACCAGGTCGATCGCGACAAGGTAATAGGCGTCGTGTTCCCGCACCATGTAACTGATCGGGTGGAAGTAGCCGTAAAAACTGCGGCCGGCCAAATCGCGCACGGTGTATGGACCGAAGATGGGCATCACGAAATAGCGGCTCTCTTTCCAGCCCCAGACCGCCATGGTCTGGCCGAAGTCCTCGGCGTGATGCGGCAGCCCCGCGCGCGAGGCGACGTCGAAAAATCCGCCGAGACCGACCGTCGTGTTGACCAGGAAGCGCGCCGTGGCATCCATGGATTGTTCGAACTTGCCCTGCATCAGCAGGTTGAGAAAAGTCACCGGGTAGGCGAGGTTGCGGAAAAAGTTGCGCACGCCGCGCTGCGGCGCGTCCGGCATCACGGTGTCGTAGCCCTTGGCGACGGGCCGCAAGACGTACTTGTCGAGACCCATGTTGAACGCGTGAACCTTGCGGTTATAGGGTTCCCAGGGATCGCGTTCGGGATCTGTCAGGGCGACCTGCTGACTCGAGCAGGCTGTGAGCAAGGCAAGGAGGAACAGGGCGGCCGGGAGCCGGGTCGAAACGCGCAGGGTCATGCTTCCTTTCCCGTCAGGTCCAGCAGCTTGATCGCCCCGTTCAGCCGCGCCAGGCGCAGCAGGTTCCGGGGCACGCCGCGCATCTCGATTCTGCGGTGGCTGTCGCGATTGCCGGCCTGCCATTCCAGCAGCAGGGCGAGGCCGGCGCTGTCCACGGACGTTACGCCTGAAAGATCGATGCGGGTCAGCGCCCCCGCGCGATGTTCGCTCATCTGGTGATAAAGACGCGCGCAGGTATCGAAAGTCAACGGTCCGTGCAGCCGAACCCGGCCGTCCGCATCGATTTCCATGCGGCTTTGCTGCAGGTCTTCACGGCCGTGGCTTCCCTGGGGCATCAGTTTTCCAGGGAGAGTTGGCCCGACTCGATATCCTCGCTTGCCTGGTCGATGCCGACCTCGGCAACGCGCGGACCGATCTGGTTGCGGTAGGTCATGACATAGGAAATACCCTCGACGGTGACATCAAAGGCTTTCCAGCCCGTTTCCGTTTTCCTGAAGGCAAAGTCGACCGGTGTGAACGTGCCGGTTTCGCTGTAAAACCGTGTGCGAACGCGCGTCATTCGCTCATCGTTCTTTCCTTTCAGCGGCAGCACTTCGAACTGCCCGCCATCGCGAAACTCGAGCAATCCATCTGCGTAGCGGTCCAGCAGCACGTTGCTGATCGCGGCGGCGAAACGGTCGACCTGTTCCGGGCTGGCGCCGCGCCCCGCGCGGCCCAGGATCAGCCGCGCCGAGTACCCGGTGTCGATCAGGGGCAGCATGTCGCGGTTCACGAGTTGCTTGAGGAGTTCCGGGTTTTCTTCGAATTCCGCACGCCGTTCGTTGACGGTTGCGCGCAGGGTCTCCGTTGTTTCCAGTATGATCTGGTCCGGTTCCCGCGGATCGACCGCGGGGTCAGCGCACAAAGCGGCGCCGGGCAGGGTCAGCAGCAGCAAGGTCAGCAGTTTTTTCATTCTGTTCCGTCTTCCGATCCGGCGGAAAATATGAATTTACCAATTACCTGTTCGAGAACGAAGGCCGACTGGGTAATGAACATTTCGTCTCCGTCCTGCAATACGTCCGGGGCTCCGCCGGGTTCGAGCCCCAGGTAGCGGTCTCCGAGCACACCCGAAGTGAGGATCGCCGCACCCGTGTCCGATGGTATTTCATTGTAACGGGACGCAATACTCATCGAGACCACCGCCTCGAATGAGACCGGGTCGAGGGTAATAGATTCAACTTTGCCGATGGTCACGCCGCCGATCTTAACCGGTGACCCGGGGCGCAGGTCGGCGACGTCCTGGAAGCGGGCGGAAAGCGTGTAGGTGTCGTCGCCGATGTCCTGCCCGAAATCGGTGGCCGCGGTCGCCAGCCACACCAGGGCGGCGACACCGATCAGCAGGAACACCCCGGAAGCAAGTTCGACCTTGTAGTTGGCGCGCATGTTGGTTACCTCAGGTCAGGAACGATGTGATGATGAAATCGAAAATCAGGATCAGCACGGAGCTGAGTACGACGGTGTTCGTCGTGGCCGTACCCACGCCCGCGCCGGTCGGCTTGGAGTCGTAACCGAAATAGACCGCGACCAGGCTGACGGTGCCGCCGAACACGAAGCTCTTCAGGACGCCCTGCATCAGGTCCTGGTGGAAATGAACGCTGGTCTGCAGCTTGCTCCAGAATATGCCGGTATCCAGCCCCATTACGCCGATCGAAAAAATGACGCTGCCGAGGATGGCCATCGCGCTGAAGATCGCGGTGAGCAGGGGAACGGAAATCACGCCGGCTACAAACCGCGGAAGCGCGATGCGGTGCACGGGATCGATAGCCATCAGGTGCATGGCTTCGATCTGGTTGGTTGCCTTCATGAGCCCGATCTCGGCGGTGATCGACGTGCCCGCGCGGCCGGCGAACAGCAGGGCCGTCAGTACCGGTCCGAGTTCGCGAAAAATGGATTTGCCGACCAACAGGCCGACCTGGTCCTGCGCTCCGAACTGTTCGAGGGAATTGACCGCCTGCAGTGAAAGCACCATGCCCACGAAGAATCCGCAGATCATGATGATAACCAGGGATCGTGCGCCCACCAGGTAAATTTGCTGCAGCACCGACCGCCACTGCGAACCTTCCAGGCGCAGGCCCGTGAGCATGAGGAAGAAAAACAGCAGGCAGCGGCCGGCTTCCCAAAAGGGCTTGACGATATTCCGGAACGGGGTCGTAGGAGTGTCCATTTCAGTCCAGCAGGCCCCATTGTCCTTCGGACAGCTTGTAATTGAACGGAATCGGGCCGTCGACCTTGCCGTTCATGAACTGGTTGACGTTGGGCTCGTGACTTTCGCACAACTCCTGCGGCGTTCCTTCTCCGGCGATTTTTCCCTCGGAGAGGATGTAGCAGTAATCAGCCAGCTTTTGCATTTCGCCGACATCGTGGGTCACGACCAGGCTGGTCATGTCCAGTGCGTCGTTCGTTTCCCTCATCAGCGTGCGAATCGTGGATACCGCAATTGGGTCGAGCCCGTTCATCGGCTCGTCATAGAGCATGAGGCAGGGATCCATCACCACGGCCCGGGCGAATGCAATGCGCCGCGCCATGCCGCCCGACAGTTCATGCGGCATCAGGTCCTCGGTACCGCCGAGACCGACGGCGTTGAGCTTGCTCATGACGAGCCGGCGGATCAGCGCCTCGGGCAGATTCGAATGTTCCCTGACCGGGGTGGCGATGTTTTCAAAAACCGTCAGGTCAGTGAACAGCGCCCCGTCCTGCAGAAGAACGCCGATATGCCGTCGAAAGCTTTGCAGTTCCCGCGAGGACATCTCGGAAATGCGGTGGCCGTTGACCTCCACGCTGCCTTCGTCCGGCCGCAGCCGACCGCAGATCAGCTGCAGAATGGTCGTTTTACCGACGCCGCTGGGGCCCATGAACGCCACGATGGAGCCGCGATGAACATCGATGCTGACGCCGTCGAGGATGGTGCGGCGGTTGCGCCGAAACACCAGGTCGCGCATGCGCACGACGGGTGGCTCCGGAACGATTGGGTTAACGGCTTCGCTTTCCATTTCATACTGTGACCTGAAGTGACGGACAATTGTATTACGAAACTGCCCGGGTCGCAGTGAGTAGGGGGAAGGTGGAGATTTTCAGGGCATAAAAAAAGAGAGGAGGCTTGCGCCTCCTCTCCGGTGTAGAAGTATCGGAACTCCGCTTACGAAAGACTGCAGATCTTCCTAGGCCTTTCCAACTCAGTCCGTTCTCCGATCCTCTGCCTTCGGTTCCCGGCCGCGGGCCTTCTACTCCCGCCTTATTTATCGACGTCTTTTGACTCTCCGGTTCGACCGGCTTGCGCCCGTCTTGCCGTCGGCTTCCTGGCTTGCGCCTTTCCGCCTCTCCGGATTCTTCCGGCTTGCGCCTTCCCAATCCGACGGACCTTTCCGTTGCCGAAGCTCTTTCCAGGTCCTGACCTTCTCCAGCCGAAGCTGCTTCCAGTCACTCGGCGTTCCACTGCTTGCGCTGCTTCCCGCCTTCGAGTCCTGTGAGGCTTTCGCCTCCTGGCGTCTATCTCAAGGGACCGCGTGTCCCTCTCGAGTCGCCCTCTTGTTGGTACGACCGGGGGTCTTGCAGGGCCCGGTCCGGGCGACGCACTCAGTACCACGTGAGCGCTTTGTCCTTTGTTCGAAACCTTGCCTTCTGCCTTCCGGCGGGTCGGCCGTCAAGCCGGCGGGTTTCTCTCAAGGGACGTTCAGGTTACCCCTCTGGGATTCGTGATGTCAAACCGATTTTTTGCAATTTAGATACTGGATCTAACGACCGGGATGATATGAATTCCGCAAGTGGCTGAATCGAAATAGAACTGTAATATTTGTGCGTCGAGATATTTGCGATAAAGCGAATGAGCTCATTTTTGGGACGAATTTTTTCGTGGTTTTTTGCGCCGACGAACGGTCAGAATCGAACACCCGCGGTGATGGTCAGTGCCGCTAAACCACCGAGGTTCGCCTCCGTGAAAAACATTTTGTAGCGGTACCCGATCGCCGGGATGATGGCCGGCGCGATACCCAGCTCATTCAGTGGAATCTTGTCCTCGTAAGGTTCGTCATAACCGTTGAGAAGTCCGCCCGTCAGTTTGAAGTACCAATGCTCGGATTGCCTGATCTGCCAGGTCCTGCCCACGAAGACGTACTGGCAGTCCTGGAAAAAGGAATTTTCAAAGACCGCGATGCCGGCGAGCCAGCCGTTGTTGAAGTAGGCCTCCGCGCCGATCAGGTTCTGATCGTTGTTGTGGTAATCCTCGGGGTCGCGGTGCCAGGTGTAGAGGGACGTCTGGATGGTCCACTCGTCGACGCCCCACGGATTCGGATCTCCCTGGTCGGCCAGGGCGGAGTTGCAGAGCGGCAGAAATGCCAGCAGCAGTATGAGAATTCGTTCGATCATCGGTTTCCGTCGGTTTTTCAGTTTGATTTTTCCAGAACAGAACAATGGGGCCTGATTATGAAAACAAAAAGACACGTTGTTCAAACAAACCCTAGTCGCCGGGCAGCTGCAGGCTCGCCCGCAGGCCGCCGTGTGCGCTTTTTCCCAGGCTGAGCCGGCCGCGGTAAAGTTCCACCAGGTCCTGCACGATACTCAAGCCGAGGCCGTGGCCTTCCATCGATTCGTCCAGTCGCTGGCCGCGCTGCAGCACCTGCTCTATCTTGTCGTCAGGAATGCCGGGGCCGTCGTCTTCCACGTAAATCGTGCTGTGGCCGTTCTCGCAGGTGCAGTGTACGCGGACCTTTTCCTTGGCCCACTTGCACGCATTGTCCATCAGGTTGCCGAGCATCTCCTCGAGATCCTGGGTTTCGCAGCGCACGGAGCAATTGCCGATACCCGAAAGGTCGAAATCCAGGTTTTTATCCTGGTGTATCCGCTTCATGGCGAATTCGAGGTCTTCCGCGACCGGCCGCACCCGGGCCCTGGACCCCAGTACGTTGGTGGTTCCGAAGGCGCGTGCCCTTGAAAGGTGATGTTCGATGCTGGAAGCGATATCCGAGGTTTGCTGAAGAATCAGTGAGCCCTGCTGTGTGCCCATGCTGCGCGCTTCGTTGTTGATGACCGTCAGCGGGTTCTTGACCGAATGGGCAAGGTCACCGAGCTGGTTGCGGGCCCGCCGCAGCAAAACCGAATTATGGTCCAGCAGGTGATTCAGCTCATCGACCAGCGGCTGCAGGCCGTGGGGGAAGCGCCCGTCGAGCTTATCCTTCTTGCCCTGGTGGATGTCGCTGATCCCCTCGCTGATTTGCTTGATCGGCCGCAACGCGAGACGGATCTGCAGCATGACGGCAAACAGCAGTCCGATGGCGAGCACCGCGAAGGCGACCGCCATGTGTTCGGCGACATCGCTTACGTCGTCCCTGACACCGAGCATCGGGGCCGACGAGACCAGCAGCAGCTGTTCACCGGGGACGCCGGAGGGGACCTGCATCATCTTCACGCGCAGCGGCTGGCCGTGCGGGCCTTCGATCACCTGCGATTCATCGTGTTCCGGCTGCTGCAGTTCCGAGACATCGAGCCGCGCGCCTGCCAGCGAGGGCGAGTTGGCCAGTACCCGCCCGCGGTGGCGGATTTCCCAGTACCAGCCGGAGTGCTCGACGTGATAGCGCGGGTCGCTCGGCGGGTAAGCCAGGCTCAATTCGCCCTCCGGCGTCAGGCTGGCGGCGCCGACCATCTCCTCCATGTGCATCATCACGTGCGCGTCGTAGTGGCTGATGATGTGATCCTTGTAGAACTTGATCAGCACCACGCCGGTGCCGACCAGCGCCATGACGATCCAGATTCCGGACAGCAGGACGATCCGGTTGGTCAGTGACCGCGTTTTACTGGTCATCATCGAGAACGACAAGCTGGTAGCCGAGCCCTCGACGTGTCTTGATCAGGTCCGGGCACAACTTGTTGCGCAGGTGGTTGATCAGTACTTCGATTACGTTCGAGTCGCGCTCGACAACCTGCTCGTAGATGTGTTCGCTGAGTTCGGACTTGGAAACGACCTTGCCTTCGTTCTGCATCATGTACTGCAGCGCGCGGTACTCCTGGGCGGTCAGGCTGACCGGGTTGCCGTTCATCGTCACGCGTGCAGAAGACGAGTCGAGTTCGACCGGGCCCGATTTCAGGATCGGGCTGGAGTGGCCGGTTGCGCGCCGGAGCAGGGCTTCCATGCGGGCCAGCAGTTCCTCCATTTCAAAAGGCTTGGCCAGGTAATCGTCGGCGCCGGCGCGAAGACCGGCGACTTTTTCCCGCCAGGTGTCCCGGCTGGTCAGGATCAGGACCGGTACATGGTTTCCGCCATGGCGCCAGCGCTGCAGCACGGTAAGCCCGTCGAGTTTCGGCAGGCCCAGGTCGAGTACGACGGCGTCATAGGATTCCGTATCGCCCATGAACCAGCCGCGCTCGCCGTCCATCGCGACGTCGACGACGAACAGTTCCCGTTCCATCGTGTCTTTCAGTTGGCGTGCGACTTCGGGGTTGTCCTCGACGACCAGTATTCTCATTGTTGCGGCGCCTCCTGGGACGCGTCAAAGATGCCCGGTGATCACAGCTGAACGGTGACTTTCTGGTAAAGCCCGCCGAAACAAAACTCGGATTCGATTTGTTCCGCCGTGATCTCCGCAGGGAAGAAAGCAGGCAATTCCTCGCGCCAGAGATCCATTGCAAAGGGTTCGAGCCAGGCCAGGATCGGTTTCATCACGTAGCGCATGGGATTGCTTTTTTTCGGTCCGTGGTAATCCACGAACACGATGCGCCCGCCCGGCCTCGTCACGCGCACGGCTTCCGCAATGGTCTTTCGGCGCGCTTCCTCGGGCTGTTCATGAAGCAGAAAAAACACGATGGTTTCGTCGAAGCTGCCCGGCGGGAACGACATGGCAGTCGAATCCTGGTGATGGAACTCCACGTTGCCGTTGCCGGCCAGCTTTTCCCGTGCGTTTTCGATCTGGATCGGCGCAACATCGACGATCTCCAGGCGCGAACCGGTTTTGTCCAGGTGTTGAGCGAGCCGGTTCGAGAATTTGCCGTAGACGCACGCGACCTGGAGCACGCGGCTGCCCTGCGCAAGTTCGAGGTCATCGAGCACAGCGCGCGTCAGGCGCTTCATGTTGCCCCACAGGATCAGGTTCACCACCCATTCGCGCTCGAAAAATTTCAGCGTCTTCGGGTGCAGGTAAGCCCACCAGTAGGTCTCCTGCAGGTAATCCGGGATTTTCGGGGGAGTTGGCACAGGTGCAAGCAGCGGCTTCGGGTTTGCCGAGCCGTCATGCTGCACCTGTTCGTATGTCTCTGTCAGCGCGCCTGTATCGTCGTTCATCTCAACCTATATGGCATACACGTACCATGCCGTCAAAACCGTGCCCAGCGCGGCGATTGGGTAGACGACCATGGCAACAAATTTGTCCTTTCGAACCCCGAAATCGTGAAATACGACCCTGAGGCGGTGTGCAGAATGCCATAAAGCGAATGAAATTACTAAAAACAGGGCGATTTTCCCGAACCAGCCCGAAACGAAGGCGCTGAAATTGTTGTACTGCAGGCCATCCGGAACCTGGCCGATGGCGACCAGGAGGAACAGGGCGATCAACGCGGGAAACAGGAAGGCGGCAATCGTGCCGCCCACGGCGAAAAGTCCCCAAACGACGGATTTTTTAGCGATTGCCATATCAGAATACCTTTGCAAGCCAGAAAATGATCGCGGTGACCACGATCCACGCGACGTAGTGGGCGACGATGATGTAGCCGTCCGCCAGTTTCTGTTCACCAAGCTGCAGCGGCATGGCCTTGGGCGCCAGCTTGAACCAGTCAAAGGTCATGTAAACCAGGTAGTAGACCAGGGCGAGCGCGTGGAAGGTGATCCAGAACCCGTTCTGCTGCGATTCCAGGAAGGACGTCCAGGCTTCGGGCGATCCTTCGGCCAGGATGGCCAGGGCGCAGATGGCGAAAAAGCTGTAGAAGCCGACCAGCAGGCAGGTCACCTCGCGCAGCATGTACTTCCTGTAGCGCCCGTTGCGCATGTACCAGGTGGTCTTGGACACGGGCCGTTCATAGGGTTTGCGGCTCATGATTTACCTCCGGGCAGTTTCTGCAGCCAGAACTCCTTGGCGCCGTCCAGCTTCATTTGCTGCAGCGCCGCGGCCGGGTCCACGCTTTTCGGGCAAACTTCCGAGCAGGCGCCGACGAAGGAACAGTTCCACACGCCGTCGTGGTCGGCCAGGATGTCGAGGCGCTCGGACTTGCCCTGGTCGCGCGAGTCGATGTTGTAGCGGTGCGCGAGCGCCAGCACGGCCGGGCCTATGAAGTCCTTGTCCAGCGCGTACTGCGGGCAGGCCGCGTAGCAGCACATGCAGTTCACGCACATCGTGTATTGCTTGAATTTATAGAGCGCGCTGCGCGACTGGACATACTCCTTGCCTTCAGGCGGCGGGTCCTTGCGCACGATGTAGGGTTTTGCGCGCTGGAATTTTTCCATCACGTCGTCCAGTACCACCACCAGGTCGCGTTCGATCGGGAAATTTTCCAGCGGTTCGATGCGGACCCTGTCCGGCAGGTCGCGCACGAAGGTCTTGCAGGTCAGCACCGGTTCGCCGTTCACCATCATGCCGCAGCTGCCGCATACCATCATGTGGCAGGACCAGCGGTAGGCCAGGGTGGTATCCAGTTCTTCCTTGATGAAATTGAGGGCATCCAGGATCGCCCAGTCCTCGTGGCATTCCACGCGATAGGACTGGAAGTGCGGTTCGCTGTCCTGTTCAGGATCGTAGCGCAGCACTTCGATTTCGAGTTCGCGGGTGTTCATTCTTTTTTTCCTCCCGAATAGTCGCGTACGCCGGGCTGTGAACGGGTGATCGTAACGTCCAGCCATTCGATGCGCGGACGACCGTCATCCTGCCGGTAGGCGAGGGAGTGTTTCAGGAAGTTCTCATCGTCCCGCTCGGTGTAGTCGAGCCGCTGATGTGCGCCGCGGGATTCGCGCCGTTCGAGCGACGCCTCGGTCACCGTTTCCGAGACGTCCAGCAGGTTGCGCAGTTCCAGCGCCTGCTGCAGGTCCGTGTTGAAAACGTTGCTCTTGTCATTGACCTCGATGTTTTTGTAGCGCTGGCGCAGTTCCGCGATTTTCTCGCAGGATGCGAGCGAGCCTTCTTCGTCCCGGTAAATGCCGGCGCCTTCTTCGAGGGTGTCCCTCAGTTCACGCCGAATGGCGGCGATCGATTCGTCCCCCCCGGACTGCTGCAGCAGCTCACGGATGGAGGTCACGACCCGGTCGGCCTGCGCGGCAATGGCCGGATCTTCGCTGCTGCGCCCCGTTTCCCTCGCGTAGGCCATGGCGCGGTCCGCGGAGCGCTTGCCGGAAACCAGCAGGTCGGTCAGGGAGTTCGAGCCCAGGCGGTTCGCGCCGTGCAGCCCGGAGCAGGAGCATTCGCCGATGGCGAACAGTCCCGGCATCGGGGTTTCGCCGTTGATGTTGCTGTCGATGCCGCCCATCATGAAGTGGATCACGGGACGCACCGGAACCGGTTCCTTGACCGGGTCATGTCCGACATAGGATGAAGCCAGTTCCCGCACCAGCGGCAGGCGTTCGTTGATTTTCTTCTCGCCCAGGTGCCGCATGTCGAGCAGCACACAGTGGCCCCAGGGTGTCTCGACCGTGTTGCCTTTCTTGTGTTCGTGCCAGAAGGCCTGGCTCAGGCGGTCACGCGGGCCAAGTTCCATGGTTTTCAGTTCGGGCTGCCCTATCGGGGTTTCCGGACCCATTCCGTAGTCCTGCAGGTAACGGTAGCCGTTCTTGTTGACCAGGATGCCGCCTTCGCCCCGGCAGCCCTCGGTGAGCAGGATTCCCGTGCCCGGCAGGCCGGTCGGATGGTACTGAACGAACTCCATGTCCTTGAGCGGGACGCCGGCGCGGTAAGCCATGGCCATGCCGTCGCCGGTCTTGACGGCGCCGTTGGTGGTAAACGGAAACACCTGGCCGCCGCCGCCCGAGGCCATGATGACCGCGGGCGCGTGGAATGAGAAGAAGCGGCCGCTGCGCATTTCCATCGCGACGACGCCGCGGCATTTGCCATCCTTGTGCAGCAGCTCCAGCGCGAAGTACTCGTCAAAGCGCCTGATGGAAGAAAACTGCAGCGAGGTCTGGAACAGCGTATGCAGAATGTGGAAGCCGCTCTTGTCGGCGGCGTACCAGGTGCGCGGTTTCTTCATGCCGCCGAACGGCCGCACGGCCACGGATCCGTCGTCCGCGCGGCTCCAGGGGCAGCCCCAGTGTTCCAGCTGCACCAGTTCCCGCGGAGCCTGGCTGACGAAATGCTCGACGACTTCCTGGTCGCAGAGCCAGTCGCCGCCGCTGACGGTGTCGTTGAAATGCATTTCCAGGGAATCGTCCGCGCCCTTGACGCCGGCCGCGCCGCCCTCGGCGGCGCAGGTATGGCTGCGCATGGGATAGACCTTGGAAACGAGCGCGATCTCGAGCGAGGGGTCTGCCTCCGCGATGGCGATCGCGGCCCTCAGGCCGGCGCCTCCCGCACCGATGATGACCACATCCGCGTGAATGTTTTCCATGAGAACTCCGTTTAGGGCGGCGGCATCGCGGCCATCGCCTGTTTGTTGTTTTCGCTAGTTGTTCTTTGCGCCCTGCGCGATCCACTGCTTGATCAGTTCGATGTCTTTCGAGGCGACAGGCTCCATCTTGCCGTGCGGCATGCTGATCGACGGATCGGCCCGACCTTCCATCAGGACCACCAGGTTGCTGCCCAATTCATCGCCCGGAACGATCATTGCGCCGCCCTCGGTGCCTTTCATCAGGTCGGCATAGCTGACCATGCTGAGCCCGCTGGCTTCGTAACCGGTGCCCCCGGGCTGGTGGCAGGACAGGCAGTTCTGTTCGAGAACCGGTTTCACATCGCTGGCAAAGCTGATCTCGGGCTCGCCGCTGCAAGCCGTCAGCAGGCCCGCAGCCAGCAGAGGGGTAATTAGTGTGATTGCTAGTGCCTTGTTCGTCATTGGGTTTTTCTCCCGGAACCGACGGTTGTTAAAAACTACGATGCTGCGCCATATTCATTGATGATGCACGTCAAGTAAATGAAAATCCCCGTGGGCGCTGCAGCGTGACGGGTTAGAATTTCGCATCGATTATCGCAGGCCAGGAGTTTTTTGGATGAGAGTAGCTATTGCAGGGGCGGGCATTTCCGGTCTGGCCACGGCATTTGCCGTGCTTGAACAGCAGCCTGGCGTCGAAATAAGGATTTTCGAGGCTTCCGGCCGGCCCGGCGGCAAGGTTTTCACGGAAAAAACGCCCGCAGGCTACCTTTGCGAATGGGGTGTCAACGGATTCCTGGACAAGAGCCCGCCGACCCTCGAACTGGCGCGCAAGCTGGGCCTCGAGGTGATGCCGGCTGACCTCTCGGCCAAGCGCCGTTTCGTTTTCAGCGAGGGGGCGCTGCACAAGCTGCCCGAGAAGCCGCCCGAGTTTTTTACCTCGAAACTGCTCAGCCCGGGGGCTCGGCTGCGCGTCGTGGGAGAGGTGTTTTCTTCGCGGGCGAAGCAATCCGACGAGACGCTGGCCGAATTCGGCACGCGTCACCTGGGCCGGGAGGCATTCGAGAAACTGATCGACCCGATGGCGTCGGGCGTGTTCGCCGGCGATGCGACGAAGATGAGCCTGAAAAGCTGTTTTCCGCGCATGAAGGAGTTGGAGGACGAGCACGGCAGCCTGATTCGCGCGCTGATAAGCCTGCAGATAGAGGCCCGCAAGGCGGGCAGCAAGGACCGGCCCGGCCCGGCGCCCGGCGGTACGCTGACTTCTTTCGAAGACGGCATGTCGGCGATGACCGACGCTTTGGCGGGCCGCATGGGAGACCGTTTACGCCTCGATTGCGCGGTTGAGCGCATTGAGCGGGACGGGGCGCAGTTCCGGCTTGGTCTGGCGGACGGCGGCGAAGAGGTATTCGATGCGGTGGTGCTGGCTTGCCCGGCTTACGCACAGGCCGCGCTGCTGTCCGGCCTGGATGCCGAGCTTTCCACCCTGGTGGGTGGAATCGACTACCCGTCGCTCGCCGTGGTCTGTCTCGGTTACGAACGCCCGGACGTCGAGGGGGACATGGACGGTTTCGGCTTCCTGGTGCCCTCCAGGGAGAAACGCGAGATCCTGGGAACGGTTGCCGATTCTTACGTGTTCCCGAACCGGGCGCCGGATGGCCGGGTGCTGCTGCGGACCCTGGTGGGCGGTGCGCGCACACCGGAGCGGGCCCTGCTGCCGGACGAAAAACTGCTGGATGAAGTGCGCGCCAACCTGAAGGACATCATGGGGGTCACGGCCGAACCCGGGTTCGCGATGATTTACCGGCACGAACGGGCGATACCGCAGTACCTCGTGGGGCACGCTGACCGGCTCGAGGCCATCGAAAACCGCTTGCGTTCATTCCCGGGCCTGTTCATGAGCGGCAACGCCTTTCGCGGCGTCAGCCTCAACGACTGCGTGGTCAACGCGGAAAAAACGGCGGGCCGGTTGCTGGGTGGTTAGCCGGGCGGCTCAGTCGTGCGGCTCCTCGTAGCCCGTGAACATTTCCTTGTAGTGCGACCACCATTTCGACCCCAGCATGCCCATGTAGGCGTGCAGGAAGACGAAGAAAACGAAAATGACGAACATGATCACGTGCACGGTGTTGACGATGCGAATACCGCCCGCCAACTCGATCAGGCCGGCGAAATAGTCCACGTCCCACATCATCAAGCCGGAGAAGAAGGTGATCGGGACCGTGATCAGCATCACGAACTGGTAAGTGAGCTTCTGCATCGGGTTGAACTTGTCGTAGGGCTGCACGTCGTGCGGCCGCTGTTCGCCCACGAAAATCCCGTAACCATAGTACTGCGCCTGTTCGAAATAGCGCTTGATGAAATCGCGCGCGTTGAAATCGGGCAGGTAGTTCGTGATCTTGTCTGAGGTCATGTAGTAGAAAAACCACAGGAACCAGTTGACGATGATGACGAAGCCGATCCAGTTATGCAGCTGCACCGACGTTTCGAAACTGATGACGCTGATAATGTCGGCGTAGCGTATCTGCAGCCCGGTCAGGATCAGCAGAACGAAGCCGAGCGCGTTGAGCCAGTGCCAGATGCGGACCGGTAACGGGTGCAGGTATATCCGCTGCTTTGTGTCAATGTGTTCGTGGATCGGTTCCCGATTGTTCATGGCTTGTTTCCCGTTACTTCACTTTCATCTTGCGACGGATGATCTTGCCCAGTGAAACATGAACCACGGGCACTGCCAGGCCGCCCAGGACGGCGAGCACAAGCAGGTAGTCGAGCAGCTTGATGCGGGTGCCGCCCGGAGCGTAAAAGCCGCTGATCGAGTCGACCGAGAGGACCGAGCTGAGCACCGCTTTATCGGCCTCGAAGCGCTCTTTGCGCCCGTCCGCCCGGGTGATCGAGACCGTGACCTTGTCGAACGCCACGGAGTCGCCGTCATGGCAGTTTTCGCAGGTCCGGGTCGCCTGGCCGCTGTCCTGAAGGCGGTGTGCGTCCATGCCGGTAGCCACTTCCAGACGTCCACGCAGCCTCACGTCGATATTCTCGCCGTCCGCTTTCGTCAGGCGGATCAGCTTCCACAGGTCCAGCGAGCTTATGCCGCCTTCCTCGTTGCCGATCTCGGCCAACGTGGCTCGCAACGGAGCATACCGCTCCTCGGCGCCGACCGCCTGCTGATTTACCTGGTCCCAAAGCTGCAGGTCGACCCGCAGGCCGGCGTCGGGCGCATGGCAGGCGGAACAGCCCACCGACTTCATATGCATCGGGGCGTTCGGCAGCCATTGTTCATGGGCCAGTTCGGCCACTTCGTGGCAGCTCATGCAGGTCGAGACGAGATAGCCGGTCGAGGCGACGGCGGAAATATCATGGGCGCTGTGGCAGTCGGCGCAGACCGGTGATTCGAAGTGGTCGGCGCGAATGCGGTTGCCTTCTCTGCGGGCGGTGCCATGAACGCTTTCCTCGTAGGCGGTGAAAATGTCCGTGTGGCATTTGCTGCACGGTTCGCCGCTGTCGCGGTCGTACGTTTCGTGGCGTTGAATGGCGTGCGCACTGTGGCAGTCGGAGCATAAAGGCGCCTTGTCGCTGCCCGCCCGTACCAGGTTGGCATGGATGCTGCCGTCGTAGGCTTCGTACTTGGCCCGGTGGCACTGGCGACACGTTTCATTCTTTTCAAAAGAATATGAGCGGCGGCTCTCGATGGGCTGACGTGAGGGATGTCTGCCTTTTGCGACGTCACGGTGGCAGCCGGTGCAGCCGATCACGCTGTGAACCGACGTGCCGAATGCTTCCGCATCGACCTTCAGCGAGAGAACCTCGCCGTCCTCCAGCTTCTTCTTCAGGCCCCTGCTGTGGCATTTCACGCAGCGTGCGTCGGGGTCCGGCGCTTCGGCAGCATCCTGCGCCAGCACTTCGACCGGCGTTACAGCGATCCAGGCGCCGGCCAGAAACAGGGCTGCAGCGGCAAGGAGTGCGGGAATCCGTCTGGATATTTCAGTAGTCATTTTTCACCCGCTCGACGGGTATCGCCGGAATTTTTCTTTTGCTTTGAATCAAGCAAAGAGCGGGAAAACTGGAAAAAGCCGACAACAGGCAATGCCACCAGGTAACTCAGCGCAATGAAGGGCGATGCCAGGAACAGCAGCACGTTCACGATAAAACGCGATACGCGCCGCCACCCCTGAGGCTTTTCTCCAGTAGGACCGGTTTTTTCGTTCAATGCTCTACCCCGAGGGTCCATGCGCCATCTGCATCGAACCGGCCCTGTGCGGCCGGCCGCTGCCAGTTGAAAGGTCAGACCCGACAGGAGCATCCAGCGAATCTGACCTTTGGCGGTGCGGTCGTTTTACTTGGTCGGAACTTCCGCGTGGCAATTCAGGCAGTCCACAACCTGTTCGCTGACGTCTTCCGCGTGCGGAATTTCTTCAACGTATGTATGGCAGTCCACGCAGGCCCACATTTCATGGGCTTCGGCGAAGAACCCGCCTTCCGGGTTGTGCACCTGGATCATGTTGGGATCGGCCGGTGCGGAACGTTCGGTTCCGTCGTGGCATTCCAGGCAGGTCGCGTCGTCGGTGACGTCCTGGGCGAGGGCGGCACCTGAAGCAGCCAGTGCCAGGGCGGTAGCGAACGCAATTCGTGAAGCAATTTTCATGTCGTCTCCTCAATCTCAGCTTACGGACACGGGTAAACCCAGTGCAATATAGGAATTTTGCCGGTCGGGCGGGATGACACAGATCAGAACCCTAGAAATATGGAATGCATGCCGTGTGAGTTTCTTGACCTGCGTGCGGTTTCAGGCTGAAGGCAGATAGCGCACCAGCAGGGCAAACCCGGGATTCGGGATCGAATACGGGCCTTCCAGCCCGATGCGCACCACGTGGCCCGATCCCGGTGCGGCTTCGATCCGGTTGCCGTCGCGGTCGCACAGGTTTTCCAGCACGAAATGCCGGTTTCCCTCCGGTGTCACCAGTTCCATCTCGTCGCCGGCCTCGAAGCGGTTTTTCACGTTGATCGTCAGCCAGCCGTTTTCGTATTCGAGCAGTTCCCCCACGAACTGCTGACGCTCGCTGCGCGAGACGCCGCGTTCGTAGTTCTGGTATTCCTTCGGCGGGTGCCGCCGGTAAAAACCCTCGGTGTAGCCGCGGTTTGCGAGTCCTTCGAGTTCGTCCATCATCGCCATGTCGAATTCCCGCCCCGCCGCGGCGTCTTCAATGGCGCGCCGGTAGACCTGGGCTGTTCGCGCGGTGTAGTAGAAGGACTTGGTGCGCCCTTCGATCTTGAGCGAGTCGATACCCATCTCCGTCAGCGCCTTGACGTGCTGGACCGCGCGCAAGTCCTTTGAGTTCATGATGTAGGTGCCGTTCTCGTCCTCGTAGGCCGGCATCAACTCGCCGGGTCGGGTTTCTTCCTCCAGCAGCATGACGGGCAGTTCCGCGGTGTCTTCATGCGCCCGCGGATGCAGCGGCACCACGTCGCCGGTGCCGGTTTCGCGCGCCTCCACGGCGTTGTATTTCCAGCGGCAGGTGTTGGTGCAGGCGCCCTGGTTGGAGTCGCGGTGGGACATGTAGCCCGACAGCAGGCAGCGGCCGGAATAGGCGATGCACAGCGCGCCGTGCACGAAAACTTCCAGTTCGATATCCGGGCACTCTTCGCGTATTTCCGCGACTTCCTTCAGGGAAAGCTCGCGCGAGAGGATGATGCGCTTCAGCCCGATGCCCTGCCAGAATTTGACCGTGGCGTAGTTCACGGCGTTGGACTGCACGGAAAGGTGGATGGGCAGGTCCGGCCAGCGCTCGCGCACCATCATGATCAGGCCCGGATCGGACATGATCAGCGCGTCCGGCCCCATGTCGACGATCGGTTCGAGGTCGGCGAGGTAGCTGCGCACCTTGTTGTTGTGCGGCGCCACGTTGCTGGCCAGGAAAAAGAGCTTGCCCTGGGCGTGCGCTTCCTCGATGCCCTGCGCCAGCACCTCTTCCTTGCTGAACTCGTTGTTGCGCACGCGCAGGCTATACCTCGGCTGGCCGGCATACACGGCGTCCGCGCCGTATGCGAAAGCAAAACGCATGTTCTTGAGGCTGCCGGCCGGGGACAGTAATTCGGGTTTTTTCATGGCGCCATTGTACCCAAGCGCGGGGTTCGCAGTTTCACCGGGTGCATGCGAGCCGGGAACGGGGAGATTGACTGAAATCACGAAATGGGCAAAAAGCAGGACCGGTTCGCGGCAGAACGAATTAAGCTGATATTAAGCTTTGCCGAAGGCCATCGGCGGATCGAGATGTTCGACCGGATG
>JAZBPJ010000168.1:0-2254 GCA_036351575.1 Lysobacterales bacterium | reverse complement strand
TGAAACGATTTGGTAAAAATGGCTGTAAGGGTGTATTTTAGTGGCTCAACGGGCCCGCCAGAGGCCTTTTTACTCTAAGCCTGATTGGGGATAGTTATGAACATGTCTGCAAGGTCAGTTTTTGCCCGGTTCCTGCTCCATGCTTCCCTCCTCGCTGTTTCAGTCACATTTATTGCTCAACCAGCCCTCGCCGAAGACTTCAGTTTTCCGGGGCTGAGCGATACCGTGACGGTAACCGAGGACCAGTATGGCATTCCGACGATTCGGGGTGAGAACGAACTGGACGTTATTTTCGTGCAGGGTTACCTGCATGCCCGCGACCGCTTCTTCCAGATGGATCGCGATCGCAAGGGCGCAGCCGGGCGAGCGGCCGAACTGCTGGGCGCAGCCGCCCTCGAGTCCGACGTGCTCTTCCGCACGCTTGGCCTCGAACGCGCTGCCCAGAAAACCTGGCCGGCGCTGGACGCCGATACCAGGGGTTGGCTCCAGGCCTACGCCAATGGCGTCAACACCTTTCTTCAGAACAATCCCCTGCCGCCGGAATACGCCGTGCTGGAAATCAGCAAGGTCGCTCCGTGGACACCGCTGGACAGTATCCTGATCGGCAAGGGCCTGGCGGCCGGTTTCTCCCTCAGCCTGGACGACGTGGACAGCACGATCCGGCTGGGTGCTTACCAGGCTGTCGGCGAGATCGCCGGCATCAACGGCCAGGCGCTGTTCTTTGAAGACACGCACCGCTCGATGCCGCCGGACGACCGTGTAACCGCACCCGAATTCCTGGCGGCCATGGCTGCTGCCGGCACCGAAGACGCCGGCAAGGCATCGGTCAATGACCAGAAAGCAAGACTCCAGGTCACCGGTGAGCAGAAAATCCCGGAATCCACCCTGGCCATGGCCAAGCGCTTCCAGTCACAGCTGAACAGCACCTGGATGCCACGGAAATTCCTGCAGAACAGCGAACAGCCCAACGGCAGCAACGCCTGGCTGGTCGCCGGCGAGCACACCGAGAGCGGCTTCCCGCTGATCGCCAACGATCCCCACCTCGCCATGAATACGCCGGCCATCTGGTACGAACAGCACCTGGTCTACATGCGCGACGGCGAAGAATGGCACGTCAACGGCGTCGTTCCGCCAGGCGCCCCCGGCGTACTCCTGGGCTGCAACAACAACGCCTGCTGGGGCATGACGGTGAACCCGCTGGACATCACCGACGTGTTCAGCGAGGCCTTTGAGACCAACGCCCTGGGCCTGCCCACCGCGACGATCTACAAGGGCCAGCCCGAGCCGATGCAGCAGGTGTTCAACTCCTGGTACATCAACATCGTCGGCGACGGCGTGGCCGACAACAAGGTCAAGGCCCCGGTCGGCTACACCGACGGCGCGATCTCGCTGGTCATTCCGCGCCGCAACGACGGCCCGGTCGTCAACATTGACGGCAGCACCGGCCTTTCGATCGCCTTCACCGGCTTCCGCGATACGCACGAACTGACCATGTTCCGGAAACTGGACAATGCCCGGAATCTCGAGGAGATGCAGGAGGCGCTGACCTACTTCGACACCGGCGTGCAGAACGTCT
The DNA here is from genome assembly GCA_036351575.1 of Lysobacterales bacterium. Taxonomy (GTDB): domain Bacteria; phylum Pseudomonadota; class Gammaproteobacteria; order Xanthomonadales; family SZUA-36; genus JABDPF01. Next base: position 678 of record JAZBPJ010000168.1, on the reverse strand, counting down.
ACTGGGCCGATGTCGACGGCAACATTTCCTGGATCACCACGTCCGAGAAGCCGCTGCGTGAAGACCTTGCGAACTTCACCATCGACGGCCTGCCGCCCTGGTTCATCCGCGACGGCACCGGCGCCGCGGCCAACGAATGGCTGCCGCTGAGCAATCCGCAGCCCAACCAGGCGCTGGACTTCGAAATCCTGCCGCCGGAGGAGATGCCGCAGCTGATCAACCCCGAAAAGGGTTTCGTAACAAACGCGAACAACGACCCGGTCGGCACCACGCTGGACAATGTCCCTTACAACGAGGTACGCCCCAGCGGCACCGGCCTCTACTACCTGAACCCCTACTACTCGTCCTACCGCATGGGCCGGGTTGACCGTGAGATCAAGGCGCTGGTCGAATCCGGAACACCGATCACGGCGGAGCATTTCAAGGAAATCCAGGGCAATGTCAACCTGCTGGATGCCGAACTGGTGCTGCCGACCCTGCTGGCCATCATGTCGCAGGTCCCGGTACCCGACGGCTCGCCGATGGCGCAGGCGCTGGACGTGCTCTCGACCTGGGACTACAGCACCCACACCGGCATCGCCGAGGGCTGGGACGCGGGTGACGATCCGCTGACCATGACCGAGCCGACGGAGGAGGAGGTACGCCACGCGGCCGCCGCTACCGTCTTCGCGATGTGGC
>JAZBPJ010000167.1:0-2222 GCA_036351575.1 Lysobacterales bacterium | reverse complement strand
CTTCTACGAGGGCATCCCGACGCTGAGCCAGTACGGCCTGGCCCTGATGGCCCTGCTGATGCTGGGTGTGGGCTTTGTCGGCTTCCGCCGCTTTGTCTGATAAGTAAGACCGGGGTCAGAGTAGCTGAGCTACTCTGACCCCAAAACAAACAAACCCCGCGGTTCACGCCGCGGGGTTTTTTTGTGGGAACCACTGCACATCATGGATTCACGGAAAGCAGATTCAGCGCGATGGGTCTGTCCGCGAATTGCCTCTCCGGTAAAGACTGTATGTTGAAGAGAACACCGGTGCGGGCAACCTGCTGCGGCAGACGGAGATGCTGCGGAAACTGGGGGCAAGGAACAAGAAAATCCTCGCATCGAGCTTTTCAGATGAGGCTGCCGACAACGAGGATTCACCCCGTCTGGCTGATATTGACCCTGCCTGAATCTGGAACAAGGAAATATTATTGGATGGGTTTACATTAATTGACATTTAAGGCGCTCTCTGAAAAAATATTGCTTATTGATAGCAATGTCTGAAGCGACAAACTTTACCTACAGGAGTGAGGAAAAAATGAAACCTGCAAGCTGCACACCGAGGCTACTCGGTGGAATCGCCTTGATGGCGACCCTGTTTTACGCCAGCACCTCGTTCGCTGGTATCACCACCGTTACGCGTGGCGGTACCCAGCCGGATCCGGCCAACTGTGCGCCGAGCGTTTCAGCCAGCCCGATGGCCGAGGGTGTGACGTCCTACTGCGATCGTGATTACACCTGGACGGACGTGACCGGCAAGGTGGTGGATGGCGCAGAGTACCTGATCGTCGCAAACGACGACAAGGAAATCGGGGACTATTCGCTGGAAGTCGTGACGGATGTTTCAGGAACGATGTACCTGATTTGGAACAACCTGATCACGCCGCCCCAGTGGGTGACCGACCTCGGCTTTGCCTCGACCGGCGAAACGGTGACGCTGCTCACCGGTGACAATGACCCCGTTTTCGATGTTTACAGCCTCGATCTGCTCAACGGCGGGACGACCACTCTGTACGGCCCGAACGATTCAACCCGGGCGATTTACACGGTGGCGTTCGTCGAGGATCCGCAGGTTGATCTCGTAGTATCGATCAGCGATGACCCCGACCCGGTGCTCGCGGGTTCCGGTACCGCCAATTTTGTCGGTACGTTCTCGGTTTCCAACACGGGTGCAGACGAAGCGACCAACGTGGAAGTGACCTTGGGATCGACAGGATTGACGGATGCCATCTTGGAGCAGGTGGATGCTCCTGTGGGCACGACATTTTTATCTCCAACGTGGAGCATTCCTTCCTTGGGGGCAGGAGAATCGCTCGATCTCGCGGTCACGGTCACCATCGGTGTCAACCAGACCGCCGGGACCGACGTAATAAGCTGGACATCGGCGGCAACAGCTGATCAGCCAGATTTGAATCCCGACGACAATACCGTGACGGAGCTGACGTCGGTCACTTCGGCCGCCGACCAGACGTCCACCTTTGCCACGTCGATCGTCTTTACAAACGGCGCGACCGGTTCGGTAACCGCGGAACTGTCCTGCAACGCCGGCTCGCCGCTGGAGCAGTCGTTCGATATCAGCGAGGCTTCCCCGGTCACCTTTACGATGACCAACCTGCCGTTTACTACGCCGGGCACCATCTGCGAGATCGCGGTGACGGATATCGACGGCTACACCATCGAGGCTTCCGCCAACGGCGGTGCCGCGGATGACAGCTGCATGTACGTTGCGCCCTTCGATGGAACAGCAGTCAATACCTGCGAGATTACGGCGACGCCAAATCGCTCGGAATTCGAGGTCGACATCGACTTCGACGGCATTGACGACCCGGCCATCGACCTGGACTGGAATCTCGAAGTGGTGTGCGAACCTGCGGCCGCCGACGCGGATTCGACCACCTTCCCGGGCGTGACCTGGAACGTGAGCGGCACCGGTTCGGCTGAACCGCTGTTCTGGTTCTATGCCGAGCCCGAGGACGGTACCGACTGCACGGCGACGCTGAGCGGACTCTCGACGGCGATCGAGCAGGACGGTCCCTGCACGATCGAGGAGATCGCGGTGGGTGAAGCGGACGATCCGGATACGGAAGACTCTGAAACCCCGACCTGCACGATCACGGCGACGGCCTTCTACGAGGGTATCCCGACGCTGAGCCAGTACGGCCTGGCCCTGATGGCCCTGCTGATGCTGGGTGTGGGCTTTATCG
>JAZBPJ010000166.1:0-2130 GCA_036351575.1 Lysobacterales bacterium | reverse complement strand
CTTCTACGAGGGCATCCCGACGCTGAGCCAGTACGGCCTGGCCCTGATGGCCCTGCTGATGCTGGGTGTGGGCTTTGTCGGCTTCCGCCGCTTTGTCTGATAAGTAAGACCGGGGTCGGAGTGGATTTTTTACTCTGACCCCGAAGTTCTAAAAAACCCCGCGGTTCGCGCCGCGGGGTTTTTTTGTGCAGTTAAGATTTATGAAATTCGAGCGGGGTCAGTGGTGCATCGAGTCGATCTGGGTGTACGCCACTCCAAGAAACCCGATCCGGCTGTGCTTTTTGCGAGCGAGTCGACGATCCAGAAACAGAGGTGGCGAAAAAATCGTTGGGTGAGCGCATGTTCATCGACTTGGGTCGTTTGACGGGGGTGGTCTGTGTTGACTGAATTTTACATTCAGCGGATACTGCCCATGGCAGGATGCCGTTGGGCTGGGTCATTTCGCCTTGGTACGGATACATTCCTGCTTGTATCTGAGGGTCGACGGTCCATGTATGGATCACTTTTATGCTGTGAGTCCAATGCGTTGAAAAACAAGAAAAACTGTTGTTGGGCCTTGATTATTTCAAATTGGGAGAGAATTTGATGAACTTCATTAAAGCAACCTTTGCCGTATTGCTTCTTGCATGGGCGCTCCCATTGGCGGCACAGCCTGTCGAGTGTGCCGACAACGGCCATTTCTTCGAACTGGTGCCTGGTGGAGTGGACTGGGCCACAGCCGAGGCTGGAGCTGCAGCCATGACCCGCAACGGTGTTTCAGGCTACCTCGCCACGATTGCTTCAGCCGCGGAGAATGCCTGTGTGAAGGCCGCTTCCGGTTCCAGCAGGGCCTGGCTGGGTGGAAACGATATCGATGTGGAGGGCACCTGGGTCTGGGTTACCGGTGAGCCTTGGAGCTACACCAACTGGAATACTGGCGAACCAAACGATTCAGGTGGTGAAGACTGCCTGGAAATGCGGGGAGGAACAGCGTCCAACTGGAATGATATTCCCTGCGGCTTCACCGCCGTGGGAGGATACGTGGTCGAATTTGAGCCCGGGGTGGAAATTTCGGTTACGGGCACGGACAACCTGGGCGTGGATCCGGTCATTGCCGGTTCCGGGGCGGACAACATCGACTTTACGTTCGCAGTATTAAATGACCCGGCTTATGACGATGCAACCGGCGTCGATATCTCGGCGTCACTCCAGTTTTCGGTCGACCGTAATGACCTCAGTTGCACCATACTTCCCGCTGGATTCTCGGTGGACACGGATACTCCGACTTTGCTTGAAGTGACATGGTCCGCGTTGGACATCGCTGCCGGTGACTCGGTCGATGTTGGCGTAACGTGCACGGCAGGTTCCGCAGCGACCGATGGCAACGTGCTTACCGCCACCGTCTCCCTGGATGCCGTCGACCAACCGGATGACGACGCTGCGAACGACAGCGACGACCTCTCCGTGACCATCGAATCGGCCGCCGGTCAGACGTCCACTTTTGCCACGTCGATCGTCTTTACAAACGGCGCGACCGGTTCGGTAACCGCGGAACTGTCCTGCAACGCCGGCTTGCCGCTGGAGCAGTCGGCCGACATCTCTGACGGTTCGCCGGTCAACTTCACGATGACCGACCTGCCGTTCACCGACCCGGGCACGACCTGCGAAATCATGGTCACGGACATCGACGGCTACACCATCGAGGCTTCCGCCAACGGCGGCACCGCGGCTGACAGCTGCATGTACGTTGCGCCTTTCGATGGAACCGCAGCCAATACCTGCGTGTTTACTGCAACGCCGAACGAGTCGGAATTCGCCGTGGAAATCGATTTCGACTCGATTGAAGACCCGGCCATCGACCTGGATTGGAAGCTCAACGTCGTGTGCACCCCCGCGGCTGACGCGGCGGACGACACCACCTTCCTGCCAGGCGTGACCTGGAACGTTAGCGGTTCCGGTTCCTACATGAACACGTTCACGTTCTTCGCCGAGCCTGATGACGGCACCGACTGCACGGCGACGCTGAGCGGCCTTTCCTCTGCGATCGAAGAGGACGGTCCCTGCACGATCAAGGGTATCGTGGTGGGTGAAGCGGACGATCTTTCGACCAAGGAAGACGAAACCCCGACCTGCACGATCACGGCGACGGCG
>JAZBPJ010000165.1:0-9180 GCA_036351575.1 Lysobacterales bacterium | reverse complement strand
TGGGGTGGACTTCACCGAGCTGGGCTGGACGACCGATCCGATCAACGGCGGCGAACGCGTCGAAGAAGGCGAGAGCGTCATGCTCGACCGCCCCGCGCCCCTGCGGTTCGACTGAGTGATGGGTCACGCTGATCCGAACAACCTGTAACGAACGGGAACAACATATGAAAGCCTTGCTGAGTATGATCCTGGTCGTGGTTCTTCTCTTCGCTCTGCCAGGGTCCGCCCTGGCAGACGAGGAGCTGGAATACACGTCAAAGGGGGCTGACAGCTGCCTGATGTGCCATCGCAGCGCGAAGTGGAACGTCATGGGCATCTTCGAAACGAAACACGGCTCGCTGACCGACCCGAACGCACCGTTCAGCAACCTGCAGTGCGAAGCCTGCCATGGACCTTCCGCGGCGCACATGAAAGCCAAGAACAAGGCTGAAAACCCGCCGATGCATACGTTCGCCGACGACGAAGAGGCAACGGCCACCGAGCAAAACGCGCCTTGCATGAGCTGTCATAGCGGTCATTCGAATATCGGCTGGATGGGCAGCGCCCACGAAAGCTCCGATGTCGCCTGTGTTTCCTGCCACAGCGTTCACGACGCACATGACGCGGTGATGGATCCGCTGGGGCAGCAGGAAGTCTGCTTCGAGTGCCACCAGCGCGTGCGCTCGGATACGCTCAAAGCCCACGGCCACCCGCTGCGCTTCGGAAGCATGACCTGCAGCAGCTGCCATAACGTGCACGACGGCAACAACGACTTCCTGCTGACGGAAGACAATGTCAACGATACCTGCTACAGCTGCCACGCCGAAAAACGCGGCCCCTTCCTGTGGGAACACGCGCCTGCGACCGAAGACTGCAGCCTGTGTCACAAACCGCACGGCAGCAACCACCCGGCATCGCTGAACCGCCGACCCCCGCTGCTCTGCCAGCAGTGCCACTCGGCAGCCGGCCATCCGTCCCTCGCCTACACCGGCGACGACATCGGCACGCAACCCGCCGACCGGTTCCTGCGCTCGCGCTCCTGCATGAGTTGTCACTCCCAGGTGCACGGCTCGAACCACCCGTCCGGCTCTTCGCAGATGCGATAGGAGGCAGTCAGCATGAAACGCAACAGAAAATACCGGCTTCAGCTCGCACTGGCCGCCTGCCTGGCGATACCGGCCGGCACCGCGCTGGCGGCTGACACAACGGCCGACGCGCCGGATACGTCCAACTGGGTCTGCAAGTTCTGCGTGGTGCCCTATGGCTGGTACGGCGGCGCGGATTTTGGCCTGGTCTACGTGGACGACCCCACGCCGAAGTTCGCCGATTACCGCGGCCTGGACGACGATGGGTTCACGCTCGACCTGGGCGGTGAAGGCGGCTACCGCGGCGAGAACGGCCACTACGTCGAGTACTACGCGAAAAACCTGGCCCTGGACAGCCGCATACTCGATGCCGAAGCCGGCAAGCAAGGCACTTACGACTTTCGCGGCAGCTACCAGGAAATCCCACGCTACCTGGGCCACGGCACCATGACCCCGTTCGAAGGCGTTGGCAGCGACATGCTGACCCTGCCGGCGGGCTGGGCCGCGGGCGGCCCGATGGAATACGCTGCGCTGGAAAGCAATCGCACCATCGGCGCCGCCGGCTTCACGTTCAAAGGCCTCGACAAGTGGCGCTTTGACGTCGATTTCGAGCGCCAGGAAAAAGACGGCACCAAGTCGTTTGGCGGCGGCGTCTTTTACGTCAACGCGGTGCTCTTCCCCTCACCGCTGAACTACTCCACCGACCGCTTCGACGCCAGCGTCGAGTACACGGGCAAAATGCTGCAGTTGCGGGCCGAGTACATGGGCTCCGAGTTCGACAACGGTTACAGCTCGGTAACCTGGGACAACCCGCTGGCGCTCGGTTTCGGCGATGACATTTCGCGCACGGCGCTGGAACCCGGCAACGAGTTCCAGCAGTTCAGCCTGGTGGGAGCCATCCGTTTCACTGACTGGCTGAAACTCACCGGCAAGTTCTCCAGCGGAGAAGGAAAGCAGAACGACGCCTTCCTGCCCTACTCGATCAACCCGGACTTCGCAGACCGGCCGTTGCCGCGCGAGTCGCTGAACGGCAAGCTCGAGACCTCGATGTACCGCCTGGCCGGCCGGCTTCACGTGAAGATCAGCAAGGGGCTGGACCTGACGGCTTCCTACAAGGCCAGCGAACGTGACAACAAGACGCCGATCGACCTGTACGAACCGGTGATGTTCGAAATCGATGAGCAAGGTCCGCGCAGCAACCGGCCTTACGGCTACGACAGGTCGCGCGGCGACGTGGAACTGCGCTGGCGTGCGAGTTATCAGCTGCGCCTGAATGCCGGCTACGTGATGGAGGAAATCGAACGCAGCTACCAGGAAGTGCTCAAGACCGACGAAGACGGTTATTTCGGTGAAGTCCAGTGGACGCCGCTGGCGATGCTCGACATGCGGCTGCGCTACGAGGACCTGAGCCGCGATGCGTCTCCATCGGAGCAGCAAGGCAACTACGGCCGTGCCGAAAACCCGCTGATGCGCAAGTACAACATGGCTGACCGTGACCGCCAGCGGTTGACGGCGCAGTTGGACGTGACCCCGATGGATCGCGTGGGCGTCAGCTTCAGCGTCTGGAGCACCGACGACAGTTATGACCAGTCGGTTATCGGGCTGAACGACAGTGAAGAAAAGGCCATCAGCTTCGATTTCAACTACCTGTTCGATAGCGGCTCCAGCATCTATGCCTTCTTCACCCAGGAGACTATCGAGGCACGCATGGCGGCCGCCAATGGCGACGGCGCGACACCCTGGAACGGCTTTACCGAGGATGAAATCCTGTCCTGGGGTTTCGGTTTCTCCGGTCAGTTCAAGGAAAAATGGACCTGGGGCTTCGATTACGTGTATTCCGATTCAGAAGGTGACATCCAGGTGATCGATGGCGGCTCCGGCACGCCTTTCCCGACACTGACGACCGAGTTGGAGAACATCCGCCTCTATGTCGATTACGACGTGAACGACCATTGGGGTATCGGCCTGGAACTGTACAACGAGAGTTATGACACCAGCGACTGGCTGGTGGACGGTGTTGATCCCTACACGATCGACGGCATCTTCACGATGGGCGAGGAAAGCCCGGACTACGATGTCAACGTGTTCAGGGTACTGGCCAGATACCGTTTCTGAAAACCTTTACGGCATGAAAAAACGGGCGCTTTCGCGGCGCCCGTTTTTTATTGCGGTAGCGGCTACGTTCACACGCCCTCGATCGCAGCGTGCGGATCGGCGCCGTGGCAGTCGGTGCAGTTGCTGCCCTTGCCGATGATGAACTGGCCCGACTCGAAGTTCTCGCCCATGTGGTGACAACTGCTGCATTCGCTCTCTTCAAAATCGCCCGTGACCAGCGTGCCGGCGGCGTGGGCGTTGAGCAATTCCGCAGCCTTTGCCGCCACGTCACCGGTCAGCCGGGCGCAGCGTTCCGCGCGCTGGGCCGAGCCCGACGCAAAGCCCGTGGCCCGGCACCAGGTATTGACGGAGACGTGGCACAGCGGCGAGCCGCTTACCGTAGTGGGCAGAACGGCATCGGTCTTGTACTGGGCCACCAGGTACTCGCGGTTGGCCGCGTACCGGTTTGCCGCTTCGCTGGGAAATTCCGTCACGCCGTACCAGGCCATGAGCTCGTTGGTGATCTTGCCGTAGTCGCTGCCCGCTGCCAGCGTGATGATGGCGCAGGCGCCATTCAGACTGCCGCAGACGGTGCCCCAGCCGGCGATACCGCCGCCGCCGTAACGCATCATGTCGTGGGGAAACGTGGTCCATGGGCCGCCGACGGTTTCCGCCAGCACGGACAGGAGCCCGCCGCTGGAGCCGTACATGCAGCCGCCCTCGTAGTAATCCAGGTGCCCGCGTTTACGCACGAGTTCGACGTCGAGTTGCTTGTAGGGCCAGGGCCACCCGGGGGCATCAGCGGTTTCTTCGCTGGCCTGGAGCGCGGCCGAAAGCCCGGCGGCGCCGATCCCGATGCCTCCGACCGCGAGCCCGGTCTGTTTCAGAAAGTCACGCCGCTGCAGGTGGTTTTCCCGGTGATGATCCGCCATCAGAAATACTCCTTTACCGAACAGGTTCATTATTTTTTACACCCTGGGCCAGGCCGCGGCACTGACCTGCGGCAAAACGATCCCACCGCTGCCGCATTTCACTCCGCCGTCGTTTCGATTAAAGTCACGGTTGATTTCAAACGAGGTGCACCGATGTTTCGATTGCTGTTGATCGTCCTTCTTGCGCTGGCCGCGACTGCCGCGCCGGCCACCTTCGAACTCGAAGACCCGGCAAAAAAGATCATGGAAGACACAGACGAAACGAAGAAAGAGCCCACCCTGGGCGAAATGAGTTGCGCCCGCTTCGTGACGCACCGGGAAAATCACAGCGATACCTATTTCACGACGCTCAAGTGGCTGATCCGCAATCTCGACGAGGCCGCGCCCGGATGGCCCGACCTGGCCTCACCCGATGACATGACGCGCTGGATCGATCGCTATTGCCGCGAAAACCCGGGCAAGCCGTTGGGCAAGGCCGTTGACCACTTCCTCGAATCCGTAAAATGACCGGTTCATTCCCAGGGCTGGATTTTCTGTACGCTTGCAAGCCGCGCGACTTGACTGAATGCGTAACAACCCCAAGTCATGATTCATGTTTATGCAGCAGCAACAGCATGAGGATGGAATCAGGATGCCGTTGAAACGGAAAAACCACGGTAAACAGTCCGGCAGCGTCAGCCTGCGCGCCACACTCCTGCTGTGCGCTGCCCTGGTCCTGGCCGGAATCGTCTCGCTTACGGTCATCTACAACACCGAGCCGGAAGTGCAGCGCGAATCGGCGGTTCGGGAGAACGCCATGCTGGTCGACGTCATCAGCGCGGAAGCCGGCACCTTCCGTCCGATTATCGAAGCAATGGGCACCGTCACGCCAGCCCGCGAAGTGACCCTGCGGCCGCGAATTTCCGGCGAAGTCCTCAGCATGGCCGCCGAATTCGTGCCCGGTGGGGAGGTCGCCGCGGGCGATGAACTGCTTCGCCTGGACTCGGCGGACTACCGCATCGCGCTGGAACAGCGCCAGGGCGAACTGCAGCAGGCGCTCGCCGCGCTGGAGATCGAGCACGGCCGGCAGCAAATAGCGATTCGCGACTACCGCCAGCTGAACAAGGACCTGGAACCGGAAAACCGGGCACTGGTGCTGCGTGAACCGCAACTAAAAAGCGCCGAGGCGGTCGTTCGCGCGGCACGCGCTGCCGTTGAGCGGGCGCAGCTCGACCTGGATCGCACCACGGTGAAGGCTCCGTTTCACGCCCAGGTCCTTTCACGCGAAGTCAACCTGGGGTCGCAGGTCTCGTCCGGAGACGCGCTGGCCCGCCTGGTCGGCGTCGACACCTATTGGGTCGAAACGACGCTGCCGCTCGACCGCCTGCGCTGGCTGACCTTTGCAGAAGAAAACTCGGACGGCTCGCCGGTATCGGTCCGGCACCGCACGGCATGGCCGGAGGGCGAGACGCGCGATGGTTACCTGTATCGGCTGGTGGGCGAACTGGAGGGCGACACGCGCATGGCGCGCGTCATCGTTGCCGTCGACGACCCGCTTGGCCGCGGGGGCGATGACGAAGCGCCCGCACTCCTTATCGGCTCGTTCGTCGAGTGCCGGATCCACGGTCGCCCGATCGAGAACGTGGTGCGGATTCCCCGCAGCCTGGTGCGCAAGGACGACACGGTCTGGCTCAAACGCGATGGCAAACTCGTGATCCAGCCGGTGGACATCGTGTTCCAGGATGCAGCACATGCATTCGTAGGAAAAGGCCTGTCCGCCGGGGACCAGGTCGTGACCACCAGCCTGGCGACCGTCAAGGAAGGCATATCGCTGCGGCTCAAGTCATGAACGACAAACACGCACCCGAGCAGGCCCGACGCGGCCCCATCGCCTGGATGGCGCGCAATTCCATCGCGGCCCACCTCGCGATGATCATCCTGCTGGTCGGCGGTATCTGGACCGCGATGGCGATGCAGAAGGAAGTCGATCCGAACTTTCAGCTGGACGTCGTGGAAGTCTCGGTGCGTTACCCGGGCGCCGCTCCCGAAGAGGTCGAGCAGGGCATCCTGCTGCCCGTCGAGGAAGCGGTTCGCGGCGTCGCCGGCATCAAGGAAATCCGCTCGCGGGCCTGGGAAGGCTCCGGCCTGGTCCAGCTCGAACTCGTGAGCGGCGTGGACCGCATCAAGGCCTACCAGGATATCGACCAGGCCGTCGCCCAGATCCGCACCTTCCCGGACGACGCCGAACGGCCCGAGGTAAGGCTGCAGGCGCGCCTGCGGGACGTGATGAGTATCGGGCTTTACGGCGACGCCGATATCTGGACCCTGCGCCAGCTGGCGGAGCGTGTTCGCGACCAACTGCTCAACCAGCCGGAAATCACCCGCGTGGAACTGAACAATGTTCCGAGCTACGTCACCCATGTCGAAATTCCGCTGACCACCCTGCGCGAATACGGCCTGACGCTGGGCGAGGTCGCCGACATCATCGAGCAATCGAGCCGCGACGTCGCGGCCGGCTCGATCGATACCAGCGGCGGGGAGATCCTTCTGCGCATCAATGAGCGCAAGTTGTGGGGCCGGCAGCTGGCCGATATCGTGGTGGTGAGTTCGGACAGCGGGGCGCCCCTGACCCTCGGCGATATCGCGACCATCACGGACGGATTCGAGGAAGAAGGCTTCCACTCGCAGTTCAACCGGCAGCCGTCGGTCGAACTGGAGGTGTACCGCATCGGCGAGCAGTCGCCGCTGGACATCGCGAAAGCGGTCGAAACGGTGCTGAGCGACCTGGATATGAGCCTGCCCGACGGCATCCAGTACCGCATCGACAGCAACCGCGCCGAGGACTTCAGCGACCGGCTTTACCTGCTGTTGAAGAATGGCGTGCTGGCCGTGATCATCATCGTGCTGATCCTGAGCATCTTCCTCGAGTACCGCCTGTCCTTCTGGATCATGATGGGCATGGCGATCTCGTTCATCGGATCGTTCACGCTGCTGCCGGCGCTGGACATCAGCATCAACATGATCTCGATGTTCGGCTTCCTGGTTGCGCTCGGCATCGTGGTTGACGATGCGATCGTGGTCGGCGAGAACGTGTACGAGCACCATGAACGCGGCCTCGACCGCATGAACGCGGCGATCGTCGGCGCCCAGGAAGTCGCGCGCCCGGTCACGTTCAGCATCCTGACCAATATCGTCGCCTTCATGCCCGTGCTGTTCCTGCCGGGTGTCACCGGCAACTACTGGTGGCCGCTGCCGGCCGTGGTGATCGTGGTGCTGCTGTTCTCGCTGGCGGAAGCCCTGTTCATCCTGCCGGCCCACCTCGGGCACATCGGGAAACGCAGCAAATCGCTACCGGGCCAGGAACTGCACCACTGGCAGCGCCGGGTGGCGCGCGCTTCCAGCAACTGGATCAACACGCGTTACCGCCCGTTCCTCGACCTCTGCCTGCGCCACCGCTACGTCACGCTCACGGCGTCGCTGACCCTGCTGATCGTGACGGCCGGCTACGCGCTGAGCGACCACATGGGCATGATCCTCATGCCGGAAATGGCGGCCGACGAAATCGAGGCGGGCGTGCGCCTGCCGGTAGGAACCACGCACGACCAGTCCGCCGCCGTGGCCATGAAAGTGACCGAGGCCACGCACCAAATGTTCGAAAAGCACGACCTTTACCGCGCGGCCGAGGGCATCAAGACCAACGTGCGCGGGCAGAGCTTCATCGATGTCGAAATCGTCATGAAGCCGCCGGCCGAGCGGGACATGACGACCCGGGAAGTGATCGAACTGTGGCGCGAGGAGATCGGCGACATCGAAGGCGTGGACCAGATCACGTTCGAGGCCGAGCGCGGGCCGGGGGGCTACCGGCCCGATATCAACATCGATCTGAGCCACGCGGACATCGACATGCTGGCGCGCGCGAGCGCCGCCCTGTTCGAGCGCATGGACGCCTTCGAGGCCACCCGCGACGTCAACGACAACTACGATGCCGGCAAATCCCAGCTCAGCTTCACGCTGCAGCCCGAGGGCCGTGCGCTCGGCCTGACGCCGGAAATGGTCGGCCGCCAGGTCCGCGACGCCTTTTTTGGCGCCATTGCCCTGCGTCACCTGCGCGGCACCAACGAGGTGGAAGTGCGCGTCAAGCTGCCGGAGGAGGAGCGCGAGGATATCCGTTACCTCGACGATTTCATCATTCGCACCCCGGACGGGGCGGAAGTGCCCCTGCTCTCGGTCGTCGAGGTGGTGCAGGACGAGGCGTTCCGCTCCATCGAGCGGCGCGACGGACGCCGCGTGATCACGGTCAGCGCCAAGGTCGAGCCAAAAAGCGCCGCAAACCGCGTGCTGCGGGTGGTGCGCGAAGAAGTGCTGCCGCAGCTGCGCATCGATTACCCGGGCATCACCTGGAGTTTCGAGGGCAGCCAGGCCGAAATGCGCGAATCGACCGCCACGTTGTGGGGCGGCTTCGCCCTGGCGATGGGTGTCGTCTATGCCCTGCTGGCCATTGCTTTCGGCAGTTACGTACAGCCGCTGATCGTGATGATGGCGATCCCCTTCGGTATCGTCGGGGCGGTGCTCGGGCACATCATCCTGGGCTATGACCTGTCGCTCGTCAGCATGATGGGTGTCGTCGCGGTGTCGGGAGTAGTGATCAACGGGGCGCTGATCCTCGTCCACCACGCCAACCGCAACCGGGAAACCATGGGCGTGTACGACGCGATCCACGAAGCCGGGCTGCGCCGTTTCCGGCCGATCGTGCTGACCACGCTGACCACGTTCGGCGGCCTGACACCGATCATCCTGGAAACCTCCCGCCAGGCCTACCACCTGATCCCGATGGCGATCTCGCTTGGCTTCGGCATCATCTTCGCGACGTCGATCACGCTGGTGGTCGTCCCCTGCCTCTACCTGGTCACCGAGGACCTGCTCGGCCTGGCAGCGGCGCGGCGGAAAGAAGAGCCGTCACCGGGCAATTGATCACGGACCCGTGGGTGGCGGGGCGTCCTCGCTGCGCTCGAACGTTCCCATTCGCTCCCGGCGAATGGGTCGAACTCTGCTCGTTCGAATTCCCTTCGAACCAACGAAGCACAAAATTCACCAATGGAGTGGAAAAAGAT
>JAZBPJ010000164.1:0-6783 GCA_036351575.1 Lysobacterales bacterium | reverse complement strand
CAGCTGGTGGCGAAACCGGTCATTTTCGGTGTGCTGACGACCATCATGGCGTTTCTGCCCTGGCTGTTCCTGAGCGGCTCGACCAGTGAATTCACACGGCACATTACCTGGGTCGTGATCCTGGCTCTGGCGTTCTCGCTGATCGAATCCCTGTGGATCCTGCCGTCCCACCTGTCGGGAATGAAGCCCCGCCACGATAAGAACCTGGGCCGCTTCGGACATTTCCAGAAAGGAATCTCGGACGGCATCATCCACTTTGCGCACAAGCACTACCGCCGAATTGCGGAGTTCGTGGTCAGCCAGCGCTACCTGACGTTCAGCGCGTTCGTGGTGCTGTTGCTGGTCGGGTTTACCCTGTTCAATACCGGCTGGGTGAAAAAGGCCTTCATGCCCGAGATCGAGTCCGACGAGGTCATCGTCAACGTCGTGCTGCCCGAGGGTGCGCCCTACAGTCGCGCGCTGGAGATTCTCGCCCAGCTGCAGGATGCTGAGCGAGCGCTGGTCGACGAGGTGAGCGAGCGCACCGAGGGCGAAGGTCAACTGATCGAAAACTGGTACACGCGCTCGCGGCGGGACAGCGTGCTCGCGATCGTGAAGCTCGCTCCGCCCGAGGTGCGCGAGATGAGCGCCAAGGATGCCGCCATTCGTTTGCGGGAACTGATGGGCGACGTGCCCGACGCCAAGGAAGTCAGCGTCACCTATACGCAGCAAAACGATGGTCCCGGGTTTGAAATGTCGGTCCGCCACCCGGACCTGGATACGCTGCGCGCCGCGGTCAGCGAGCTGGAAAACCAGCTGCGCACCTACAGCGCTCTTTACGACATACGGAACAACCTGGAGAGCGCATCGGACGAGATTCGCCTCGTGCTGAAACCCGGCGCGCACAAGCTGGGCCTGACCCTGGGCGATGTCACGCGCCAGGTCAGGCAGGCCTACTACGGAGAAGAAGTCCAGCGCCTGCCGCGTTCCGGCCAGGACGTGCGCGTGATGGTGCACTACCCGATCGAGTCGCGGCGCTCCATCGAGAGCCTCAAGCATTTCCGCGTGCGCACGGCTGACGGCCGCGAAGTGCCGCTGCTGTCGATCGCCGATCTCGAGTACGCACCCGGAATCAAGCGCATCCAGCGCTGGAACGGTGCGCGCGCCGCCCGGGTTTCGGCGGATCTGAAAGAAAACGTGCGCGCCGACATCATGCAGGACCTGAACGAGAATTTCCTTCCTGAATGGCAGAAGCGCTATCCCGGCATCGATCATGGCCCGGTCGGTCAGGCCGAAGGCGAAGCGCGGTTCATCAAGGAAGTGCTTGGGCTGTACCTGATCGCGTTCTTCGTCATGTACGCGATGCTGGCCATCGCGTTCCACAGCTACTGGCAGCCGATCCTGATCCTGGTCGCGATGCCGTATGCTTACGTCGGCGCCATCTACGGGCATGCCGTGCTCAACATGACCATGGCCATTTTCAGTTACTTCGGCATCGCGGCCGCGGCCGGCGTGGTCGTAAACGACAACCTGGTGCTGATCGACTACACCAACCGCCTGCGGGACAAGGGCATGAAGCCCCTGGAGGCGATCATCGAGGCCGGCGTCATCCGTTTCCGGCCGATCATGCTGACCACGGCTACGACCATCGTGGGCCTGACGCCGATGATGCTGGAGCGGTCGATTCAGGCCAAGTTCCTGATCCCGATCGTGGTCTCGCTGGTTTTCGGTGTGTTTACCGCGTTTTTCGTCACCCTGCTGATGGTGCCCGCCCTGTACGCGATTGGTGTTGACGCAAGCAACGCGAAAAAACGCCTGGTGGGGCGGGTCAAGGGGCTTTTCGGCCGCCGTGGTGAGCAAAAAGACTCGAGTCCAATCGAGCACGCGGGCTGATCGGGTTCATTTCCTACGGAATGGCCGCCTGCGGGCCGCCTTCTTTTTACCGATGCGCGTCCCAGAACACCCGGACGAGCGGCCTGGACAGGTTTTTATCCAGGCTGACCAGGCCGACTTCGCAGGGTTCCAGTTGCGGACGCACGTCCAGGACACGGACTTTGCCGGCCAGTGGACTGTTTTCAAGCACGATCCCCGGAACGACGCCGACGCCGAAACCCAGGCTGACCATGCCGACGATGGCCTCGTTACCCGCGACCTGGGCGTAAACATTCAATGACTGCCCTTTTTCCTCGAACCAGCGGGTCACGCGGGTGCGGGTCACGCCGCGCTCGTTCAGAATCATCGGTGTTGCGGACCAGTCACGCTGCTCATCGACCGCCGTTCCGCGCCCCTGGATAAATACGAGCGGCAAGCGTTCCAGCGCGCGGAATGCGAGTCCTGCGGGCATCTTTTCAGGGCGCAGGGCGATGGCGAGATCGTCGCGGCCCGACAGGACGCGGGAGATGGCATCCTCCGGGTCGCCGGTGTGCAGCGTGATCTCGATGGCCGGATGCTCTGCGCGCACGGCCTCGAGGATTTCCACGAGATAGCTGTAGCTGGCGGTCACGGAGCAGAACAGGCTCACTTCCCCCTGCAGTTCGCTGGCGCCCGCCAGGAGTTCGTTGCGGATCGAATCCCAGCCGCGGACCGTTTCACGCGCATATTCCAGGAAACGGCGGCCGGCTTGCGTCAGTGATACGTTGCGGTTGTCGCGGTCGAACAGGGCGGTGCCCAGCTCGGCCTCAAGCCGTTGAATGCTTCGGCTGAGCGCCGAGGGGCTAACATTGACGAGTTCGGCCGCCCGACCGAAGTGGAGCTGTTCGGCCAGGCTCAGGAATTGTATCAACTGCCTACGGTTCATTTTAATGATGTCTTAAACACATTATATCGATGAATATATATCAATTTACGCAATATAGGCCGGCGCGTATAGTGCTTGAAAATTGCCAATTTGAGCGGAGAACACGCCATGAAGGTTTATTACGACAGTGACTGCGATCTCGACATCATCCGGCAGCGCAAGGTCGCCGTCATTGGATACGGTTCACAGGGACACGCGCACGCCTGCAACCTGCGCGACTCGGGGGTCGATGTGGTGGTCGGTTTGCGCCCGGATTCGTCTTCACGCGCCAAGGCGCAGTCTCATGGTCTCGAGGTCGCGGATGTGCCTGAGGCCGTCGCCTGGGCGGATGTCGTCATGATCCTGACGCCGGACGAGTTCCAGGGCCGCCTGTACCGCGATCAGATCGATCCCAATATCAAGCCGAACGCCACGCTGGCGTTCGCGCACGGCTTCGCGATTCTCTACAAGGAGATTGTGCCGCGCGAGGATCTCGACGTCATCATGATTGCACCCAAGGCGCCCGGCCATACCGTGCGCAACGAATTCGCCAACGGTCGTGGTATTCCGGACCTGGTGGCCGTTGCACAGGACGCCTCCGGCACGGCGATGGCGACCGCGCTTTCCTATGCCTCGGCGATTGGCGGCGGGCGTACCGGTATCCTCGAAACCACGTTCAGGGACGAGTGCGAGACCGACCTGTTCGGCGAGCAGGCGGTGCTGTGCGGCGGCTGTGTCGAACTGGTGAAGGCCGGTTTCGAGACGCTGGTGGATGCCGGGTACCCGGCTGAAATGGCCTACTTCGAGTGCCTGCACGAACTGAAGCTGATCGTCGACCTGATGTACGAGGGCGGCATCGCGAACATGAACTACTCGATTTCCAACAACGCCGAGTACGGTGAATACGTGACCGGCCCCAGGGTAATTAACGAAGAGTCCCGCGCGGCGATGCGGGCCGCCCTGGCCAACATCCAGAGCGGCGCCTATGCCAAGCGCTTCCTCAACGAGGGCGCCGCCGGATACCCGGAGATGACGGTCGCGCGGGAGGCGAACGCCGCTCACGAGATTGAAAAAACCGGCGAAAAACTGCGCGCGATGATGCCGTGGATCGCCGCCAACAAGATCGTGGACAAGGCGAAGAACTGAGCCGGGACCCGGGGCAGATCAAAAGTCAAAAAAACCCCGCGAAAACGTTTTTCGCGGGGCTTGCTCTCTTCGAAGAGTGCGTGGAATGGAGAAGTTTTGGTAGTCCTTTTCAGAGGTTTCGGCCCGGGCTGGGCCCGGGCCGAGCGTTCCCCCCTTGCACGATGTTACAGGTTCAGTCGATCAACACGAGCGGAAGCAGCAGAAGCAGCAGCCAAACGGCAAAGTTCCAGGCTGCCACGGTGGTAACGCTGGTTTTTGTCTGGTTGTTGCGTGCAGGTTTCATAACCGGTCTCCCTGGTTTTCAGCTTCCGCTATCCTTGCGTTGATCCACGGTTTTGCAGGTGGCGATGTAACTGGTCTTGCCCGTAAATCGTTGCCTTTCGCCCTGTTTGATGCAAGAATCGAGCCAGGACTTTCTGATAAGATTAAAATATAGCAAATACAGTCGGATAGATGACAATCAGACGGCTTTGCAGAAATGTAAATAGCCAAATGCGTCGCGAATGGTCACTTTAAGTGACAAAGGCGTGTCAGTGTAACTGCATGGCGATCCAGGGCAGTACGAGCAGAATGGCTGCCAGGCCCCAGGTGGCGATTCTTATCCGCTTGTCGATGCGCTTTGCATTCATCAGCGGCCCATGGTGTAGAACCATTTCGGCGGGCGTTCCGCGGTGACGCTGTCTTTTCGGCAGCACCAGAACTGGTACATGTCCCTGAAGGTTTGCGGGTTATGCCGCTCGTATTCGTGCAGGCGCTCCAGGTCGCTGATGTCGGCATCCGCCGGGTACATCGTTCGGTATTCCTTTTTAAACTCCGGGTTGCTGATGCGCATGTTCAGGCAGACCAGCCCGAGTTCATCCAGAGTGGACCGGATCCAGGGCAGGGTGAGGTTGTGCTCATGCACGTTGAAGACCAGGTCGCGGCATTCCGAAAGGGAATAAAAATCGCTCCAGCCCATGATGTCCCGCAGTGGATTATCCTCTTCCAGCGCCATGACGGCCTGCCGGAATGCCCGGATGCCGTCGGCTGTCGGCTCGAAACCCTGCTCGGCGATCCACTCGCGGCACTGCGCCACCGCGCTTCGAGCCGCCTTGCTGTAAAGCGCGATTTTCATCAGGCCATCCGACTTCAGGCAGCCAAGCAGCTGGCGCCAGCCCTCCACCGGGTCTTCCATGTGGTGCAGTACGCCCAGGCTGGTGACCAGGTCGAATTGCCTGCCCAGGGCGCCGACCTGCAGAATGTCGCACTGCAGCAGCTCTGCATTCTCGATGCCCAGCTCGGCGGCTTTGCGTCGGCCGTAAGCCAGGCTTTGCAGGCTTAGGTCGATGCCGGTCACGCGCGCCTCGGGGTAGTGAGCGGCCAGATTCAGCGGTTCATGGCCCGTCCCGCAGCCTGCGACCAGGATTTCCCGGCCCCGGCCCAGTGCTCTTTGCTGCTCGCCGAGTGTCGGGATTTCGAGGCGCCGCCAGCGGGGATACGGGTTCTCCTCGTACTGGCCGGCCACGGCCGCTGACACGGCGTTTGTCCCGCCGTCCGTTGCCGGGGCAACCGAAGGGACCGCCTGAAGCTGGTCGTCCGATGCCCGGGCAATGGATCGATAGCTCTCCACGAGTTGCCGAAAGGGTCCCTCCTCGAGCGTTTCGCCTGCGGGCAAGCCGATGTCGCGGTAGCAGAGCGCGAGCGCGATTCGAGCCTGGTCGGCCGGGTTCGATGGGTCGATTTCAGCTGCAAGGTCGCCGACGGCAGCGAGTTCGTCCGCGGTCATGCCGAACACGTATTCATTCAGCAGGCAGTGCTCCGCCAGCGCGCACAGGAAAGGCAGGAACTGCGCCGGATCGTAAGCTTCGCGGCGCACAAGAAACCAGCGGCGCAGAAAGGTCAGGATGCGTTCCAGGCGTACATCCACCGCATGCAGTGATCGAATGCCGTCGAGGAAAAACGGGTCCAGCAGCGCGTCCGAAACCTCGGCGGCATCGAAGTGCTCCGCCTGCTCGCAGAAAGACCCGGCCTGGGTTGCACTCGCCAGTTCGACAAACGCCGGCCTCAGCAGCAGCAGCGAGTGCCAGGCCGTGGAAAACGGCGTGGCGTCCGTGCCGGGGCGCGCCAGGCAGAGGCCGATGGCCCGCTGAACAGCGTTGGTCTCCTCGGACAACTGGTAGAACTCAAGGCGGTCCACCAGGCGTGCGAACTTGGCCTGGTGAACGGGGTTTTGCGGATCGCTGATCACCGCATGCGCCATTACCAGCACGGCTTTCTGGTAGTTTCCGGCCACGCTGTGCAGGTAACTGAGGTTGGCGTAGAAAACCGCGTTGCCCGGCACCAGCCGGCAAACCTGTTCGGCCGCTTGAATCGCCTCCGTGGTTTTGCCCATGCGCGCCAGGCTGCCGCCCAGGATGTTCAGTGCGCCGACTTCGTCGGGCTGGCCTTGCAGGATTTTTCTACAGATTCTGACCGCGTCTTCGAGCCTGCCCTGGTTAAAGCACGTTACCGCCTGGTTCAGTTCAGCGGCCGCGCCGGTATTTCCCGTGTTCTGGTTCAATGGTTGCGATTTTTGCTCACGTCAGAAGACGCTAGTGTGCCAAAAAATCGATATGGAATCCCGCGCGGGGCCTGTTTTGCGCGGGTTCAATAAAAAACCCCGCGAAGTTGCCTTCGCGGGGTCAGCTTCTTCCCGGAGAGAGGTGTGGAAGAGCCTTGGCTATTTGGTTGGGCGGTAAAGGCCCGGGCTGAGCCCGGGCCGACCGTTCCCCTTGCACGATATTTCGGGTTCAGGTGATCAACGCGAGCGAAGTGATCAGGAGAAACAGCAGCCATACTGCAAAGGTCCATGCGGCTACTGTGGTAACGCTGGTCTTGAGTACGTCGTTGAATTCGGGTTTCAT
>JAZBPJ010000163.1:0-7028 GCA_036351575.1 Lysobacterales bacterium | reverse complement strand
CGAAGACGTAGTCCTCATTTCCTCTGTAAGCCGGAAATGGCCTCTCCAAGTCAGCTTCCTCCCCCGGGGGATATAAATTATTTGATATTTCTTCTGGTTATATAGCATACATGGCGATAAACAAGCGGGGCCGGAGCAAGACAACTTGCTCCGGCCCCGGTGTGAGCCTGGCCCGACTGGTGCAATGCTCGGGCTAGATCTCGTCCTCGACTTTCTTCTTGATGATGATCACTTCGCGGTTGTGCGCCTCGTGCAGATCATCGACGTCCACGTCCTCGAACTCCCTGACGATGTGAACCGTTCCGTGCGCCTCGTGCGGACCGTCTCCGAGCACCTCGACGTCGTAGTCCACGTCATCCCCGTGCATGATGATGACCTTGTGCTCACCGTCGTGAAGAGCCTCGAAGTCGACGTCGCCCGATTCGGTAATCCAGGTCATGTCCTCGGCGCAGTCTTCCTCGCCGTCGTCGCAGATAATCTTGATTTCGTGGACCACGTGATGCTCTTCGTGCATACCCGGCATATCGAGCAATTCGCCATCGACATAGATCTCGATGCCGTTCTCCGTGCGCAGCAGGTCCACGGTCTTGCCGCTCTCGGTGAGAATGGTCTCCGCATCGCCCACTTCGAGGTGGCTGAGATCGGTTTCCGCGATGCTGAATTCGTCGGTTTCCAGCGCGATCACGATTTTCTCTTCCTTGACGATCTCCGGCTCCTCGCCGGCAACGGCGCTGCTCGCGCCCAGGATCAAAAAGCAGGCTGCGACAAAAACGGTAGTCTTGTTCATTCGGTTCTCTCCGTCTGATGAGGGGGACTCTGAGCGCTGCCGCCGCGCGGCCGGGACGCTTCTTCATCCATTGACGCAGCCTGTTCAAAAAGCGTCGCAAAAAACGCTATGCTTTTTGAAGACGAGACGGCCAAGCCGACGATCGAGGATACATGATGAACATCGACAGGAGCATTCCGGTCATGGTCACCGGCGCCACCGGCTACGTCGCCGGCCACGTCGTACGCCGGCTGCTGGAAGAGGGCCTGACGGTCCACGCGGCCGTGCGCGACCCGCACAACAGCGAAAAACTGCGATACCTGGACGCCCTCGCCGAGGCCAACCCCGGCACCATCCGGTACTTCGGGGCCGACCTGCTGGATCCCGGCTCCTATGCCGCGGCCATGGCCGGCTGCGGGGTGGTTTTTCATACCGCGTCACCGTTCAGGCTCGAGATATCGGACCCGCAGAAAGAACTGGTCGACCCGGCGAAGCTGGGCACACGAAACGTGCTGGAGGAAGCCTGCCGCACGGACTCGGTCAGGCGGGTTGTCGTCACCAGCAGCTGCGCGGCCATCTACGGCGACAATGCCGACCTGGACAGGACAGCACACGGTGTTTTTACCGAGGAGACCTGGAACAGCAGTTCCTCGCTGCAGCACCAGCCCTACTCCTATTCCAAGACCGTGGCGGAAAAAGAAGCCTGGAAAATCGCCGGAGCGCAGGACCGCTGGGACCTGGTGACGGTGAATCCCAGCCTGGTGATCGGCCCCGGCATCAGCCCGTTCGGCACGTCCGGCAGTTTCGACCTGGTCCGTCGCCTCGGCGACGGCACGATGCGGATAGGCACCGCGCGCTGGGGCAGCGGCGTGGTGGACGTGCGCGACCTGGCCGAGGCCCACCTGCGCGCCGCGTTCATCCCGCAAGCGAACGGCCGCTACATCATCTCCGGACACAATTCCGACATGGTCGAACTGGCGCAGGCCCTGTTGCCGCGGTACGGCGACGCCTATCCGATTCCGCGCCGCGTGATGCCCCGGTGGCTGGTCTGGCTGGTCGGCCCGCTGGCCAACAAGGCGCTGACCCGCCGGGCCGTTTCGCTGAACGTGGACCGGCCCTGGCGCGCCGACAACAGCCGCAGCCGCGAGAAGCTGGGCATGGAATACCGGCCGATGGAAGAGTCCATCAATGATTTTTTTCAGCAATTGATCGACAGCGGGCAGCTGCCGCCGCGCAACTGACCCGGGCAGGCTGTGTTCAGCGGATCAGGGCGGCCCCGGTCAGTTTTTTCCAGGCCGTCAGCAGGCCCTTGACGAGCAGCACCGAGATGCTGGCGAAGTTGTTGACGGGCATGAACACGAGGGCCAGCCAGCCCTCGCCGAGGTCAAGCAGCGGATGGGTCAGGAACTGCGAAACCAGCACGGCGAAATCGAGCAGCGGCCCGGCAAACAGGTACCAGCCGACCAGCACGGCGATCAGTGACAGGCTGATTCCTGCCGCGGCCAGGGCGAACAGGCGGTTTCGCGTGCGGGCCATGACCCGTTCGGTAATGGCTTCGCCCTCGAATTCACGCGCGGACTCCCTGAACAGCTGTTCCAGCGCCGGGTTGCGATATTCGCTCATCATGACGGTTTAACCTCCTGCTGCTCTTCGTAAGCAGAAAGGACATCCTGGAGCTGCTGTGCTCCATTTCGAATATGGGTTTTAACGGTGCCGAGCGGCAAACTGGTGGCCTCGGCAATTTCGCGATGGCTCATCCCTTCGCTGTAAGACAGCACCACGCACAGGCGGTGGTGCGGCTCGAGCAGGGCCAGCGCGCGGTCCAGGTCCATCCCGACCCCCGGTGTCTCGCTGCGCGGCAGCTCGTTGCCCTGCAGCTCGCCGGCGCCCCGCAGGGCGTCGTTCTTGCGCAGGTGGTGCAACCAGACGTTCACGGCCATTCTCTTGAGCCAGCCTCCGAAAGCGCTGGGCTTTTTCAGCTGCCTCAGGTTCAGCCAGGTCTTCATCAGCACCTGCTGGGCCAGGTCATCGGCCAGCGTTTCGTCGTTGCAGAGACGCCGCATCAGGTTGCGCAGCCAGGATTGCCGGCGGCGGACCAGTTCCTCGAAGGCGGAACGGTCCCCCGTGCGCGCCAGGCTGGCCAGCAAGGCCTCCGGGCACTCCGGGTAGTAATCCTGTGCTTTGCGCACGGCCATCGCGGACTAGACGGTGCCGGGGCCTGAATCGCTATCGTCTTTGTACCAGCGTCCCGCCAGCCCGGCGGCCACCAGCAGTCCGGCGCCGACACATGCCACCAGCGCGCTGGCACCCAGCAACGGCAACTTGGTCTCGGGATAGACCATGCCCAGCACCATGCCGAGTATCGCCAGGCCAACGGCAGCCGGCAGCACGATCACGCCGGCCAGCAGATAGGCCCGGTCGGGCCGGTCCATGCCGCTCTCGTTCTGCGCAACGATCTTGTCTATCAGCTTGTCGTCGATCGGCTGGCCGCTTTCGAACAGCCGCCGGATCGTTTCCTGCTGGGATTCTTTTTTGCGGATGTCGTACCAGATACCGGCGACGACGACGGTCGCGATGAAACCCCAGAACGCCAGGGACGCCAGTCCCGCACCCAGAGTGAAACTTTGCATAACCTTCTCCTTGCGGTTTTTACGGTCTCACTGATAACGATCCTAAAAAACCGGTTTTGGATTTAACCGCCCGCGTTTTTTCTCCATCTCTTTTTCCTTGCCGCATCCCGCGGCGCCTCGACCAGCGCAGTCAGCAGCGAGGACGCCGCCGTCAGCACGGCAAAACCCGCCGTCATCGGAATCAGCGTCCCGTCGTAGGCGCCCCCGATCAGGTAACCCAGCCCCACGGCCATTAGGGTCGTCGAGGTCCCGATCACGGCCGAGGCCGAACCGGCGACATGCCCCAGCGGCTCCATCGCCATCGAATTGATGTTCCCGAACACGATGCCGATGCAAAAAAACCAGCCCACGCCGATTGCCAGGAACATCCACAGCGGCGGGTGACCGCCGTATGCCAGGCTGACCGCGAGCAAAATCCAGGAAAGAAACGTCACGGCATAGAGCGCACGGCGCGACAGGCGGTGCATGCCGAAACGCATGACGAGATTGCCGTTGACTACCGCCGCCACGCCGGTCGAAAACGCCATGCCGCCGAAAAACAGCGGAAACAGCTTGCCCAGCCCGTACTGCAGCTGGAAGACCTGCTGGCAGGAGTTCAGATAGCCCATGAAGGCGCCGAACACGCCGCCGGCCACGAACATGTAGGCCATCGCCGCCTTGCAGCGGACGACTTCCAGCAAGCCGGTGCCGATGCTGACCATCGTGAAGGGGCGCCGGTGCTCGGGGGCCAGCGTTTCCGGCTGCCGCAGGCCGATCCACAACTGCACCGCGATACTGAAGCCGATGAACACGGCGAATATCGTGCGCCAGCCGGAAATCAGCAGGATGCCCTGCCCCAGCGCCGGTGCCAGGATCGGCACCAGGATGAAAATCGTCATGATGAACGACATCACGCGCGCCATCTCGGAGCCCTGGAACCGGTCCCGGATCAGCGCCATGGCGACCGCGCGCGGGCCGGCGGCCCCGAAGCCCTGCATGAAACGCCCGATCAGCATGACAGTGAAGTCGGTCGCGAACAGGGAAATCAGCGAACCCGCCATCAGGATCGCGAAACCCGCGTGCATCGCCGGCTTGCGGCCAACGGAATCAGACAGGGGCCCGTAAAACAGTTGTCCGATCGCCAGGCCGATGAACATCAGGGAGATGATCAGCTGGATATCGTTGGGCTGCCGGACCGCGAGGTCGCGCGCCATGGCCGGAAAAGCAGGCAGCATCATGTCGATGCTCAGCGCGACCAGTGACATGGTCAGCGCCATCAACACGATAAATTCGCGGAATCCGGACGGCTGGCTGCTCGCCTGCCTTTCCTCGCCCATGGCTGCTCCAGCGGAATGCGACAGCGCCTACCATCTCAGAACGACGATCATGCGGCAATGACCTGAAACCGTGTTTTGCCCGCGATCCGCGATTGCGCGGTGACCGGGGCTTATTTACACTCGAAAGGGACCCAACCCGGAAACAACCCATGAACAAGATCAGTCATTGGCTCGGCGCCTTCGTCGCCTGCGCTCTCGCTGCAGTATTTGCGGCCACTGCCGCTCTCGCCGATACCCCGTCGGCCTTCTGCGGCACAATCGATCCGGAAAACGCGACCTACCGTGGAATCGAAGGGCTCGAAATCACGCTGAAGGACGGCGAATGGGAGGGTGCTCCTTACCACCCGGACGGTGCTGCCCGGCCCCGCGTGGGGCTGATCCGCGATATCGAGATCTGCGGCGACATCGACGGGGACGGCGAAAACGAGACCGTCGTTGCGCTGTGGTACGCCAGCGGCGGCTCCGGCACCTTCCAGTATCTTGCGGTGCTGGAAGAGGGCGACAACGGCCCTGAGAATACCTTTACGGCTCCCGTGGGCGACCGCGTCAGGATCGAAGGCGGCACGATCGCCGATGGCATGGTGCGCCTGGACGTCATCCAGCACGGACCGGACGAGCCGGCCTGCTGCCCCACGCAGGCCGTCACGCGCCACTATGACGCCTCGCTCGAACTCGTGAATACGACCGAAAGGAACTGAACGTGACCCGTAACTTCTTCAGACCGGCGCTGCCGGCAGCGCTGATGCTTTCCCTGTTGCTCGGCGCCTGCGGCGACACCGAAAACCCGGCCGCCGAGGCCGACGATAGGGCGGCTTCATCACTGCCTGCCGAAGACCCGGTCGATATCGCATCCGACGCCATGACCGAAACCGCCTATAGGCGGCATATCGAGATCCTCGCTTCCGACGACTTCGGCGGCCGCGCCCCCGCCTCGCCCGGTGAAGAAATGACGGTGGATTACCTGGTCGATCACTTCAAAAAAATCGGCCTGGAGCCCGCCAACGGCGATTCTTTTACCCAGGACGTGCCGCTGATGCGCGTGACCGCGGTCAACGCCCCCGCCCTGGCCTTCAACGGGCCCGGAGGTGAAGAGCTTCTGCTGGATTACGGCCCGGACCAGGTGATCTGGACGCGCCGCCAGGTGAACGAAGCCCTGCTGGAAAACTCCGAACTGGTGTTCGTGGGTTACGGCATCGTCGCACCCGAGCGCGACTGGAACGATTACCAAGGCATCGACGTGACCGGTAAAACGGTGGTCATGCTGGTCAACGATCCGGGCTTTGCGACCCAGGACCCCGGGCTGTTCAACGGCAACGCCATGACCTACTACGGCCGCTGGGATTACAAGTTCGGCGAGGCCTCGCGGCGCGGCGCCGCAGGCGCGATCATCGTTCACGACACCCTGCCCGCGGCGTACGGCTGGAACACGGTCGAGAACAGCTGGACCGGGCCGCAGCTCGACATGGTGCTGGACAAGCAGGGCACGGAACTGTCCGCCGTCCAGGGCTGGATCCAAAAAGAGCACGCGGTCACGCTGTTTGAAATGGCCGGCCTCGACCTCGAGGAAATGTACGCGGCGGCGCAGAAACCCGGGTTCCGCGCCGTGCCGATGGACCTGACCGCCTCCGCGCACATCGAAAACGACACCGAATCCGTGCTGTCCCGCAACGTGGCGGCCCTGCTGCGCGGCAGCGAGGCGCCCGAGGAGGTCTTTATCTACATGGCGCACTGGGATCACCTGGGCACCGATCCAAAGCTGGAAGGCGACCAGATCTACAACGGTGCGATGGACAACGCCAGCGGCACCGCCGCGCTGATGGAAATCGCGCGCGCCTACACCGCGCTGCCGCAGGCGCCCCGCCGCAGCGTGCTGTTCCTGGGCCTGACCGCCGAGGAACAGGGCCTGCTGGGCTCCGCCTACTACGCGGTCAACCCGCTGTTTCCGCTGGAAAATACCGTGGGCGGGCTGAACATGGACGGCATGAACAACTTCGGCGCCACGCGCGACATTACCGTTATCGGGCTCGGCATGAGCGACCTCGACGCCTACCTGCAGGCCGCGGCGGCGGCGCAGGAACGCGTGCTGGAAGGCGACCGCGAATCCGAGAAAGGGTTTTACTACCGCTCCGACCACTTCGAACTGGCCAAGGAAGGCGTGCCGATGCTGTATCCCCGCCGCGGCTACAACGACCGTGAAAAAGGCGTGGCCTACGGCATGGAAAAATCGCTGGAATACAACCGGGACCACTACCACCGGGTCAGCGACGAGTACGACCTGAGCTGGAACGTCGACGGCGCCATGGAAGACATGGAGGT
>JAZBPJ010000162.1:0-4990 GCA_036351575.1 Lysobacterales bacterium | reverse complement strand
GGCATGGCCGCGCTGATCGCCGGCGCCAGCATCGCCAACCTGCCGTCGTCCACCGAGATCATCACCAAGGTCGCGACGGTCAAGGACTTCTTCATCACGCTGTTCTTCGTGGCCCTGGGCGTCAGCATCCCGGTGCCGGAAAGCGTGGACGTGATCGTCCTGGCCGTGGCGCTTGCCGTGCTCTCGATCCTGGCGCGCCAGGTCATCTTTTTCCCGCTGTTCTATTTCACGGGCGTGGACCAGCGCAACGCGCAGGTCAGCTCGATCCGCCTGGCGCAGCTGTCCGAGTTCGGCCTGGTGGTCGCCTTTCTCGGCGTACAGTACGGGCACCTCAGCCCCAGCCTGACCAGCGCCGTCATCTTCGCCTTCGTCATCACCGCGCTGGCCACGCCGCTGATGTACGGCAAGGCCTACGAGATTCATCACTGGATGCAGCCGTTCCTCGAGAAAATCGGCTTCAAGGCGCCGCCGGAACGGGAACGGGATGAAGGGCACAAGTTCAAACTGGCGCTGCTGGGTTTCCACCGCGACGCCTCGTCGCTGCTGTATAACCTGGCAGAAAGTGACCCGGATCTCGTGCGCGACACGCTCGTGGTGGACTTCAACGTCGCGCTGCACCGCTCGATCGAGGAAAGCGGGGCGCACGTGCACTACGGCGACCTGGCCAACCCCGAAACGCTGATGCACGTGGGCCTCAGCGAGGTCGGCGTGATCGTCTGCACCATTCCGGACGACCTGCTGCGCGGCATCGACAACAAGTCGCTGGTCCATATCCTGCGCGAGATGGCGCCGCACGCGGTGATCATCTCGAACGCGATCGAGATTTCCGAGATCCAGAAGGTGTACGAGGCGGGCGCCGACTACGTCTACCTGAACCGCTTCGAGGCGGCGTTCACGCTGAAGAAAGCCATCGAGGCCGGGCTTGACCAGCGCATCGACACCTTCCGCGAGAACCGCATGGAGCGCAACCACTACAAGCCGGACCGGCGCGAAGTACTGAGTTGAGGATGACAGGGAAAACCGTGAACACAAGGAGTGTGCAGTGACATCGATTATTCAGATCAGCGATACGCATATCGTCGAGCGCGGGACGCTGCTTTACGGACAAGCGGATACCGCGAGGCACCTGGCGGAAACCGTGGTCGAAATCAACGCCATGCGGCCCACGCCGGATGCCGTGCTGATCACCGGTGACCTGGTCGAGCACCCGGGTCCCGACA
The DNA here is from genome assembly GCA_036351575.1 of Lysobacterales bacterium. Taxonomy (GTDB): domain Bacteria; phylum Pseudomonadota; class Gammaproteobacteria; order Xanthomonadales; family SZUA-36; genus JABDPF01. Next base: position 3,770 of record JAZBPJ010000162.1, on the reverse strand, counting down.
ACTACGCCCATTTTCAGGACCTGATCGAGCCGTTGAAACCGCCGGTCTACCTGATGCCCGGCAACCACGACGACCCCGGCATCATGGGCGATTTTTTTCGCGGCACGGGCATGTTTCCGGGCCAGGCGCCGCATTACCAGTACGTGATCGAGGACCTGCCGTTCCGCATCCTGATGCTGAACAGTCATTTCGATGACTCGGAGCTGGCCTGTTACGGACCCAGGCGGCTGGCCTGGCTGGACGAAACGCTGTCCGCCTCCGACCGCCCCGCGCTGGTCGCGATTCATCACCCGCCGATGAAAACCGGTATCGGCTTCATCGACATGGGCGGCGAGGAATGGTTTAGCGGCATCCGCGAAGTGCTTGCCCGCCACCCGCAGGTAGTCAAGGTGATCTGCGGACACGGTCACCTTGAGCTTCAAGGGAGAATCGGGGCGGTCCCGGTGCAGATGGTCGGCGCCATCGCGCACCAGCTGATCGCGGCACGCATTCGAGACATCGCGCCTTCCTTTGACAATACCCGCGCGCCGCCGGTGCTGCATCACTGGCTCGACGGCGAACTGCTCAGCGGTGACTACCCCTGGCCGGCAGACGTGGACGCCGAGCGCATCGACCGTTCGTCCAACATGTCCTGGGACGAGCTGAAAGACCGCATGCGCGGGGCCAAGAAACCGGCGTGATCCGCGCTTTCCTCGCCCGGCGCTCGGTTTCCCTCAGGCGCTACGTGCTGCGCGTCTTTCTCGCCGTGCTCACCACCTTCCTGGTGCTGGGCCACGTCTCCGGGCTGTACGAAATCCCCTATATCAACCAGGCCGAAGACCTGCTCTACGACACGCGCGTGCGTTTCACCGCACCGGGCGGAGTCGATGACCGCATCGTTATCGTCGCCATCGACGAGGCCAGCCTGAAAGAACATGGCCATTGGCCGTTCACGCGCGAAAAATTCGCTCAGCTGATGGACAACCTGGCGGCCTGGGGCGCTGCCGTGGTCGGCTGGGACGTGCTGTTCGCGGAGCGCGACGAGAGCGCAGACGTCGACCTGCTGCGGGCGATGGGCGAGCAGCGCGGCGACCAGGATTTCGTGCGCAAACTCGAAGAAATGGAACCGGCGCTGGACCGCGACCGGCTGTTTGCCGAGGCGATGAAACAGGTGCCCACGATCCTGGGTTACTACTTCGACTCCAACCCGGACGAGACCTACGAGGCCGGCGTGCTGCCGTACCCGGCTTTCGAATTCCACGAGTCCATGGCCGACGTGATTTTCCTGCCGCGCGGCGAAAGCTACACCTCGGCGTTGCCGGTGCTGATGGATTCGGCCTGGGGCGCCGGCTTCATCAACAACCCGCTGATCGATTCGGACGGAGTCGTGCGCCGCACACCCCTGCTGCACGAGTACCGCTTCAGCGCCTACGAGTCGCTGTCGCTGGCGATGGCGGCGACGTTCCTGAACGACATCACGCTGCCGGTGTTCCTCGACGCCTCGGCCTGGATGGGCGATTACCCGCCGCTGGAGGGCCTGGAACTGGCCGGGCGGCCGATCCCGATCGATCCGCAGGGCGCCGTGCTGGTGCCGTACCGCGGCCCGGCGGGCAGCTTCAAGTATGTTTCCATCGGCGACGTGATCAGCGGGCGCGTCGAGGACCCGTCGATTTTCGAGGGCCGCATCGCGCTGATCGGCGCCACGGCGCCCGGCATGAAAGACCTGCGCACGACGCCGATGGGTTCGATCTACCCCGGGGTGGAAATCCACGCCAACGTGATCGCCGGCATCCTGGACGGCAGCTTCCGCTGGGAGCCGGGCTACACGGCGGCCGCGGAGATGCTCGCCGTCGTTCTGTTCGGATTGCTGACGGCCATACTGCTGCCGCTGCTGACCCCGATCGTGGCCACTATTTTTACTGTTGTTATCACCGCCGGCGCGATCGCGGTGAACTACTACATGTGGGCGGTTGAACTGCATGCGCTGCCGCTGGCGACCACGCTGTACACGCTGCTCGCCATCTACACGCTGAACATGCTGTTCGGCTACCTGTTCGAAACCCGCAGCCGGCAGCTGATGGACGGCCTGTTCGGCCAGTACGTGCCGCCGGACCTGGTCAAACAGATGAGCCTGGACCCGGAGAACTACTCGCTGGCCTCGCGCAAGGAGGAGCTTTCCGTACTGTTTACCGACATCCGCGGCTTCACGACGATCTCCGAGGGGCTCGAGGCGGACGAATTGTCGGCGCTGATGGACGAGTACCTGACGCCGATGACGCGCATCGTGCATGAAACCCAGGGCACCATCGACAAGTACATCGGCGACGCGGTGATGGCCTTCTGGGGCGCGCCCGTGCCGACGCCGGACCATGCCGACCGGGCCGTGGAAGCCGGGCTGGCGATGCTGACTGCGCTGGACGATCTGAACGCGGACTTTGCCGCGAAGGGCTGGCCCGAGGTGCGCATCGGCGTCGGCGTCAATACCGGCGTGATGAGCGTCGGCAACATGGGCTCGGCCTTCAGGCGCGCGTACACCGTGCTGGGCGACGCGGTGAACCTGGGTTCGCGGCTGGAGAGCATCACCAAGGCCTACGGCGTGTCCTTTATCGTCAACGAGACCACCGCGGCAGCGGCGCCGCGCTACGCCTACCGCGAACTGGACCGGGTAAAAGTGAAGGGCAAGGACAAGCCGGTCACCATCCTGGAGCCGGTCGGAGTGCGGGATGAACTGGACGAGGAAACGCTGCAAAAGATCGAGGCGTTCCACCGTTTCCTGGCCCTGTACCGTTCACAGGCCTGGGACGAGGCGTTGCGGGCGCTGAATGAGCTGCGAAGCAGCTGCGGCGACTGCACGCTGTTCGACCTGTACGAACAACGCATCGACACCTTCCGCACGGAACCCCCGCCGGCTGACTGGGACGGCGTGTTCGTGCATACCAGCAAGTAGGGAAAGGGGTAGCAAGTAGAACGTCATCCCGGCCCCGGATAAATGCTGCGCATTTTTCAGGGGTGACGAGGGTAGTGAGAGGAACGTCATCCCGGCCCCGGATAAATGCTGCGCATTTTCCGGGGTGACGAGGGTAGTTAGTAGAACGTCATCCCGGAAAGCGTCGAAGACGCTTATCCGGGATCCCCCAACCCCACTCAAAACCCTTGTTTGCGCAAACAAAAAGCATTTCCAGGCAATTGTGCTACCATTCAACAGAGAGAGACTGTTAAGGGGTTACAGGTCAGTGAGGCTGCCGTTGAATCACGGGGCTTTTCACTGGCTTAATTTAAAAGATTATAAAAGGGAGATATCCTCATGAAAACAATGATTAAATTGATGGTTGTAGCTGCCGTCCTGGCTGGGTTATCGGGGCCGGTCATGGCCCAGACCGAAGACAGCATCGGCATGATCGTCGCCTCGCGTGGTGAAGTGATTGCGCTTTCCGACGGCGGTTCTCGCGAACTCGGGCAGGGCGATTTCGTTTACGTCAGTGACGAGATCATTACCAGCAACCGCAGCTTCGCGGTGCTGCAGTTCGAGGACGGCGCGAAGGTTACGGTCCGTCCCGATTCCACCCTGATCATCGAAACCTATCTCTACAACGGCGATGGCGCGGACGAAGCCACGCTGAGCCTGGTAGAGGGCGGTCTGCGCGTGATCACCGGCGCGATGGCCAAGAACAATCCGGAAAACTACAAGATCAAGACCCCGGTCGCCCTGATGGGCGTGCGCGGCACGGAGTTCTCCATCATGCTGTGCGGCGACGACGTCTGCGCCGAGTCGGAGATGACAACGCCGTAAG
>JAZBPJ010000161.1:0-10742 GCA_036351575.1 Lysobacterales bacterium | reverse complement strand
CGGCCCCGCAGGGGCGAAAGGCAGGACGTCTTTCGTAAATCCGATCACCTCAAACCGAAGCGAGGTTCACACAAAATCGTCCGGAACGATTTTGAACGCCGAAGTGAAACGCAGGCGGCCCCGAAGGGGCGAAGGGCAGGAAGCCCGGCGTAAAATCGTCCGGAACGATTTTGAACACGCGAGGTTTCGCCATGTTAACCTCACGCTCTTCGAAACAGATCATTCACCATGCCCATGACCCGCAAGCCTGCCCTGACTTCCGCGCTCCTTTTTCTTTGCCTTGCGATCACGTTTCCCGCCATGGCCGTTGAAGAAGCCGAGTACACCGTGATCAAAACAGACGGAGCGATCGAATTGCGGGATTACGAGCCGTCTATCGTCGCGGAGACCCTCGTGCAGGGCGATTTTGAAGACGCCAGCAGCAAAGCCTTCAGAACCCTGTTCCGGTACATCGATGGCGAAAACGAGGCCCGCGACAAGATCGCCATGACCGCCCCGGTCTCGCAAAAGCAGGGATCTCAGAAAATCGCGATGACCGCCCCGGTGTCGCAAGAAGCCAGCAAGGGTGGCTGGCTGGTCAGTTTCATGATGCCTTCATCTTTTACGATGGATACGATTCCGGTACCCCTCGACGATGACGTCAAAATCCGGCAGATACCTGCCTACCGCGCGGCCGCCATCCGCTACTCCGGTTTCTGGAGTGAAAAGAACTACGAGCGGCACCTCGCCGAGTTGGAGCGCTGGATGAAATCGCAAAACCTCCAGGCCGCAGGTCCTGCAGTCTGGGCGCGTTACAATGCGCCCTTTACGCCCTGGTTCATGCGCCGCAACGAGATACTGGTACCCGTAATTAGCACTTCACCGTGATGATAACGATCGAGGATATCCACGGGCTGGACTGCCGTCCCGCCGATCAGCGAATCAGCTATGGCGACGACAGAGAACAGTTTGTCGAGCTGTGGTTTCCTTCGAATGCGAACGATAAGCCGGCACCGGTCATCGTGTTGATTCACGGCGGCTGCTGGCTGGCCAGGCACGATATTTCCCACATCCGTCCGCTGGCCACGAAAATTGCCGATCGGGGCTGCGCGGTCTGGGCCATTGAATACCGCCGGCTGGACCAGGCGGGCGGCGGCTGGCCCGGCAGCTTCCTGGACGTGGCCGCGTCCATCGATCTGATTTCCGATACTCAGGATCCGCAGCTGGACAAAAACCGGGTCGTGTTCCTGGGCCATTCAGCCGGCGGACTGATGGCGGCCTGGGCAGCGGGCCGGGCACGGCTCACCCCCGGCCAGGAACTTTATCGAAAGAACCCGTTTCGGCCCGCCGGGGCGATCGGTCTCGCGGCCATAACGGACCTCTCCGACTACGTTGGCGGCAGCAGCCTGTGTGAGCGGTCCGCCCTGCGCCTGATGGCCGGCAGGCCCGAGGAATATCCCGATCGCTACGCCCAGGCCTCACCCGCGCTGCTGGGCTGCGATAGACCATTGGTGCTTATCCACGGGGATGCCGACGAATTCGTGCCGGTTCAGCACGCCAGGGCCGTTCGCGGAGCAGCCGTGCATATCCTCGAGGGCAGCGGGCACTTCGAACTGATCCATACTGAAACACCCGCGTTTGCATGCGCGATGACAGCCATCGGGAAAATACTTGCACCGTGAACAGCGAACACGTCAACACGATGGATTTGAACGATCCGCTCGCCCGCTTCAGGGAGCGGTTCAGAATCCCGGCCGACCGGGTTTACCTGGACGGTAATTCACTCGGCGCCCTGCCCCACGGCGTCACGGAACGCGTCACCCGGGTCATCGAACAGGAATGGGGCGATGAACTGATCACAAGCTGGAACAGCAACGACTGGATCGGAATGCCGACGCGCATCGGTGACCGCCTGGGCCGCCTGGTGGGCGCTGCGCCGGGACAGGTGGTGTGCGCCGACAGCATCTCCGTGAACCTGTTCAAGCTGCTGAGCACGGCGCTGATGCTGCGCCCGGACCGCAAGCGGATCCTGTCACAGCGGGACAATTTTCCGACCGATCTGTACATGGCGGAAGGACTGGCATCGTTGCTCGGGCCGGACCGCTGCACGATCAAAAGCGTGCCTGCCGACGCATTGCTTCACTCCCTCGACGACAGCGTGGCGGTGCTGATGCTCTCCCACGTCAATTTCCGGGACGGCCGCCTGCACGACATGCAGAGCATCACGCAGAAAGCCCACGAGCGCGGCGTGCTGGTGCTGTGGGACCTCGCGCACAGCGCCGGGGTGATTCCGCTGGAACTCGACGAGTGGCAGGTCGACATGGCGGTGGGCTGCGGCTACAAGTTCCTGAACGGCGGGCCCGGCGCACCCGCATTCCTGTACCTTGCGAAGCACCACCAGCAGCACGCGGTTCAGCCGCTCTCCGGCTGGATGGGACACTCAAACCCGTTTGCTTTTCGCCCCGGCTACGAACCCGCGGCAGATATCAGGCGTTTCCTGGCCGGGACCCCCGGCATCCTCGGAATGGCTGCCCTGGATACCGCCCTGGACGTGTTCGACGACGTTTCCGTCAAAGAGATACGGCAAAAATCGTCGGCGCTGACGACGTTCTTCATTAAAACGGTTTCAAAACTGGATTTACCGGGCATTCGCGTCATCACGCCTTCAGATCCCGCTGCACGCGGCAGCCAGGTATCGCTGGCCCACGAGAATGGTTTCGAGATTTCACAGGCCCTCATCGCCTCCGGCGTCATCGTGGATTTCCGCGCACCGGACATCGTTCGTTTCGGCTTCTCACCGCTCTACAACCGCTTTGCCGACGCGGAACTCGCGGCCGCATCCCTGCGCAGGATCGTCGAGGAACAGCGCTACCTGGACCCCGCATATTCGCAACGGCCGCAGGTTACCTGAGGTCAGAACGTCAGTGTCGCTCCCACCGAGTACATCCAGGTATCGTCGTGCACGTCGAGGTATTCGATCTCGCCGCGAATGCCGATGCTGAGAAATTCGAACTCCAGGCCGACGCCGCCGGTGAAATCGAAACTGTCGTTGTTCAGCCGCACGGCGTCATCGAGCAGGCGCGTGCTGGAATCCCAGTAGATGGCGCCCAGTTTTCCGAACACACGTACCGGGCCCACCGGCAGGCCGACGACGCCGACCACGTCGATGCCCTCGGTTTCCGTGCTGGCGGTGCGCGAGGCGGATTTGCCCAGGTCGCGATAGCCCCCTTCGAGGGCGAAGACCTCGGTGAACTGGTAGCCGCCGAACAGTTTGTAGGCAAAGTCGCTGCCGCTGATACTGAAATCGTCCCAGTCCGGGTTCGAGCCCGATTGGTTCACGGATGCCGAGCCGAGGCTGGCGCCGATGTACAGACCTTCGTCCTTGGCCTGCACCGCGGGCGACAGCAACAGGGCCATCACGGCCGCGACGGCCGGGTATCGTAGCTTCATCCTTCACGCAACCTGTTTCGAGAAAGCCGTTATCTTAACAGAGCCCACAACGCCTGAATGTGACAGGGACGGTATGACCAATTTATTGCGCCCCTTTTATTCAAGTGATCTTCCCACCGAGATCAAAATGGTCCATTCTTATTTATCCGGTTCAGAAACGACACCATGCAATACGGGATAAGTGCATGACGGCAGGCAATCGCTTCAGCAGATTCGTGAACCGCTTGCGACCAGCGAAATCCCGGCGCCCCGCCGAACCCGCCGAGTCGCCTCCCACGGACAACGCACCGGGTCCCAGCGATACCGTATGCTTCTCGAAGCCCGAGCAGGAACGGATCAGGGAACTCAACGACGCACTGGTCAAGGCCTGGTGGAAAAACGGGTCGCAGTCGGACGTCAATGCGGCGATGCAATGTTACTGGCGATTCCTCGCGGCCGACTCGGGCGGCGGTTCGGCGTTTGAAATCACCAACCACAGGATTTTCCGGTCGCGCGAAGGACTGTTGATTCCCTACAGCGCCAAGGGGCGTATCGCCATGCACCGGGCGGACGGCACGTCGGACGAGATCCTCGAAACCGTGCAATTACCGGGTGGAGCGCTGGTAACCGACCGCTTCCTGCTCGACCTCGCCGGCCTTCCCGCCGAAGCGATCGACCTGTGGCAGGAAATGCACCGCCTGCGGCGCGAAGACATGCCCCCGGTCCGCATCACCCGCCTGCGTGACCTTGCCGCGCTGCTGGAGCGACTGAACGCCTGCGGCAGCCAGTACGAGGCCATCTATCTGCTTCGCAACATGGTCGTTCAGCTGTACATCCGCGCTCATCACCGGATCGGCGGCGCGAAGAACCTGCTGCCGGAAATCACGCGCATTCGCAGCGAACTCAACCGCTTCCTGAACGGCCCGTTTTCACACGAACTGAGGCTGTCGGCGCGCATCCTGGTGCGGCGCATCTCCGGCCTTGTCGTGCAGCCGAAGCTGATCGACCAGCTGTTTCAGGATACGCTCGATCTCGCCGAGGTCCATGCCCGGGGCAGCGATATCGCCAATGAAATCCGACGTCGCGCGCACCATGAACTCGGACGAAACACGCTTTCCCTGGCACAGGCCTACCTCGACTGGCTTGAAACCGGAAACACGTCGTTCCCGGACCCGCGGCGCGACGTGCCCTGCGAGGCCGACGAGGCCGTGCGGGGCGATGCAGCCGTGCTCTCGCTGACGCGGCGCATCGTGGAAAACCTCGAGCGTCTGCTCGGCCGCACCCAGCTCGCCGAGCGCATTGACAAGTGGCGTGACGAGTACAGCGGCGAATTGTTGCGATGCGAGTCGATGGACAACCTGCAACAGGAACTCGAATCCCTGCTGCGCGACGGCGTACACGGCCGCAACCGCTGGGTTTATCTGCGCCACCTGCGCAATCTTTCCGGCAAGGCGCAGGCCGGCGCCTGGGACCCGAAGACGGTAAGCGTGTTTGAAGATTCCCTGGCGTCGCTGCAGGGCAAGCCGCCCGACGAGAGAGGCTTCAAGCCCGCCGAAGTGGAACGAAAGCTCCGGCTTGCCGTCGGCCAGTTCAGCACGCGCCTGCTTCGGGATCATCAGGACGCCCTGTTCGATGAACTGGACATTCTCGTCGACTGCTCGCGGCAGGGGCAGCATTTCGAGACCTTCAAGCGCGCCTGCAGCTTGCGCCGGCGACTCGAAGAGACCGTGGGAGACGCCGTTTTCGAAAGCCAGCGTTACCTGCTCCACCGGCTCGACTGCATACTCGAGGAACTCGGATACGTCGCGTTGCGGCAAGTTGCCTCGGATTATGCGGAACGCCGGCTTGACCTGCCGCAGTGCCTGAGGATCGTTTCGCTCTGCGCGGCCAACCTCGACCGGGACGGCCTTACTTCCCGCCAGATTCTCGACCTGTCCGTCATGCTGGTAAACCGGATCCGTACACCGGCCGAACTGCTCGACGTACTGGCGCAGATCCAGCGCAGCTACCATAAGCTGATCCACCGCGTTCATGACGGCTACGAAATCATGGCCCGCCAGCAGGGCTTCGAGCCCGGGGACGTGCGCACGATGCTGAACAACTGCCAGCGCGAGCTGTACGACCTCAATAGCCTGATACATTTCGCCGACCTGGCGCGCGCCTACGTTTCGAGCCACGCTTCCGCACTGCAGGCCCGGATCAGCCAGACACGCGGTGAACGGCCTTGGGACTTCGTCCACCTGTCACACGCGGTAGACATCGCGCACCGCATCGACGACCGCGATGACATCAGCCTGCAGGCGCGCTTCGGCGGCAAGGGCTGCGGCCTGATGTACATCGCGCACCTCGGCATCCCGACGCGGGACGGCTTCATCATCCCGACCGTGCTGCCTCGCCTCGGCCTGCACAGCAGCGAGCAGGAGCGCTTTGAGCACGAACTGTTTCGGCACACTCGCATCCTCGAGGCCGATATCCGGCGTGAGGAAGGCACGGAACTGCACCTGGGCGACCCCGCCAGACCGCTGCTGCTCGCGGTACGCGGCGGCTCCGCGTTTTCCATGCCCGGTATGCTGACCACGGTCGTTTTTGTCGGCATGACGTGGGACGTTTGCCGAACGCTCGCCGAGGAAGACGAATGGTTCGCCTGGGACGCCTTTCGCCGTTTCCTGGTCACCTTCGCGATGTCGGTCTGGAATTTCGACCTGGAGGCGCTGGACCTGGTCGAAAAAGCCAAGCGGCAGCACGGGGTATCCTTCAAGGCGGACTTGCCGGGCCGGGTGATCCGTGAAATCTGCGAAGAATCGGTCCAGGCCCTGCGCGGCAGCGGCCATGCCGACCTGATCAACGACGTTCTGAACGACGCCGAATTGCAGCTGAAGCTGTCGGTGCAGGCCGTGATCGCATCCTGGAACAAGGACCGGGCCAGGCGCTACCGGGCCGTCAAGCACATCAGCGACGGCTGGCATACCGGCGTCATCGTCCAGCAGATGGCCTCCGGCAACCGCAGCAACGTCAAGGAATTGCGCCCGGGCATGGACGAAATGGGTATTTCACTGACCGGCGTGATTCCGCACACGTGCATAACCGGGGACGGCATGCGCGAGTTTACGGGCGATATCAAGTTCAGCGCCTGCGGCGACGACCTTGTCGGAGGAATGACCGACGGTGCATCGCTTGAACCGGTCGCGCAATTGCACACGCTGGCCCCGATGCTGGAGCGACGACTGTCCCGGCTCAGCTACCGCCTGCGGCATTTTCTCGGTTCCGATGTCGAGGTCGAATTCACCGTCGAGCGCGGCGTGTTGAGCGTCCTCCAGACCCGCACGGCCATGATCGAGACGCGGGGCAGTACGCGGACCTTCGCGGCCACGGAAAAACCCGTTGGCCGCGGCATCGGTATCCGCGGCGGCGCTTTTCGCGGCATGGTCGCCTTTGACGAGCAGGACGCCAGGGAACTCGCGGCGCTCGCAAAATCGACCGAAGGCGTCGACGGCGTGCTGCTGTTGCTGGAAAATCCCGTTCCCGACGAGATTCCGCTGATCCTGTCCGTCGACGGTCTGCTGGCGGCCAAGGGCGGCTCGACGTCACACGCCGCGGTCGCGGTCCACAGCATCGACGATCGGCCGTATACCGCCATCATGGGCGTAAACGAACTGCGCGTGCACGGGCTGCGCGCCCAGTTGCTGGACGCGGCGGGCGAGGTGCAGCACACTTTCGCCTGCGGCGACGTGCTGTCCATTCACGGCCGAACGGGCGAGGTGTTCGCCGGCTCGCTTCCTGTCGTCGAAGTCGACAACTGAAACCGGTTCAGTCCATGAAACGATGCTTTCTGACAAGCCTCCTGTTGACCTGTGCAGCTCCGTCCCTGCCGGCCCTCGAGCCCGGCGGTGACTACTGGTCGGACGCTGACGTCTCCGGCCCGGGCGCGCTGCGCGCCTCCCTGCACGACATCATCGACGACCACCGGGTGTTTCCCTACACGTCCTTCGATACCGATACCTGGGACGTACTGGAACAGGCCGACGCCGACCGGGACCAGGCCGGCAACATCGTCACGATCTACCGCAACGCCAGTTTTCCCCGCCAGGGCGGCGGCAACGATTTTTATAACCGTGAACACAGCTGGCCCAAGTCTTACGGATTCCCCGAGTACGACCTGGACTCGCCGCAGGCAAACCCGCCCTACACCGACATGCACGCGCTGTTCCTGTCTGACCCGGATTACAACTATGCCCGCTCGAACCACCCCTACAACGACTGCGAGACGGACTGCAGCGAGTACCCGAGCGAATACAACGACGGCCGCGGCGGTTCCGATGCCAACCTGCAGACCGGCGAGTATACCGACGGCCGCTGGACCGTCTGGCGGGGCCGGCGCGGTGACGTCGCCCGCGCCCTGATGTACCTGGACGTTCGCTACGAAGGCGGCGTACACGGCATCAGCGGCGCTGCGGAGCCCGACCTGGTGCTGACCGATGACCTGGAAAAAATACGCGACTCGTTCTCTCAGGAGAACCTGCCGCTGGCCTACATGGGCATGCGCTCCGTTCTTCTGCGCTGGCACCGTGAAGACCCGGTGGACGCCGCCGAGTACCAGCACCACGAAACCGTTGCGCGCTACCAGGGCAACCGCAACCCGTTCATCGACCACCCCGAGTGGGCTGCCTGCGTTTTCGAAAGCGACTGCGCGCCGATTCGCATCAACTCGGGCATCAGCGACGCCTGGTTCAGCCCGGCAACGGCCGGCCAGGGCTTTTTCATCACGGTCTGGCAGCCCTCGCAATACCTGTTCGTCAGCTGGTTCACTTTTGATTACGAGCGGCCCGGCGAGGATGCGGAAGCGATCGTCGGCGCAGCCGGCCACCGCTGGCTGACCGCCCAGGGGCCTTACGACGGCGATACCGCGACCCTGGAAATTTACCGGACGCGCGGCGGCGTATTCGACCGACCCGACCCGGCCGCTGACCCCGCGGAACGGCAGGGCACGATGGTCATCCATTTCAGCGACTGTGAGAACGGAACCGTGATCTACGATCTGCCTGCCGCCGGGATTGGCGGCGCCATGCCGATCAGGCGTATCATCAACGAGAACGTTCCGCTGTGCGAGAACCTGAGCGACGCGGCGGACTGAAAAACAAACCCAAAAAGCACACGCAGGAATACACCCATGGCAACGCTGCGCCAACTGGAAAAACGCATGGCAACCGCGCTTGACTACGCGGAATGGAAAGAAGCCGCCATCGAGCACGACAAGAAAACCGGCATGGACCGCTGGAAAAAAGTGGAACAAACGCACCTCTACGACCATGCCTCGATCCGGATGCGGCTGGCGCAACTGCGTAAACTGCGCCGCAAAGGCGACAACCGCGGCCTGCTGTTCATGTTGCACGAGGGCATCCACGGCAACCTCGGCGGAATGGGCCGTTTTGCGCTGTACGACAAGGCCCTTTTCGGCACCAAGCAATTGATTTCGGACTACGTCGACGAGGTGGTCGCCGCGCTGGTGCACCTGGCCAACCCCCGCGTCGACGACATCAGTTTCGAGGAAAAACTCGACTTTTTCCGGCGTGCCGACCACTGTTTCGGCCGTTCCGCGTTCATGATGAGCGGATCGGGTTCGCTGTTCTACTTCCACATCGGCGTGGTCAACGCGCTGGTGAAAGAAAACCTGCTGCCCAGCTGCATTTCCGGCTCCAGCGGCGGATCCTTCGTCGGGGCGCTGCTGGCCACGCGCTCCGGGGAGGAACTGCACGAACTGCTCAACCCGGAGTACCTGGTACAGGTCATCGATGAGGAGACCGGGCACTTCAGGCAGGAATCGGCACTCAGGCCCAGTGTGATGCGGGCGGACGAGATCCGCGCGGTGATCGAGAACATGATCCCGGACCTGACCTTCGAGGAAGCCTTCAGGCTGACCGGGCGTGAGCTGAACATTTCCATCGCACCGGCCGAACACCACCAGAAATCCCGCCTGCTTAACGCAATCACCACGCCGAACGTGTTCATTCGCGAAGCCGTCATGGCATCGGCCGCCGTACCCGGCGTCTTTCCGGCGGTGACGCTGGCCGCGAAAAACCACCTGGGCGAGAAGCAGCCCTACCTGCCGGCGCGCAAGTGGGTTGACGGTTCGGTCAGCGACGACATGCCGGCCAAGCGGCTGGCCCGCCTGTACGGCGTCAACCACTACATCGTCAGCCAGACCAACCCCCACGTGATCCCGTTCATAACGGACGGCAAAAAGAAAGACGACGTCCTGTCCCTGATCCGCAACGCCTCGGTCAGCACGGCACGCGCCTGGATCAACGCCGGGGCCGGCTCCATCGAACGCCCGCTGTCCCTGAGCCCGGCACTGACGCGAATGACCAACGTCACGCTCTCCGTGCTGAACCAGGACTACATCGGCGACATCAACATCCTGCCGCCCAAGCGCTACTTCAACCCGTTCCGCATCCTGGCTTTCCTGTCCGAAAACGAAATCCTGGACCTGGTTTCCGCGGGCGAGCGCGCGACCTGGCCGCGTCTCGAAATGATCCGCATCCAGACCCGGATCAGCCGCACGCTGACCCGCATCCTTGACGACTACGACGAAACGCATATCCAGCACGTAAAGGCCGCGATCCGCCGCCGGGCCGGATAGCCCCGTGGACAGCGGACCGGAACCCATCCGATACCCGCTCGAGGGACGGCCGCGGGACGGCATGCTGCTGGAAATCCTGCCGGGCCTGCACTGGCTGCGGCTGCCGCTGCCGTTTCAGCTGAGCCACATCAATGTATGGCTGATACGCGAGGACAAGGGCTGGGCGCTGGTCGACACCGGCCTGTTCACGAAAACGACCCGCGAAATCTGGGAAGACGTGCTGGAAAACACCCTTGGCGGCGAGCCGCTGACGCGGGTCATCGTGACCCACCTGCACCCCGACCACTCCGGCTGCGCCGGCTGGCTGGCCGAACGCTTCGGCATCCAGCTGTGGATGACGCGCGCGGAGTACCTGTTGTGTCGGATTCTTATCGCCGATACCGGCAAAGCGGCGCCCGCGGCGGGCGTACGCTTCTACCGCGCCGCGGGCTTTCCCGAACGGGCCATGGAATCCTACGTGGAGCACTTTGGCGGTTTCGGCCGGGTTGTCGCTTCGATGCCGGGGTCTTACCACCGGCTGCAGCAGGGTCGGACCGTCTCGATCGGCGATTTCAATTGGCAGGTCCTGATCGGCCACGGCCATTCGCCCGAGCACGCCTGCCTTTACGATGCCGAACACAATGTGCTCATCGCGGGCGACCAGATACTGCCCACCATTTCACCCAATGTCAGCGTCTACCCCACCGAACCCGGCGCG
>JAZBPJ010000160.1:0-28135 GCA_036351575.1 Lysobacterales bacterium | reverse complement strand
TGACCTAGGTCATCACGGCATGTGCCAATCATGTCAACAACTCAGCCCTTGTGGTTACGCTGGTACCGGCACATTTTTACCGGAAAGCCTTAAGTGACGAACGAAGTCATTTTTATTCTCGTAATCGTTTTAGTTGTCCTGCTGACAGCTTGCGCAATTGCGATCAGGCGGTTGATGCAGCGCCGCAGTTCAATCAGGGAGGCGATCCTGCAACGATTGGGCAACGCGCTCAGACCGGCTGCCGACGAGAGTGCTTCGCCTGCCCCTGCCTTGTCGGGAAACGAGACCACTTCTTTGAGCGACGAAGAAAAAGTCATCGCTGAACTGCAGCGACTCGAAGCCCTGGTCGAAGACCGCAAGCAGATCGCCAAGAGCAGCGATATTTCCTACCACCTGTGGGAATTCTACGAGTCCCACTTCCACCCGAGAGCCAGGCGCACGGCCAACACTCATGCCCCGATCGGCGGCTGGGAAGAGACCCGAATCCTGAGGTCGGATTCCAGGAACGGCCTGAATGAATGCAGTTTCGAACTGAAAGGAGCCCGCTTCCGCTTTGTCGACGATGAAGAGCAGCGCGGCTGGTGCGAGAACATCAAGTTCTTCAGTCTTTCGCTCTACGACGAACGCGATCGCTGCCTGATCGAGATCCCGATGAAAGTCCGCGTCGACAAGAACGGCAACAATTACTCCATCGGCACCGGCGGCCCCACCGCGTTTATTCCCGGCCTGTGGGTGAACGATTTCATCAATACGAAACTGAAGCACCAGTTCAAGCGCAGCCGGGAGATCAGGGAAAAGAAACACCGGGAACGCCTGCAGGAAATCGAAGATCTCAAAAACCGTTTTGGCCTGTCGGACTGAGACGTGTAATAGGCTTATAATCAACCCGTGGGGCACGGGAAATACCCGGATGCCCTCGAAAAATACAGGCATTGCCAAAGCGTCCGTACCGGGCATGCGCCCGGCCAGGCGCGACAATCATAAATGTGACAGGAGAACCGGAGATGGCCATCGCAAAAACGCTGATCAGCTATCTGAAAGAACGCGGGATCGATTATCAACTGATCGAGCACAAACACACACCCACTGCAGAAGCATCGGCCCATGCGGCGCACGTACCTGTGCACCAGGTCGCCAAGGCGGTCGTGCTCTGCGACGACCAGGGCTACGTCATCAGCGTGCTGCCGGCCAGCCGCAAGCTCGAGATCGACTGGGTCAACGAGGCGCTGGAGCGCAAGCTGACCATGGCCTGCGAGGATGAGTTCAAGAGCCTGTTCAAGGACTGCGAGGCCGGCGCCGTGCCGGCGCTGGGCGAGGCTTACGGCGTCAAGGTGATATGGGATGACGACCTTGCTTACACGTCCGACGTGTACATCGAAGCCGGCGACCACGAACACCTGATCTGGCTCGAGCATCGCGATATCAAGAAGCTGATGAAGGCACTGCCGCACACCGTCATCGGCAAGGACGAGGAAGTCGGCAACTGGAAGCACTGAGCTTCCAGTTGCCTGATTAACACTGATTCTTCAAACGCTTCCGCAGCAGTTTTTTCAAGGCTATTTGAAGTCTTCAGCAATCTCGTTCAGCACCGCCGGATCCTCGATCGTGGCCGGAACCTTGTATTCCGTCCCTTCGGCGATATGGCGCATCGTGGCGCGCAGAATTTTGCCGGACCGCGTCTTCGGCAGGCGCTTGACCACCAGGATGTCCCGCGGCGTCGCGATCGGCCCGACTTCCGAGCGCACAGTCTTTACCAGCTCTGCTTTCAGTTCCGCTTCGTCAACCTCGGCACCGGCGTTGAGCACCACGAAACCCAGCGGCATTTCACCCTTCAGCTTGTCGGACACCCCGATCACGGCGCACTCGGCAACCGCCGGATGGGTCGCGAGCGCTTCTTCCAGCGCGCCGGTTGAAAGACGATGGCCGGCCACGTTGATCACGTCGTCTATGCGGCTCATCACCCAGACGTAGCCGTTTTCGTCCACGACGCCGGCGTCTCCACTCAGGTAATACCCCTCGAAACGGGAAAGGTACGTGTCGTGATAACGCTGACGGTTGCGCCACAGCGTCGGCAGCGTTCCCGGCGGCAGCGGCAGCTTGCAGACGATGTTGCCCGACTCACCGGCCTCGACTTCGACTCCATGGTCATCGAGCACGCGAATATCGTAGCCGGGAACCGCCACGGTCGGTGACCCGGCCTTTACTTCCATGAACTCGATACCGACCGGGTTTGCGGCCATTGCCCAGCCAGTTTCCGTTTGCCACCAATGATCTATGACAGGAACTTTAAGTTGTTTCTCAGCCCAGTGCAGGGTGTCGGGGTCGCAGCGTTCTCCCGCCAGGAACAAGGTGCGCAGGCTGGACAGGTCATATTTTTCCAGCAGCGCCCCTTCAGGGTCTTCGCGCCGTATCGCACGAAAGGCGGTCGGCGCGGTGAACAGGCAATTGACCTTGTGCTGTTCGATTACGCGCCAGAAAGCGCCCGCGTCGGGCGTGCCGACCGGCTTGCCCTCGTACAGGATCGTGGTGCAGCCGTGCAGCAGCGGGGCATAAACGATATAGGAGTGGCCAACCACCCAGCCGATATCGGATGCAGCCCAGTAAACATCACCCGCCTTGACGTTATAAATATTGTCCATTGACCAGTCCAGCGCCACCGCGTGACCGCCGTTGGGCCGCACGACGCCCTTGGGCTGACCGGTCGTGCCGGATGTGTAGAGGATGTAGATCGGGTCGGTGGCCGCCACCGGCACGCAATCCGCCGCTTCGGCCTGCGCCATGGCATCTTCCCAGGTCGATGCCTGCGGGCCGAGGCTTTCAAGCGGGAGTTCCGGGCGGGAAACCAGGATGCGCTGCATGCCCTCGTTTTTTGCTATCGACAGGGCTTCTTCGAGCAGCGGCAGGTAGGGAATGACGCGCTTGCCCTCGATGCCGCAACTCGCGCTTACAATCAGTTTCGGTTCCGCGTCCGTGATGCGCGTGGCCAGTTCCCGCGCGGCGAAACCGCCGAATACGACCGAGTGGATCGCACCGATCCGGGCGCAGCCGAGCATCGCGATCACCGCTTCCGGAATCATCGGCATGTAGATGATCACGCGGTCGCCTTTCTTTACGCCGCGCGCCTTGAGGGCGCCCGCGAACCGCGCCGTCTCGTCGCGCAGTTCAGCGTAACTGTACTTCCTGACCTGGCCGGTGACCGGGCTGTCGTAGATCAGCGCGGTCTGCTCGCCCCGGCCGGCAGCACAATGACGGTCCAGCGCATTGTGGCAGGTGTTGATCTCGGCGCCACTGAACCATTCGTAATACGGCGCAACCGAGCTGTCCAGCACCTTGTCCCAGGGCTTGTCCCATTCGAGAGCCGAGGCCGCTTCGGCCCAGAACGCTTCCGGGTCTTCGATCGAGTTCCGGTATACGGTTTTGTATGACATGGTCAGTTCACCTTTTTTGTTTCATGCTTTGTTGCAAACCCTGTTCCAGTAGCCGTTTTTGTCCCATGATGCGGATCAGGCAAAACGCAGAAAGGGCCCGAGGTCCAGTGACTTTTTCCTGTCCAGCCGTGAGGCCATCGCCAGCAGCAGTTCAGCCGTGGCCAGCGCGTCGGTCAGCGCGTTGTGCGCGGTATAGCGCGGCAGATTGTACTGCGACCTGAGCTGCCCCAATTGCAGGTCCCCCTGCTGGACCGGCTGATTCCGGCGCTTGCGCAGACCGAGTTCGATCTGCATGGTATCGAGGTAGGTAAACGGCGCCAGCATCGACGCCCAGGCGCGGCAGGCCTTTTTCAGAAACGAGATATCGAGCGCCGAATGGTGGAATACCCAGACGCGGCCGGCCGCGGCAATGAACAGTTGTTCCAGGGCCTCGTCGACAGGGATACCGCTTGACACTTCCTTGTCGGTAAGCTCGTGTATCGTCGCGCTTTTGCCCACCTTGCTCCCCGCGCTGACCAGCACGTGCCGGTTTTCACCCAGGCGAATCCGTCCCTTGTCGATAAGGGTCCAGCCCAGGGAGATGATGTGATCACTGGCCGCGTTGAGCCCCGTGGTTTCGATATCCACTACGATGATCGGCGTGTCCCCGATCGTTTCGGGACGCAGGGAAGCGCAGCTTTCGAGGTATTGCGCCAGCACGGGCTGTTCGCAGCGTTTCGCCTTCGCGCTGCACCGCCTGCCCTGTCGCCATCGTCGCAGCAACGGTCAATGCACCTGGTAGCGGTGGGCCAGGGCCTGCTGGGCGTTGACGACGACCATGAACGCGGCCTTGAGATTGCGCCGCATCAGGGGCGACAGTTCGTCGGGCGGCACGAAATTGCTGGGCTGCTGCCCTTCCCGCATTTGCCTCGCCTGGTGAATGAGGCGGCGCCGATTGATGAATATGAGCGCATCACGCAGGCTGCTGGCGTCGCTGCGGTTGAAAATCCCCATTTCCATCACCGCCTCGATCCGCTCAAAGGTATTGGCTGCCTTCACACCGCCTTCCAGGGCGCGGATGCGCACCAGGTCGGTGATCGGGACGATGCCGCGGTGCTTGAGGTTAAGGCCTTCGCTGTGAGAGCCGTCGTGCTCCTGAACGAAACGTCGGAAAAAGCCGATCGGGGGCCGGTGGCTGAGAACGTTTGCGGCCATGAACCGCCGGAAGATGCGATTTTCCCTGGCTCGGCCGACGGCATAATCCAGCAGGTCAACCACCAGGTCTTTTGACCCGTGTATGCAGCGCATGTCAAAAAAGATGCTGCTGAACATGACTGACTTGGGAACCGGCTCATCGATCCAGCCGTCGAAATGTTTCTTCCACTGCTCGAGCGATACGCGCCATTTTACGTTCAACGCCATGACTTCGCCCGGGCAGTAAACGTATCCCAGGCGGTCGAGCCCCTCGCAGACAAAATTCGCCAGGCTGGCGAAATACTCCGATTCTTCCTTCGAGGGGTCGCGTTCCAGTATCAGGCCGTTGTCCTGGTCCGTGCGCGCGGTCTGTTCCTCCCGGGCCTGCGATCCGAACGCCACCCAGGCGTAATCCATCGGCGGCTTGCCGTAACGCTCTTCAGCCAGGTGGATCAGGCGCACCGTAAAGGCGTCCGTGATATGGGTCACCATGCGCCCGATTTGCTTCACCGTGCGCCCCATGATGACCATCCGTTCGAACAGGGACGGAAGGCGTTCGCTCAGGGCCAGCAGCTCTTCGATCGAGTCACGCTTATAGATGTCGCGGACAAGCCGCAGGGGATGCTCGGACTGCGAACGCAGAATATCGCCTGCCGTGACCAGGCCTACCGGCCGGCCGTCATCGACCACCGGGAGGTGATGACAGTTTTCCCGCATCATCACCAGCAGCGCCTCGTCCACGCTCGAATCCGCCGGGATGGACATCGGCTGCTCGGTCATGACGTCACAAATCGGGCCCGAAGTGTCGCGGCCGTCGGCAATGACGCGCCGGCGCAGGTCCTTGTCGGTCACGATCCCGCCCAGCAGGCCATCCCTCATCACGAGCACGCTGGAAACGTTTTCATCGCTCATGCGCCGCGCCGCTTCGCGAATGGAGTTGGCACATTCGATAATGACCGGATCCCGCTTTAACAGATCCCTGACGCTCGACGGCGTGGTGACCAGGTCCGCAGCCGCGCTCAAACGCTTCTGTAGATGGCTCGAGAAATAGTCCTCGAGTGACTGGTGGGCATCACAGAGCGCAACGAAATCTTCCTGCTGGATGTGCCAGACCAGGCAGTCCTCTTCCGCCTCGGCCGTGTAGGCCTTCAGTTCGCCATGGAAGTAGATGCTGTGCCCGAAGAGCTCTCCCTCGGACCGCTTGTCAAGGAACTTGCGGGCGTCGTCAACCAGCCGCACGGCGCCTTTGCGAATGATGCCCAGGCCGGGAGGCGGGCTGGACTGGAATATCCTGCTGTCCTGCGGGTAATAGGCGGCCTCGAGAAGTCCCGCCACCTTTTCCAGGTCTCTGGTCTCGAGCGCATTGAACGGCGGCACCTTGCGCAGGAATTCAGTGGCGGTGGCGGTATCTTGCATATGGGAATTCTAGTAGAAAAAAGGGCCGATCGTGAGACCGGCCCCCGTTTCTTTCAAAGTGCTTATCGGGATCAATGCTCCACGGCCGCGGATGCGCCCTTCGGAACACGGATGTCCTCTACCAGGTGCTGGATGTTTTCCGGCGGAGCGGCGGTCACCTTCGATACCGCCCAGGCGACGACGAAGTTGATCAGTGCGCCAACCGCACCGAATGCCTCCGGCGAGATACCCAGGAACCAATGGTCTGCCGTGTTCGGCGCCATGTTGGTTTCCGGTATGAAGAACCAGCCCTTGAACCAGAAGATATAGATCAGCGTGGACAGGAGGCCTGCCAGCATGCCGACGATCGCCCCTTCACGGTTCATGTTCTTGTTGAAGATGCCCATCATCAGGACCGGGAAGATGGACGACGCCGCCAGGCCGAATGCCAGCGCCACCACCTGGGCCGCGAAGCCCGGTGGATTCATGCCCAGGTAGCCGGCAACCAGGATGGCGCCCGCCATCGCGATACGGCTGGCCAGAAGTTCCTTCTTCTCCGAGATATCCGGCGCGATCATGCCCTTGAGCAGGTCATGCGAAATGGCCGAGGAAATGGCCAGCAGCAACCCTGCAGCCGTCGACAGCGCTGCAGCGAGACCGCCCGCCGCGACCAGTGCAATCACCCAGTTGGGAAGATTGGCAATTTCCGGGTTGGCCAGGACCATGATGTCGCGGTCGACCTTGGTCATCTCGTTTCCGGTCCAGCCAAAGGATTCGGCTTTGGCGGCAAACTCCGCGTCACCGTCGTTGTAGTACTGGATGCGGCCATCGCCGTTCTTGTCTTCCCAGTCGAGAAGACCGGTAGTCTTCCAGTTGTTCATCCAGTCCGGCACATCGCTCATCTTGATGTTGGCCGTCTCTTCGCCCACGGGACCGGTCTGGATGGTCTCGATCAGGTTCAGACGCGCCATGGCGCCGACCGCCGGTGCCGTCGTGTACAGGATGGCGATGAAGACCAGCGCCCAGCCGGCCGACGTGCGCGCATCGGCGACTTTCGGCACCGTGAAAAAGCGAATGATCACGTGCGGCAATCCGGCCGTTCCGATCATCAGTGACAGGGTCAGCAGGAACATGTTGAGCGTACTGCCCTTCTGCGCGGTGTACGCCGCGAACCCGAGATCGGTTACGACCTGGTCCAGCTTGTCCAGCAGCAGAACACCGGAACCGTCCGACATCGTACTACCCAGGCCGAGCTGCGGCACGGGATTGCCGGTCAGGTTCAGCGAGATGAAAACCGCCGGAACGGTGTAAGCAAAAATCAGCACGCAATACTGTGCGATCTGCGTGTAGGTGATGCCCTTCATGCCGCCGAGTACCGCGTAGACGAATACGATCGCCATACCCACCATCACGCCAACCTCGAAATCGACTTCGAGGAAGCGGCCAAAAGCCACACCGACGCCCTTCATCTGGCCAATAACGTAGGTGATGGAAGCGACGATCAGGCAGATCACGGCCACCAGCCGGGCGCCCTTGGAATAAAAACGGTCGCCGACGAATTCCGGAACGGTGAACTTGCCGAACTTTCGCAGGTACGGCGCCAGCAGCAGGGCCAGCAAAACGTAGCCGCCGGTCCAGCCCATCAGGTAGACCGAGGCGTCGTAACCGAGAAAGGCGATGAGGCCGGCCATCGATATGAACGAAGCCGCCGACATCCAGTCGGCCGCCGTGGCCATGCCGTTGGCGACCGGGTGAACACCGGCGCCGGCAACGTAGAACTCGCCCGTGGTTCCGGCACGCGACCAGATCGCGATACCGATGTACAGCGCAAAGGTGGCGCCGACGACGAGGTAGGTCATTGTTTGAAGATCCATTGTCAACCTCCTCAGTCTTCGTGAACGTCAAATTGCCGGTCCAGCTTGTTCATGCGCCAGGCATAGAAAAAGATCAGGACGACAAATACGTAAATGGAGCCCTGCTGGGCGAACCAGAAACCGAGCTGGTAGCCGCCGATGCTGATCGCGTTGAGCTGATCGACGAGCAGGATTCCGAACAGGTAGGACACGACGAACCAGACCACCAGGCAGAGCATGATCAGTTTCAGGTTCGCGCGCCAATAAGCTTGACCGCTTTTATCACTCATGGGGTCTCTCCAATGGTAGTTTCCCGATGGCTATGTTACGTTGCGGTCAATTTTTTCACGCCCCTACTTTAGTCGTATAACGTAACTGCATATGCTCAATTCCTGGTCCCTGATGCTGACCGCGCTGGCTTACATGGGCCTGCTGTTCGCGGTTGCGTGGATCGGCGACCGGATGCGCATCGCGCGTGATCACCGCAATATCCAGGCTGTCATTTATGCACTGTCGCTGGCGGTTTACTGCACGTCCTGGACGTTCTACGGCGCGGTGGGAAGCGCCGCCACGACGGGCTGGGGCTACCTGCCGATCTATCTCGGACCCATCCTGATGATGCTCCTCGGCGCCGATGTTTTGCGTCGCATCGCCCTGGACGCCCAGCACCAGCGCATCACGTCCATTGCGGACTACATCGCATTTCGTTACGGCCGCAGCCATACCATCGCTGTACTGGTCACGGTCGCTGCCGTGATCGGGTCGGTTCCCTATATCGCCTTGCAGCTGAAAGGCATCAACACCGGCCTGGAAGTCATCACGCAGTCCGCGAGCGACGGCATGGAACTGCCCGCCAACCTGGCGCTGTACATCGCGCTGGCGCTGGCGCTGTTCGCCATCCTTTTCGGCACCCGGAACATGGACGCCAGCGAACACCATCGCGGCCTGATGTGGGCCATCGCACTGGAGTCGCTGGTCAAGCTGCTGGCGTTTCTTGCCCTTGGACTGTTTGTAATCTTCGGCGTTTTTGACGGCTTTGGTGATGTCGCCGCCACGGTGCGTGCGAACCGCGAGTACCAGGAGCTGTTTTCACCGTGGCGGCTGCCGGAAGGTTTCGCGGTGCAGCTGGTGCTGGCGATGGTCGCCATCCTGTGCCTGCCGCGCCAGTTTCACGTTGCCATCGTCGAGTTCAGGCAGCCCCGTGACATCCAGGTCGCACGCTGGCTGTTTCCCGCCTACCTCGCTGTTTTCGCGGTTTTCGCCGTGCCGATCGCCCTGGCAGGGCTGGAGCAGTTCGCCGGCCAGGACATCCACCCGGACAGCTACGTGCTGGCGCTGCCGCTCGCGTTCGAACGTGACGGGCTGGCCGTGCTCGCCTTCCTGGGCGGTTTTTCCGCCGCAACCGGCATGGTCATCGTGGCCACCGTCGCTCTGGCGATCATGGTCAGCAACGACATCGTTATGCCTCTGCTCCTGCGCAGCGGCCTGCTGGGCAAGCACAGGGAAACCGATCTCTCCCGCACCCTTCTGAACGTCAGGCGGATATCCATCCTCACGATCACGCTGATCGCCTACCTGTATTACCAGGCCATCGAGGCGGGTGTTCCTCTGGCGCAGATCGGGCTGCTTTCGTTTTCAGCAGCAGCCCAGTTCGCCCCCGCCATGCTGATCGGACTCTACTGGTCCGGAGCCAACCGTGCCGGAGCCCTGGCCGGACTGATCACGGGTGTCGGAACCTGGTTCATGTTCCTGCTGCTGCCCTCGTTCACCGGGGCCGCGCGTGAGGGTTTGCTGGCCGTTTCATTCAACGAGGGCGCTGCGTGGTCCCTCGCGGCCAACGCCACGATGCTTGTTTTCGTCTCGCTGCTGTTCAGGCATGAGGCCGCCGACCGTCAGAAAAGCAGAAAGCGTGACGAAGAAGGCGGAATGATAACGCTGGGGGACCTCGAAACCACGATCGGGCAGTTCCTCGGGGCCGAGCGCACGCGTGAAGCACTCCGGACACACCTGCAAACGAGCGCACCGGACCCGGGCGCGCTCGCGACACCCGCCACGGTCCAGTTCGGAGAACGGCTACTGGCCGGTTCGATCGGTTCTGCATCGGCCCGCACCGTTCTGGCCTCCGCGCTGTACCACCGTGGACTCGGACCGGAGGGCGTGCTTGAACTGCTTGACAAAACCTCGCAGGCCGTTCAGTTCAACCGCGAATTGCTGGAATCCACACTGGACAACATGGCCCAGGGCGTCGCGGTGGTCGACCGGAACCTGAGGCTGGTCGGATGGAACCGCAGCTACATCGAACTCATGGATTACCCGGCCGACACGGTTTATCTCGGGCAGCCCGTCGAAGAACTCATTCGAATCAATGCGCGCCGCGGCCTGATCGAGGGCGGCGACAACAAGGCCGCTGTACAGAAACGACTCAACCTGCTGCGCGGTCGGCAGCCGTACCGTTTCGAGCGCGACTGGCTGGACGGCCGCGTCATCGAAATCCAGGGAAACCCTTTGCCCGGCGGCGGCTACGTGACGACGTTCACGGACATCACGCATTTCAAGGATATCGAAAACGAACTGCAGGTCATCAACGAGACCCTGGAACATCGCGTTCAGCAGCGCACCCGGGAACTGCGTGAAGCGATCCGCGAACTGGAGGAAGCACGGGAAACGGCGGAACGCGCCAACCGCAGCAAAACGCGTTTCCTCGCGGCCGCCAGCCACGACCTGCTGCAGCCGATGAACGCCGCGCGCCTGTTCGCTTCGGTTCTGCGCCAGCAGAGCGGCGAAGGAGACAGCGAGCAGGCCCGCCTGGTCAAGCGCGTGGACCGCAGCCTGACGGCGGCAGAGGAACTGCTCGGCGCCCTGCTGGACATTTCCAAGCTGGACTCGGGCATGTACGAACCGGAACCCGAGGCCATTGAAGCAGCTGACATATTTGAGCAGCTGCGCCGCCGGTTCAAGGCCATAGCCGCCGGCAAGAACCTGCAGCTGCGCGTCCGCGAATGCCCGCATTTCATTTACAGCGACCGGACCCTGCTCTACCGCATTCTGCAGAACTTTCTTTCCAACGCCATTCGCTACACCGAATCGGGCGGTGTCCTGCTGGGCTGCCAGCGGCGCGGAAACACCTTGCGAATCAGCGTATGGGACACCGGCGTCGGGATCGCTGAAAGCGATGCCGAGGCGATTTTCCAGGAGTTCCAGCGACTCGATTACGCCGAGCAGCTCGATGAGCGGGGGCTCGGCCTGGGCCTGGCGATCTGTGAGCGCATCGCACGCATGCTCGACCACCCCATGGGGGTGCGTTCACGGCCGGGGCGCGGCAGCCGTTTCGCCATCACCGTGCCGATTGCGACCGAAGAGAACCTCGAGCGGCAAAGCCAGCCGGTCGCGGTCAAGGGCGAGCATGCCGGGCTGAAGGGCTTGCGGGTCCTGTGCCTGGACAACGAGCCGGATATCCTCGAAGGCATGAACCTGCTGCTCGACCGCTGGGGCTGCAAGGTCATGCTGGCCGAAAACCAGGAACAGGCGATCGCCCGGCTGCAGGAATACGGCGCGCCGGACCTGGCGCTGGTCGATCACCACCTGGGCGGCGGCCTGGTCGGCCTGGACGTGATGCAAAAACTGGACGAACTCAATGGCGCCCCGCTGCCCGCGATCATCATTACCGCGGACCGGTCTCCGGACCTGGAGGAAACGGTCCGGGAGCGCGGTTACGGACTGCTGCGAAAACCGATCAAGCCGGCCGCGCTGCGGGCATTGATGACCAACACGATGAAAAACATGTAACGGGCCGCCAGGGCTTCTAAAGCCTGGTATTGGGGTTGTTTACCGCCAGTTTGCCGGCCGCGACCACCGCCTGCGTGCGGTTGCTGACGCCCAGCTTGTTCATGATCGCCGTCACGTGCGCCTTGATGGTCGCCTCGGAGACACCCAGCTCGAAAGCGATCTGCTTGTTCAGCAGGCCCTGCGACATCATCATCAGCACTTTGAACTGCTGCGGCGTCAATTGCGACATGCGTTCCGCCATCTCCAGCTCTGAAGTATTCTGAACGGAACGGGCCGTGCCCATCTGTTCCGGCACCCAGATCTCGCCCATCAGGACGGCCGCGATCGCCTGCGTGATGGTCTCTATGCCCGAAGACTTGGGAATGAACCCGGCGGCGCCGTGCTCCAGGGCCCGGCGAATGACGACGGGGTCCTCGTTCGCGGAAATGATGACGATGGGTACGCTGGGGTAACGCTTGCACAGGTAGACGAGGCCGGCGAAACCGCTGACCCCCGGCATGTGCAGGTCAAGCAGCACCAGGTCCACTTCCTGCTGCTCGTCCACCAGTTTCTGCAGGCTCTCAAACGACGACGCTTCCAGGAACCGGGTCTCGCCCTGGTCCGCCTCGAGCGCCTCCTTGATCGCGGCACGGAACAACGGGTGGTCGTCAGCGACGATCACCGTCTCGGCCTGCAGCGCAATCAAGCGGTTCATGATCCAAATTCTCCCAGCTAAGGACCGCCAAAGCTACCATACGAAAGTATGAGGAAGTCATCGGGCAGCCCACTCTCGCGGGCGACCGCTTTAGACCAAAGGCTAATACCTTGTGTGCATCAAATTTCGCATGATTCACTGGCACACAAGCAAATGGGAGAGGCTCAAATGGCCCTGAAATCGACCAAGAAATTACTGCTCAGCCTGTCCGTGGCGGCCGCCCTGGGCTGCAGCACGGGCAACGTTTTCGCGGACGGGGACCGCGTCGAGGAACTCGAAGCACGCATCGCCGAGCTCGAGGCGCTTGTCGGCCAGTTGCTGCGGCAACAGCAAGAGCCCGCCCCTGCCCCCGGCCCGAGCGCCGCGGAAATCGAGGCCCAGGCGGAAGCGGTCGCCGAGGCAAAGATGGAAGAACTGCTGGCCGAGCACAGGGCGGCGGTCGCCGAACAGGAACACAAGCACTCCTACAAGTTCGGCGGTTACGTCAAGACCGATGTCATCTACAGCAGGTACAGCGGAGGTCCGTCCACCGGTGCCGGACGCGATTTCTACATTCCGGGAACCGTGCCGGTTGGCGGCAAGAGCCAAAGCTATTTCGACATGCACGCCAAGGAATCTCGTCTCAACTTCAACTCCACGCACAACCTGGATAACGGAGCCACGGTCCGGGCCTTTATCGAGATGGACTTCCTGCTCAGCGGACAGGGCAACGAGCGCGTCTCCAGCTCCTGGTCACCGCGCATACGGCACGCCTTCTTTACGTACAACAATTGGCTGTTCGGCCAGACCTGGATGACGTTCTTCAACGTTGGCGCGCTGCCTGAAAACCTGGATTTCGTCGGTCCGGCAGAATCCACGATCTTCGGCCGCCAGCCGATGATCCGTTACACGATGGGCAACTGGCAGTTCGCTGCAGAGAATTCGGAAACCACGATTACGCCCTACGGCGGCGGCGGTCGCGTGATCGGAGACAGCAACATGATGCCCGATCTCGTTGCGCGCTATAACATGAGCGGCGACTGGGGCAGCTTCACGGTTGCCGGAATATTCCGCGAACTGGCCTGTGACGGCTGCATCGCCGGTGTCGACGACTCGACCAACGGCTACGGTATCAGCCTGTCCGGCAAGTTCAGCATCGGCGAGAAAGATGATTTCCGCTGGATGGCCAGTACCGGCAAGGGCCTCGGCCGTTACATGGGCCTGAACACGGCCAACGGCGCCGTGGTCGACGTCAACGGCGGCCTGGAAGCGATCGAGTCCAGCGGCATCTTCGGTTCCTACCGCCATTTCTGGAACGAAAAGTGGCGCAGCAACGTGACCCTGGGTTACCTGACGGTCGACAACGACACTAAGCTCACGGGCACCGGCGTGACCAAGAAAGCGAGCAGCTTGCACGTGAACCTGATTTACTCGCCGGTTCCGAAGATGGACTTCGGCATCGAGTACATGCGCGCCAACCGGGAAGTCGAGAGCGGCGCTGACGGCGACCTGGACCGTTTCCAGTTCTCCGCCAAGTACGCTTTCTGAGCCTTCGACAGGCGCGGAAGTGAGAAATAGCCGGGCTGCAAAAGCGGCCCGGCTTTTTCATGTCCTGTGTTTATGAGAGACCGCTGAGAACGGCACCGTGGCCCTCAAGCGATTTTTCGAAACGCTCTGCAGTCGTTTCGCTCAGTTGCAGGTTTCCAGAACGGTTTTTTCAATACCCCGGAGTTCCTGCATATCCGTCCAGCGGTCGTACTTCTTGTCCTGCAGAACACGCTCGTACAAGCGGTTGCACATCTCGCTGTCGCTGCGCTCGGCCAACATCGCGATACGGGCGATGATCGCTTCGCGGGACTGCTCGCAGTTGGCCTGAACGAGTTCCTCTTTCTGCCTGATCAGCGCTTTGTGCTGATCATCTTCGATATACCGTCTTTCCCCGGTATAGGACTTGGAGTGGATCGAAAACTGGTCGTGAAGCCGTCCTTCTTTGTCGAAATACATGGCCTCGCCTTCACTCAGGTTGTGCAGATCCATCATGGCCTCGACGCAGCTGTTGAGCTTGTCGCTGCGGGAAATTTCGGGGCGTGATCGGACCGCCTGTTTGTCCTGCTGCACTGCCTGTCGCCCGGCTTGCCGAAGTTCGCGATCTTGGATCATGGCTTGCGCGCGCCGCTTTGCTTCCTCGACACGTTCCGGATCAGGGGGCGGTGCGATTTCTACCAGCTGGGCGTCCTTGTCTTCGGGACAGGTTTCGGCGTAATGAACGACCCCGTTCTCGTCCGTCCATTTGCACAGGCCCGCAGCGCCAGCGGCGTCAAGGGAAAAAACGGTAATGACTAGGGCTAAAAGCGAAATCCCGGTCCGAGCGAAAGCAGGCATGATTGAACCTCCCGTCGCGGTCGATGGGCGCGGCCGCGACTGACAGCCAGCGAAAGAGTCCGCCTGGCCATTATACGCTTCGAGCCCTGAAATTTTTCGACCGACGCCGGAACGTGGGTGACCGGCGCGAACTGACTGCCGTCAGCAAACGCCGTGTGTATCGACCAGCGAAGGATTGAGTTCAGACATGCGGCGCACGCCCATCAATGCCATTGAATTGGCGATTTCACGACGCATCACCGACAGCGTGTCCGCAACGCCCTGTTCACCGCGGGCGGCGAGCGGAAACGCCCAGCTTCGCCCGATCATCACGCCGCGCGCACCCAGCGCGACCGCCTTTACCGCGTCGGCGCCGCAGCGAATTCCGCTGTCGACGTATACTTCAGCATCATCGCCGACCGCTTCGACAACCTCCGGAAGCCTGGAAATACTCGAAGCGACCCCGTCGAGCTGCCGCCCGCCGTGGTTGGAGACCACCACGCCGTCCGCCCCGCAGGCGACGGCCTCGCGCGCATCGCCGGCGCACATCACGCCCTTGATCAGCAGTTGTCCCGCCCAGCGTTCGCGCAGCCAGTGGATATCGTCCCAGGTCACCGTGGGATCGAACTGGGAATCGATGAAATCCTTGAAGCCCTGCAGGTCATGCACGCCACGGATCACGCCGCGCAGGCTGCCGAAATCGTGGGGTTTTCCGCGCAAGCCGACGTCGTACAGCCAGCGCGGCCGGCTTGCCAGCTGGAGCATTTTTGCCGCCGCGCCCCGCAATCCGCCGGCCATCATGCCGTTGTGATCGTCCCGGTAACGCTTGCCCAGCATGGGCAGGTCCACGGTAAACACCAGCACGGGAACCCGTGCAGCAGACACACGCCGCAGAATGCCTTCAACGATGCCGCGGTCCCGCAGCATGTAAAGCTGGAACCAGGCATTTCCACCGCAGGCCGCCTGCACTTCCTCGACCGTGCAAATTCCCATCGTCGCGGCGGTGAACGGCACGCCTGCGGACTCGGCGGCCCGGGCGGCCTGCGCCTCGCCCCGCCTGCGGTACATACCCGCCAGCGCAACCGGCCCGAGAACGACAGGCATGGCGCTGTTCACGCCCATCATGTCGACCCCGGTGTCGATGTCGCCGACATCGCGCAGCACGCGCTGCTCCAGGCAAATCCGCCGAAACTCCTCGACATTGCGCGACATCGAGATTTCCTGGCCGGCGGCGCCGTCAATGTAGTCGAACAGGAAACGGGGCAGCCGCCGTTCGGCCAGCCTGCGGTAATCGTCACAGGTAACGGGATTGACGCGGTATTTCAGCACGCGGAAGCCGCTCGAAGGTGTCGGTCAAAAGCAGCCACCGGCTCAATCGATCTCGAACAGCTGGATTTTTCGGGCGTGGTGACCGATGGAAATCGGCTGGGCGTTTTCAGGCCAGTCAGCCAGGTAGGGCGCGGCCAGGCCGGGCGCCAGTTCACGCCAGCTCATGACTTCGATACGCACCGGATCGGGCCGCTCCAGGGTCAATTCCACCGTCATCGGCCCGGGCGGCGGCGCAATGAGGCGCAGGCGATAAGCGGAGCGCGCTCGCCTGGTCGGCAGCGACGGATCCAGCGCCAGTACGCCGTCAATCTTCGCCTCGACCAGCCGGGCGTCCAGCGGCAATGTCAGGTACACCGCCGGTGTGTTCGCGGGCACGGTCAGCGACAGCGTTCGGCGCCACTTCCCGTTTTCCATGACCGATTCGCGCTGCTCCAGCCCCACGGCCGGCAGATCCAGCCGCTCGCTTGCGCGAACGAATCGCTGCGCCGGTCCGCGAAGGCCCCAGTTCACTTCCGTCGATTCCATGCCGTGTCCCCGCGCCCAGCCCCGGTCGGGCGTTCCATACTGGCTAGCAGCCACGATATAGCCGTTCGCCTCGCCATCGGTTTCCACGTACTGCAGCGTCATGTCGCGCGGACGGTCGACGGTGAAGCCCGGCAGGAACAGGTGCACGACAACGGCCAGCACAAGCGCGCCGCCGAGCCACTTCGCCGGACGCCAGCCCAGCTCCCTGCGCCGCACGTAAGCCAGGAGCATCGGCATGGCGACCAGGATCATGGGCAGCAGGGCTGCCGCCATGGCCATCGACTGCTGAAAATTGAACAGCGTGCCGAGCAGGAAGAAGTGATACCAGGAAATGTAAGCGGCTGCGGCGAAGCCGGATACCGAAGCGATCAGGAGCGGCGCCGGCGACTTCTTGCGGAACAGGTCCACGATGGAACCCAGCGCGAACGCGGCCATTGGAATCAGGCCGATATGCGAGGCTGTCGGCAGCTTCGTCGACAGCACGAGGGTGCCGATAAAAACGGCCAGCCAGGCCAGGATCATCCAGGCGCAGGCCGAAACGCGGCCGGTAAACAGCTTCAGCGCGGTGTAGATCACGCACAGCACCATCAGCACAAGCGCAATTATCCCCGGCCAGGGAAACGGGTGTGCCAGCGGATGAAGCTCGCGGAAATGCCCCAGCGGCCAGGAAAGCAGGTAACCCCCCAGCACGAGAACCGCCGCCATCAGCGGAATCAGCACAATCCCCCAGCGCAACTGGCCGTAGCGGAATTCCTTTCGAAACGCGGCGCCGATGGCGATCATCACCCAGACGCCGAGAAACAGCGACAGGCCCGTGGTGATGGACTCCGGGTAATGGATGAGGGACATCGAGAACAGGTCAATATAGCCGGCATCCTCGCGCGAACCGACCCTGACGAGGTCACGGTCTCCGAGTGCGCCGATCATGGCCCACGTATTGTCGCCGTGGTGCTGCATGCTGCCGATATCGAGGTGCGCCATGTCGTCGAGCGGCGAGTGATACAGGGCGACGCCACCGACGAAAGCATAATTGAGACCGAGCACGCCCTTGCCGCGGTAAACGGAAAAATCCGTGTCGTTCGGCATGTTCTTGTAGATTTCGTAGACCAGCGAGTTGGCGCTCGGGCGTTCCGTGTTCTGCGACATTACCCGGATCAGCCGCCGGTTGCCCTCGCCGGTTTCAAACATGGCGCTGGACCCGGTCACCCCCCTGGCCTCCAGGTTAAGAACCAGACGGACGCGCGAAAACAGCGGATGGTGTTCCGCAAACGCACTGGCGCCGATCAGTCCGTTTTCTTCTGAATCCGAGACCAGGAAAACGACATCGTTCATGAAAGGAGGAAAATCAGCCAGCATGCGTGCTATTTCAAGAATTGCCGCAACACCGGCGCCATCGTCGGCGGCGCCCGGCCCTGCAAACACGCTGTCGTAATGAGCGGTGACGAGAATCGCGTTCTGACCGTCGGTGCCCGGCTTGACGGCGATGATGTTTTCCACCGGGCTGCAGGCGCCGAACGCGGGGTTGCAGTGAAAACGGGATTGCACTTCGGGCTCGTAGCCGGCCGCCTCGAGGTGGGCAATCACGCGGTCACGCACGATGGCGTTTTCGGGGGTGCCGGTCGCATGGGGCAACCCGTCCTGCAGCAGGTCGCGCAGTATGGCCTCGGCGCGAACGGCGGAAAACACGACATCGGGTGCGTCGGCGCCCACCGGTGACGGTGGTGAAAAGCTTCGCAAAACGCCCAGCATCACCAGGATGGCGATGACAAACAGCGACAGCGGATTTCGTATGGCGAGCATTTGGGCCAGTTTACGATGACTCCGGGCCGAAATCAGCCCCCGAAAGTACCGGTCCGTTCCCGGCGTCCGCGCTCAGAGTCCAAGCTCCTCGACCATCGCCTCGCGCATCTTGAATTTCTGGATCTTGCCGGTCACGGTCATGGGAAACTCGTTTACCAGCCGGATGTACCGCGGAACCTTGAAATAGGCAATATTTTTTCGGCAGAACTCGCGGATTTCATCTTCGGTCAGGCGGGCGCCCTCTCGCAACTGGATCCAGGCGCAGACTTCCTCGCCGAATTTTTCGTCCGGCACGCCGATCACCGTGGCATCCTGGATATCGGAATGCGTGAACAGGAACTCCTCGATCTCCCGCGGATAGATGTTCTCACCGCCGCGAATGATCATGTCCTTGAGCCGGCCGACGACCGTGACATAGCCCTCCTCGTCCATGACGCCCAGGTCCCCCGAATGCAGCCATCCTTCGCTGTCCACGGTCTCCGCCGTTTTCTCCGGATCGTCCCAGTACCCCTCCATCACGGCATAACCGCGCGCGCAGATATCGCCGGGCTGACCGATCGGCACGATTTCCCCGTCCTCGTCGACGAGTTTCACCTCGATGTGCGGAATCGCGTGGCCGACCGTTTCGACGCGCTTTTCTATGGGGTCGTCGGCCAGGGTCATGTGGTTGACCGGGCTGCATTCGGTCTGCCCGTAACAGATCAGGACCTCGGCCATGTGCATCCGCTCGATGACCTGCTTCATCACCTCGACGGGGCACGGTGCGCCGGCCATGATGCCGGTGCGCAGCGTCGACAGGTCGAAACGATCGAATTCGGGGTGCTCCAGTTCGGCGATGAACATCGTCGGCACCCCGTGCAGGGCGGTTGCACGCTCCGCCTGGACTGCTTCCAGCACCGACAGGGGCTCAAAGGCATCCGCAGGAAAGATCGCCGTGGCGCCCGTGGAGACGCAGGCCAGCTTGCTCAGCACCATGCCGAAGCAGTGGTACATCGGCACCGGAATCACCAACCGGTCCTCGGCGCTGAACTTCATGCCCTGCGCGACCTGGAAGCCGTTGTTCAATATGTTGTAATGCGTCAGCGCCGCGCCCTTCGGGCTGCCCGTGGTACCGGAAGTGAACTGGATATTGATCACGTCATGCGGCGACAGCGATCTTTCGATTTCAGCGAGCCGCGCGCGCTCGCCTTCCCCGCCCATGTCGCATACGTCAGCAAAATTGAACATTCCGGGGGTCTTCTTCTCACCCATGCGAATGACGGTCCGAAGGTGCGGCAGTTTTTTCGAATCCAGCCTGCCGGGCTCAGCGTTTTCCATTTCCGGCGCCAGTTCCTGCAGCATCTCGACGTAGCGGCTGCTCTTGAACGACTCAGCGGTCACGATGGCCTTGCAGCCGGAACGGTTCAGCGCATACTCCAGTTCGAACACGCGGTAAGCCGGGTTCACGTTGACCAGGATCGCCCCGATACGCGCGGTGGCGAACTGGGTCAGGCACCACTCGTAACAGTTCGGCGCCCAGATGCCGACGCGATCACCGGGCTCGATGCCAAGCGCCAGCAGGCCGGTAGCCAGCCGCTCGATTCTTTCGGCGTACTCGGCGTAGCTCCAGCGGATACCCTGGTGGCGCACGATCAGCGCATCGTTTTCGGGAAACCGCTCGACGGTTTTCGCCAGGCGCTGGCCGACCGTTTCGCTGATGAGTTCGGGTGCATCGCCGCCTTTGTAACGGCTGAGCGTCAGCGGTTCGTTCATTTCTCAGGGCCCTCGAATGGAACGTATGGGTTCGCGGGCCATTATCGGACCACGTCGCGCAACATGCCTTGATTAAGATCGTGAATCAGGCATCATTCGGGGCGAAAATCCCGGTTTCCCGGCACAGTAAATCAGAAGTGGAGAGTGACAAATGGAATGGAAAATCCTGGTAACGGTATTTGCCAGCGTATTCATCGCGGAGATGGCGGACAAGACGCAACTGGTCACGATGCTGTTCGCCACCGACAGGGACGTCAGCAAGTGGACCGTGTTTCTCGGCGCCGCCTCGGCGCTGATCCTGACCAGCGCGATCGGCGTTGCCGCCGGATCGCTGCTTTCCCAGGTCATCAACCCGCGGGCGATGACCATTTTGGCCGGCGCCGGTTTTATCCTGATCGGCGCCTGGACGCTTTATCACGGAATGTCTCAGCCTCGTTGAGCGCGTCAGCAATTGCCTGACTATAATTAAACCGTTGGCCAATTCATCACACCTGGACCCAATCATGACCCCAAACCAGATCTCCTCAGTGATCGAAACGTTCCCCGAAGTTCACCTCAAGGGCGGCCAGTGCGTTTTTTCCCAGGGACAGGCTGCAGAGAATTTCCTGTTGGTCACGGGCGGAAGCGTCACGGTGTTCGCCCGCTCCGCCGAAGGCAAGGAAGTCGTTCTTTACCGGGTTCATGAGGGAGAGATGTGCCTGCTGACCACCACCTGCCTCATCGGGCACAGACACTATCCAGCCGAAGCGTTCACCGATTCGGAAACCAGCGCACGGGTCATTCCCGCAAAAGAATTCGAAAGCCTCCTGGAAAAATCACCCGAATTCCGAAAAATGGTGTTCAACGGGCTGAGTGAACGGCTGTCCCAGGTCACCCAGCGTTTCGAACACGTCGTACTGGAAAGCGTGAAACGGCGACTCGCCGTATTCCTGCTCTCGCGGCAGGATGCAAGCGGCAGTCTGCAGACCACTCACGACCAATTGGCGCGGGAAGTCGGCACCGCCCGTGAAGTCGTCAGTCGCCAGTTGAAAACACTGGAAACCAGTGGGCTCATTCGGACCGGGCGCGGCCGGATCACGATACTGGACCCGGTCCGTTTGTCCGAAACCGGCTGACTGCCCGCTTGGTGACATTGTCACGGAAAGCGACCCGGGGTTTGTCTAGCATTCACCCTGGTCCACCAGGAATGCGTTTCGTGAACCAAGCCGGGGCGCGGACGACACCAGTTCCGGATTGCCCGGACGCTAATAGAATTATTATTTTTGAAACTTGGAGAAATACATGAAAAAGAGAATATTCGGCTTGCTCCTGGCGATCCTTGCGCTTCCCGTCAGCGCGATCGCCCAGGATGTCATCGTCACCCGCAGCTTCACCGGTCTCTGGGACCAACCCGAGCACGAAAGCCAGGGCATCAACCTGCAGATCATCGATCAGGACAGCGGCGACAAGGTCGGCGTGGCGTACTGGTACACCTACGATGACGACATGGACTCCGCCTGGTTCCTGGCGGTCGGTCCCGTAAACGGCGATCGCATCGACATGGTCCTGTACGAAGCCAGCGGGGTCGGATTCCTGGAACCCAACAGTGAAGGGAACGATCGCGTCGTCGAGGTCGGCACGCTGGAAATGGAATTTTCCTCCTGCACGGAAGGCGTCGCCACGTTCACGACCCAGCTGACGGGCATCGGATCGGGTTCATTCCCGGTCGAGCGCTTCACCGACCTGTTCAATACGTCCTGCAGCGGCGGCATATCCGACGATACGCCATCCGATATCATGATGACGGAACAGCGCATCGCGCTCGCGCCTGCCCGCGAGGGCCTGACCGCCAGCGGCCATGCGGACTTTGAGGAACGGGCCGACCGTACCGAGTTTTCAGTCGAGGCGGAAGACCTCGCGGACGGCAGCTATCGCATCCTCGTCGGCGGCGTCGACCGTGGTGAGCTCGTTGTTTCACTCGGCGTCGGAGAAACGGAGTTCCGCAGCCCGGTCGAAGCCGGAAAAGTCCTGCTGACCTTCGATCCGCGCGGACAGGTTGTCGAGGTACACGACAGCCAGGGAGCCGTGCTGACGTCCGGCGATGCGAGCTTTGGCGGCGGCGACGACAATGGCGGCGACGACAATGGCGGTGACGACAACGGCGGCGACGACAACGGCGGCGACCTGGACTTTGGAACGCTCGACATCGAGGTCGAACTCACCAATACGGGTGTTTACCCGCTCGCGTCCGGCGATGCCAAGCTGGAACCGCGCGACGACAGGACCGACTTCTCGGTTGAAATCGAAGATGTGCCGGTTGGCAGCTACACGCTTCGCATCGGCGGCAACACCGTCGGAACCATTAAAGTCATCCAGCTGCAGGACGGCTCCGTCGAGGGTGAACTGGAGTTCAGAAACCCGGTCGAGCCGGGCAAGGTGCTTCTCGACTTCGATCCGCGCGGTCAGCAGATCGACGTTCTGGAAGGCAACACGGTAATCATGGAAACCCTGTTTCCTCAGTCGTGATCCGAACGACGGATTAACCGCAAAAACAAAACCGGGGTCAGAGTAGGTTCCCCCTACTCTGACCCCATTTTTTTTAAACCGGAACCGTGCGTGAGACGTGCGCACGCAGCCTCAGCACCCAGACTGCAGGGAGTAGGACGAGCGCCAGGACGCAGGCGCTGGCCATGCCGCCCACCATGGGCGCCGCGACGCGCTGCATCACCTCCGCCCCCGTACCCCCACCCATCAGGATTGGCAGTAATCCCGCAAAGATCGTCGCAACCGTCATGACGATCGGCCGCGCGCGGCGCAACGCTCCTTCGATAACCGCCGCCTCGATCTCGGGCAGGCCCGGCTCGCGCCCTTCAGCACGGCAAGCCCGGCACTGCCCGCGCCAGGCAAGCTGCAGGTACGTCAGCATGACGACGCCAAGCTCAGCCGCGACACCGGCGAGCGCGATCAGGCCGACACCGACCGCAACGGAGAGGTTGTAATCGAGCAAATACAGCAGCCAGAGACCGCCCACCAGGGCCATCGGCAGAGTGCCGAGGATGACCAGCACGTCGGCGAAACTGCGGAAATTCAGGAACAGGAGCATCACGATGACCACCAGCGTCAGCGGCACGACCAGCTGCAAGCGCTCCTGCGCCCGCTCCATGTACTCGTATTGCCCGGACCAGGACAGCGAGTAACCGGCCGGCAGCTCGAGTTGGCCCTCGACCGCCGCTCGAGCATCCTCGACGTAACGGCCCACGTCGATGCCATCGATATCGACCAGCACCCAGCCGGTCGGCCGGGCGTTTTCACTCTTGATCATCGGGGCGCCGTCCTCCACGCGCAGATCGGCCACGGCACGCAAGGGAATCTGCTGGCCGTGAGGCGTCACCACCGGCAGGTTCTTCAGCTTTTCCAGCGAGTCGCGCACCGCCCTCGGGTAACGCAGGTTGACCGGGTACCGTTCCAGCCCCTCGACGGTCTCCGTCAGGTTCATGCCGCCAATGGCCGTGCGCACGACGTCCTGCACATCGTCGATGTTCAAGCCGTAGCGCGAGGCTTCCGCGCGCCGGATATCGACGGTCACGTAACGGCCTCCTGCAACGCGTTCGGAGTACACGGACGCGGTGCCGGGCAGATCCTTGAGCAGGGTTTCCACGCGGGCGCCGATCGACTGGATCTCCCGCAGGTCCGGTCCCGTGACCTTGATTCCCACCGGGGTCTTGATGCCCGTCGCCAGCATGTCGATACGGGTCTTGATCGGCCACACCCAGGCATTGGTCAGCCCGGGAATATCGACGACGCGGTCGAGTTCCCGGCGAATGTCACCGATGGTCATTCCCGGACGCCATTGCTCGCGCGGCTTGAGCCGGATGATCGTCTCGATCATCGTCAGCGGCGCCGGGTCCGTGGCTGTATCGGCACGGCCGATCTTTCCGAACACCCGCTCGACCTCGGGAACCGAACGAATCAGCTTGTCGGTCTGCTGCAGCAGTTCCTGTGCCTTGCCGATCGAGATCCCGGGAAAGGTGGTCGGCATGTACATCAGGTCGCCCTCGTTCAGGTCCGGCATGAACTCCGACCCCAGGCGCTGCAGCGGCCAGATACCGGTCGCCAGGACCACCACGCCCAGCAGCACGACGGTTTTCGGATACCGGGTGACCGCCGCGATGACCGGCCGGTACGCAGCGATCAACAGGCGGTTGAGGGGATTTTTCCGTTCCGGCGTGATCCGTCCGCGCACGAAATAACCGATGAGTACCGGCACCAGCGTCACGGAGAGCACAGCGGCCGAAGCCATGGCCCAGGTCTTGGTGAACGCGAGCGGTGCGAACAGCCGCCCCTCCTGTGCCTGCAGCGTGAACACGGGCAGAAAACTGAGCGTGATGATCAGCAGGGAAAGGAACAACGCCGGCCCGACCTCACCGGCGGCTGCGACAACTTCTTTCCAGTGACGCCGCGGATCGTACTCCGGGCGCTCCATTCGCTTGTGCATGTTTTCGATCATCACGATGGCGGCGTCGACCATCGCGCCGATCGCGATCGCGATGCCGCCCAGCGACATGATGTTTGCGTTCAGCCCCTGCAGCCTCATCAGCAATATCGCCGCCAGGACACCCAGCGGCAGGCTGAGGACGATGACCAGCGCGGAACGCACGTGAAAGAGGAACAGCAGGCAGACCAGTGCCACCACGATCACTTCCTCCGTCAACTTGCGGGAAAGCGTTTCCACGGCACGGTCGATCAGCGCCGAGCGGTCGTAGGTTTCGACGATCTCGACACCCTCGGGAAGGCTGCCTCGCAATTCTTCCAGGCGCTGCCGGACCCGGTCGATCGTGGCGCGGGCATTTTCACCGAACCGCATCACGACGATGCCGCCGACGACCTCGCCTTCGCCGTCCAGTTCCGCGATTCCCCGCCGCATCTGGGGCCCAAGCCGAACTTCCGCGACATTGGCCAGGCTGAGCGGAACACCGTTCGCGTTCATTCCCAGCGGAACGGCCTCCAGGTCCTCGACGGACTGAAGGTAGCCGGTCGCCCGGATCATGTACTCTGCTTCGGCCATTTCGATCACCGAACCACCGACCTCGCGGTTTCCCGATCGGACCGCGTCCCGCACACGGGTGAGCGGTATCCCGTAGGCGCGCA
This sequence comes from Lysobacterales bacterium, assembly GCA_036351575.1. Taxonomy (GTDB): domain Bacteria; phylum Pseudomonadota; class Gammaproteobacteria; order Xanthomonadales; family SZUA-36; genus JABDPF01. Next base: position 2,933 of record JAZBPJ010000160.1, on the reverse strand, counting down.
GCGCATCCGGATCGACGATCACCTGGTACTGCCGGACCATGCCGCCAATGGTCGCAACTTCTGCAACACCTTCAATGGCTTGCAGCTCAAACTTCAGAAACCAGTCTTGCAGGGAACGAAGCTGCGACAGGTCGTGTCCGCCGCTGCGGTCGACCAGCGCGTACTGGTAGATCCAACCTACTCCGGTTGCGTCCGGCCCCAGCACGGGTGAAACACCCTCCGGCAGCTGGCTGGAGACCTGGTTGAGGTACTCCAGCACCCGGGAGCGCGCCCAGTACAGGTCGGTTCCGTCTTCAAAGATGACGTAAACGTAGGAATCGCCGAAGAACGAGTAGCCGCGCACCGTTTTGGCGCCGGGCACGGAGAGCATGGCCGTGCTCAGGGGGTACGTCACCTGGTCTTCGACCACCCGCGGCGCCTGCCCCGGGTAGGCCGTCTTGACGATAACCTGCACGTCGGACAGATCGGGGATGGCGTCGACCGGCGTATTGCGCCAGGCATGGATGCCGCCAAAGGCAAGCACCAGGGCCAGCATCAGCACCAGTACACGATTCTCGACCGACCATCGAATGACCGAGTTAATCATGCTGCATCTCCCCGTGATCCATCTCCCCGTGATCCATCTCCCCGTGATCCATCTCCCCATGGTCCATGGTCTTCGATTCTTCGCCTCCCACCTTGTCCTCGTCGCTGTCGACCAGGTGAATCATGGTGACCCGGTAGACGCCCTGCGCGTCCGGCTCGATGGCGAAATGCACGTTCTGCCCGACGCCGACCCGGTCCATATCGACCGCCTCGCCGACATCGAACTGCATCGTCATCCCAGGCCAGCCGAGGCTGTCGATCGGACCGTGGCGAATCATCATGCGGCGCGAGGCACGATCGATTTCTTCCACGACCCCCGCGCCGAACACGTTTACGGGCTCCTGCTGCGAGCGGCTGTGTTCATACTCATCCAGCCGGCGAAAACTCCCGGCCAGGCTGGCCTCGGAATCGATCAGGAACTGCGCGGAAGTGACCACACGATCCCCGGCACGCAAGCCGGCGATAACCTCGATCCATTCGCCGCTCTCGATGCCCGTCATGACTTCCTGCGCCCGGTAACGCCCGTCCCCCAGCGCCACGATGACACGGTCCTCGCCGGCGCCCCGGATCAGCGCGTCGCGATGCACCGTCAGCGCATCCAGGTGGGTGCGGCCGAATATCGATACGGCCGCGAACATGTTGGGCTTGAGCCGTTCGCCCGGGTTGTCGAACACCAGGCGCACGCGCAACGTCCGCGTTTCCGGGTCGAGCACCGGGTAAACGTGATCCACCGTGCCGCTGAACACTTCGCCCGGCATGTAGGCCAGGCGCGCCTCGGCCGCTTGCCCCGGGGCCACCCAGTCCGTCTGCGATTCAAAGACTTCGGCCAGGATCCAGACGCGCGAAAGGTCCGCCAGGCCCATGACCTCCGTGTCCGGGCGCAGGTACATGCCTTCCCGGGCGCTCAAAGCCGTAACGATGCCGTCCTGCGGGGCTTCGACGCGGATGGTTCGCGAGGCGGTCCCGCGCCGGTCGAGCGCATCAATCTCTTCGGGAACCACGCCCAGGGCCAGCAGCTTCTCACGCGCCGCCGGCTGCATGCCGCCGACACCGTGCTCGCGCGCCAGCAGGTATTCTTTCTGCGCATTGAGAATTTCGGGGGAGTAGAACTCGAACAGCAGGTCGCCCTTGCGGACACGGTCCCCCACGGCGTTCACCCGGACCTCCTGGACCCACCCATCGGCCCGGACATGCAGTCGACTGACCCGGTTCTCGTCGAAGCCGACGGAGCCGGTTGCACTGATCCGGCGCCACAAAGGACGCATGCGGACGACCCCGGTGCGCACACCGATGTTGTGCTCGACCGCCGGTTCGATACGAATGGCGTCATCGTCCGCTTCACCCTGGCCCTGATCGGCATACACGGGCACCAGGTCCATGCCCATCGGCGACTTGCCGGGTCCGTCGCGCCGGTAATCCGGGTCCATCGGCGCAACCCAGTAAAGAATCTCCGGGTCGCTGTCATCCTTCTCCAGGGGTTGTTCCGGCGCCGTTTCACCGGTCGTTACTTCACCCGGACCCGACAGGCCGCCCAGCACGTAACCCAGCAGGAGCGCAGTCAACACGGCCGCAAACACGGCCAGCTTGTTCGTTTTCATTTCACTATTCCGTTTTCAAAACAGCCAGGCCCGGAACCAAACCGGGCGCGTGCACCCGCCCGAAAGCAGCAGGCGGTATACGAGATCAGTCTTGAATCAGGAAATGGGAGGCCTGAACGGCGGCGCCGAGTGACTCGACAGAAGTGAAGAGAGCGGCGCTTTGAATACCCCGTCGGGCCGCTTGTGCATCAGAATGGTGGACGCCACGGCAACGGCGCTGAAGGCCGTGCAGCAACCGCTGCAATGACCGCCGTCCTCGCAGGGGGGTTCCGTTTCGACCGAGTCGGCCGTCTCGACCGGGCAACAGTCGTGGCCATTGGCCGCGGTCTGCTCGACGACGTTTTCATTCTCGCCCATGCCGCACACGCCGGCCTGCGCGGTCGGCATGGCGATGATCAGGACAAGTATGAATACCAGGTATTTCATCCGCTCGTATGAAAATGACTCAGTTCAGTGACCGTTCCAAATGATAGTAGTTCCTTGCTTATATGCAATAAAAACCACCTCTTCGAGGCTGACGCCTGCAAAACCGACATTTTATAAAAACCATCTATTTCGTTGTTTATAAACATAATTAAGGTGTATCTCGACCCATTTTGCTGTATACTTATACAGTATAATTCAGTGGTAAAAACATGAGCGACAACTCCGGAACGTCAACCCTCGTTCAACGAATGCAAAACAACCGCACCGTCGCCGAACTCGGCGACCGGATCACCGAACTCGCCGCCCACCTGGACGCAGGCAAGT
>JAZBPJ010000159.1:0-48699 GCA_036351575.1 Lysobacterales bacterium | reverse complement strand
GGCGATTGACCGAAGCATGGCCTCCAAGTAATGTAAGCACCGCCTGAACCGGCATGCTGCTTTACGGTCGAATGCCTTCATGGATTTTCCCGGTTTTATCGCTACCGCCTTTGCACGAGACAAGCGCCACAAACCGCTTCTGACCCGGCGACGCCTGGCCGTGTTCGGCGCGACCCTGGTCCTGGCCGGCCTGCTGATCGGTGTGTTCGAGCGCAGCGGCACGGAACCCGGTTCCGATACGTCCCGCACCGTGGACCTGGCCATTCCCGACCGGGAACTGACGGCGCCCGCCCCGGACGAAGAAACCGGCCCGCTTCCGGCGTTAGTGCCGGACGAAGAACCCTGGGACTCCGTGACCGTCCGCAACGGGCAGACGCTCGACGGGATATTCAGGCAGGAAGGCTTCAGTATCGCTCTGCTGCACCGGGTTTTGGCCCTGAATGACGACACCGCCGGGCTGGTGAAAATCCGTCCCGGCGACGTTTTCGAGTTCCGGCGCGGGGCAGAGGGCGAACTTGAAGTCATGCGTTACCCCCTGGACGAGGCCCGCTACCTGGTCGTCGAGAACCGCGCTGAAGAACTGCAGGCGAACATCCTGGAACGCGAAATCATCGCAGAAATCACCGAAACCGAGGGCGTAATCGACTCCTCGCTGTTCCTGGCCGGCAAAGCCGCCGGCCTCAGCGACGCGATGATCATGAAACTGGCCAATATCTTTGGCTGGGACATCGATTTCGTACTCGACATTCGCCAAGGCGACCGCTTCATGCTGGTGTACGAGAAGCTGTACCGCGAGGGTGAATTCCTGCGCGACGGCCGCATCCTTGCCGCGACCTTCATCAACCAGGGCGAGCGTTTCCAGGCGGTATGGTTCGAAGAGGGTGAGGTCGCGGACTATTTCGCCCCGGACGGCCGCAACATGCGCAAAGCCTTCCTGCGCGCGCCGCTGAATTTTTCCTACATCAGTTCCAGTTTCAATCCGCAACGCCGGCACCCGGTCCTGAAAACCGTGCGTCCCCACCGGGGCATCGACTACCGCGCTCCGCCGGGCACCCCGGTCTACGCGGCGGGCGACGGCACGGTCACCCGCTCGGCCTACGACAGAAACAACGGCCACCACGTGTTCATCAAGCACGCGGGCAGTATCGTGACCAAGTACCTGCATTTCACCAAGCGCACGGTCAGGAAGGGGCAGAAAGTGAAACAGGGCCAGACCATCGGAACGGTCGGTTCGACCGGGCTGGCGACCGGCCCCCACCTGCACTACGAATTCGTGGTCAACGGCGTGCACCGTAACCCGCGGACCGTTCCGCTGCCCAAGGTTGAGCCGCTTCAAGCCGAGTTGCTGGAAAAATTCCAGGCGCATGCCGCGCCCATGCTGACGCAGTTGAGTCGCATGGAATCCGCTACGCTGTATGCTGAGCAGAATTGAACCGGGCGATCCGAAGGTAAAAGAACACATGAACCTGCTTCTGAACATCATCTGGCTGGTCTTCGGCGGTTTCCTGATCGTGATCGGTTACCTGCTCGGCTCGCTGCTGCTGTGCATCACGATCATCGGCATTCCCTTCGGTGTGCAGTGTTTCAAGCTGGCGGGGCTCGCCGCGGCGCCCTTTGGCCGGGAAGTCCGGGAGAAGGAGCCGCCCGGGGGCTGTGTCTCGATCGTCATGAACATCATCTGGATTCTTCTGCCGGGTCTTGAACTGGCGCTGGCCCACCTCGTGTTGGCCCTGTTTTTCGGCATCACGATCATCGGCATCCCCATTGCCGTCCAGCACCTGAAAATGACCCGCCTGGCCCTGATTCCTTTCGGTTTCGAGGCGCGCGGACGATACTGAACCCTGCCGGCCCGGCGCGGTCATAGATTCGCAACGAAGAACGACCCATCACCGATGCGGTCTCACCACGATAATCGGCAAATACCGGTTGGAGAAAACCCCATGCAAAAATTACTCACAAGCCTGGTGCTGATCGCGGCTATTTCTGTCAGCGCCTGCTCCGAATCCGCGTCCGAAGGCGACCAGGTCGTTTCAAACGACGACGCCCCGGCCACCGAAACCGATCAGCAGCAGGCGGAACAGGCACAGCAGCCGAACACGGCCATGAGCGTTCAAAAGCGGGGCAAAGCGGCCGCCGCGCCGAACATGTGGCAACTGTCCCGCGACCTGGACAAGAAAGCCGGCGTTGCTGAAGATTCGAAGGAAAACGCCGAGGAAGACAGCGATCCGGCCGGCGAAAACGAAGGCTAGTGTTAACAGGTACTAGTCCCGCGACCAGGGCGCCGCTTTAAACAGCATCAGCATGCCCGGCACAGCGAGTGCGGTGCAGAGCAGGAAAAAGGCGGTATAGCCCATCGCTTCGATCAGGAAACCCGTGCTCGCGTTCGCAAACGTTCGCGGCACGGCGATCAGGCTCGAAAACAGGGCAAACTGCGTCGCCGTGAAAGCCCGGCTGGTCTCCCGGGCCATGTAGGCGGTCAGGGCGACCGTTCCCAGGCCCACTCCGAGATACTCCGCACTCACAACCGCGAACAGCAGGTAGGGATCATGCCCGACGACGCTGAGCCAGGCGAATCCCAGTATCGTGATCATCTGCACCACACCGAATATCCACAGCGACTTGTTGATGCTCAGTTTCAGCATCACCGCCCCGCCGATAATCGAACCCGCGATGGAGGCCCACAACGCCGCGACCTTGGCGATCGATCCGATCTCGGTGCGGCTGAACCCCATGTCGAGGTAAAAAGGGGTGGCCAGCGCGGTGGCCATGTTGTCGCCCAGCTTGTACAGGAACATGAACGCGAGAATCGCCAGGCCGGCCCCGATTCCGCCGCGCTGAAAGAACTCGCGAAACGGTTCGATCACCGCCTCGCGCAGGCTGTGGGGTGCGAGCTCGTCGCTGCTGACCTCGCGCACCACCAGCGAAGTCAGCACACCCACCAGCATGAAAGCGGCCGTGATCCAGTAAACCACGCTCCATGGCATCAGGTCGGACAGGATCAGCGACAGGGAACCCGGCACGAGTGACGACAGGCGGTAGGCATTGATGAAGATCGACGTGCCGGTACCGAGTTCGTCATCGTCCAGCAATTCCCGCCGGTATGCGTCGATGACGATATCCTGGCTGGCCGAGAACAGCGCCACCAGGAATACCAGGACGACGATCGCGCGCAACGACTGCTCCGGCTCGAAATGGCCGAGCATACCAATGGCCCCCAGCAGTGCCAGCTGCGTGATCAGCGCCCAGCCGCGGCGGCGCCCCAGGAACGGCGGGCAAAAGCGATCCATCAGCGGCGACCACAGGAACTTCCAGGTGTACGGCAGCGAAACCAGCGCGAACAGGCCGATCGTGGCCAGGTCCACGCCGCTGCTGCGCAGCCAGGCCGGGACCAGCTGGAACAGAACGAACAGCGGCATGCCCGACGTGAAGCCGAGGAACACGCAGGTCACCATCCTGCGGTTGAACAGAATCTCCTTCCAGTCGCGCTGCTGTGCAGTCAACGACTCAGCCTTTGCCGTCCGGCGTGTAATCGTAGTCCATGATCAGCGGCGCATGGTCCGAAAACCGCTCATCCCGGTAGATTTCGGCCGACCTCGCACGGTCGGCCAGGCCGGGCGTCGTGACCTGGTAGTCGATACGCCAGCCCGTGTTGTTGTCCCAGGCGCGTCCGCGGTTCGACCACCAGGTATAGCGTTCCTCCCGCGGATCGACCCGGCGGAACGCGTCGACCAGGCCGGCCTCGCCGAAGACCGTGCTCATCCATGCGCGCTCCTCGGGCAGGAAACCCGAGTTCTTCAGGTTGCCGCGCCAGTTCTTGATATCGATTTTTCGATGGGCGATGTTCCAGTCCCCGCAGATGACCCAGTCACGCCCCGAACGGGCCCATTCCTCCAGCCGCGGGCGCAGGTAATCCATGCACTCGTACTTCACCTGCTGGCGCTCCTCTTTCGAAGAGCCGGACGGCAGGTAAAGCGATACCACGCTGAGGTTGCCGACATCGACCTGCAGCCAGCGCCCCTCGTCATCCATCATTGGCCAGCCAAGTCCGTGCTGCACGCGCTCCGGCTCGTGGCGGCTGTATAGCGCGACGCCACTGTAACCCTTGCGCAGCGCGTCATGGTAGTAAACGTGGTAGCCCTCGGGATGGAACTGCGGGGCGGAAAGCTGTGGCAGCTGGGCTTTCGTTTCCTGCAAGCAGACAAAATCGGCGTCCTGGCGCTGCAGCCAATCGAAAAAGCCTTTCCTCGCGGCGGCTCGAATGCCATTGGCGTTCAGCGTAATGATCCGCATGCCTGGGGGACTCCTCGGGGTGAATCGGAACGGCGGCCAGAATAACAAAATCAACCGTACTTTTTTGGCATAATTGAGCATGAACCGCCGGTCCGCAGCAGCGGGCGCGTTGCCATGAATGGATTCTGCAATGCAAGACCATACAAAACGATTCTTTGAACTCGCCCTGCACAAGGGCAACCTGAAATTCGGCAGCTTCACGCTGAAGTCAGGCCGGATCAGCCCCTATTTCTTCAATGCCGGCGGATTCGATGACGGCGCGTCGCTGGCCGGGCTGGCCGCCTGCTACGCCGACGCGATCGTCGACTCCGGCCTGGAATTCGACATGCTTTTCGGTCCGGCGTACAAGGGCATTCCACTGGCTGCCGCAACCGCCATGGCCCTGCACCAGAGGCACGCGCTGAACGTCGATTATGCTTTCAACCGTAAGGAAACCAAGGAGCACGGCGAGGGCGGGATCATCGTCGGCGCCCCGCTGCACGGCCGGGTGCTGATCATTGATGACGTCATCTCGGCCGGCACATCGGTGCGCGAGTCCATCGCGCTCATTCAAGCCTCTGCTGCGCAGGTTGCCGGAATCGTGATTGCACTCGACCGCCAGGAACGGGGCACCGGAAGCCGCTCGGCGGCGCAGGAAGTCCGTGAAGAACAGGGCATTGCCTGCCTGTCGATCGCCGGGCTCGACGACCTGATCCTGTTCCTCTCGGCCAGCGACACACCCGGCATCGACCTCGATGCCATCAAAACATACAGGGACCGTTATGGAATTCAGAACTGAACAACTCGTGGCCCTGCTCGCCACGCTGCTCGTCGTAACGGGCATTCAAGCCCAGAAGGTTTACCGCTGGGTCGACAAGGACGGCAACGTCCACTATACCGAGAGCCTGCCGCCGGACCATGTAGATTCCGGTCACGACGTACTCAACCAGCAGGGCATCGTGCTCGACGAAAACCTGAAGCTGACCCCCGAGCAGGAAAAGCCCGAGAAAACCGAAGAGGAAATCAAAGCCGCCGAAGCCGGCAGCCTGCCCCGCGATGCTTCCGGCCTGCCGAGGCCCAAGCCGCTCTACTCCGAAACCGAGAAACAGGCGCGCATGGACAACCTGCTTCTGCTGCGCTTCGATTCCGAACAGGAAATCGTCGACGCCATGAACGTCGAAATCCGGCAGCTCAACTACGACCGGGGGCTGCTCGAGGGTTCCCGCGACAGCGCCAAAAAATCCTACCGGGACCATTTGCGTGTTGCGGCCAATAAACAGCGCGCCGGAAACGCGGTCAGCACAGAGGACAAGCGCCGGATGAAAGAAATCAAGTCGCAGCTGGACCAGGTCAATCGCGAAATCGCGGGCCTGGACCGGCGTGAAGACCGGATCCGCGCCGAGTTCCTGAAGACGCTCGACCGCTACCGCGCCCTGCTCGAAAAGTACTCCGAGGAAAACCCGGGTTGACCGGGGGGGAGTGAATGTTCACTCGCTGCCCCGGCTGCTCGACGGTTCACCCCGTGAACGCCGCGCTCCTGGCGCGCCACGGCGGAAAGTATCGCTGCAGCAAGTGCGACAAGGTCTCCAACGCGCTCGACGCGCTCTTTGATGATTGGCCGCAGGCCGGCCAGGCGGGGGCCCAGCCGGGCACGATGCCCGTGCTTGGCTTCGAACTCGACCTGGAACAGGCCCGCCAGGCCCGTTACGACCCCGGGTCCGAGCCGGCGGCGGACCACGCGGCCGTTTCACCCCGAACCCCTTCCCTGTTGTCCCGCATCGTGCTGCGCGCAGCCTGGCTGGCGGGCGGCGTGCTGGTTGGCGCGATCATCATTTTCAACGTGGCCGAGTTCGCCGGGCAGCCGGTCCTTGAAAAAAAAGAAGTGGAATCGGCGCTGGTCCGGGTGGGCCTGAAAAAGCCGGCGCCGGCCGCGGAATTTCGTGACCTCGACCGGATTCACCTGGTCAGCCGGGAACTGACGAATGACCCGGCCCGCCCCGGCGTTCTGCGCCTGCGGGCGACGCTGGTCAACCGCGCCGCGCAGGCGCAGCCGTACCCGGCCATCGAAGTGATCCTGAACGACAGCGAGGGCGCCCGCGTTTCGGCCCGCCGCTTCGAGGCCGGGGAATACCTCGCGATGCCCCCGGGAGACACCCCGATGTTCGCGTCCCAGGCCTACCTGCCTCTAAGCCTCGAACTCGAAGATCCCGGCGAGCAAGCGGTGGGATTCGAGCTCAAATTCCACTGACCTTCGCCATGCAGGTTGTGGTAGGGTTGATCTCTGTTTCAGTCCGATCACGTTCGACGAACCTGACTTCATGAGCACTGCGAAAACGCCAGCAGCCGTTGCGGCAACGGACCGGGCGACCCCCCTGCGAAAATACGTTCAACGCGCTATTCAGCGTTACCTTGTCGACATGGGCGGATCCCAGCCGGACAACCTCTACCGAACCCTGATGTCGCAGGTCGAGCCGCCCCTGATCGAAGAAGTGCTGAAACACACCGGCGGCAACCAGTCGCGGGCTGCCCGCATCCTGGGCATGACGCGCAATACGCTGCGCTCCAAGATCAAGCACTACGACATCACTCCAGGCAGCAAGTAAAAAATGAACGAGAACAACGAAAGCCACGGCGCGCTCGCGCTGATCAGCGTTTCCGACAAGACCGGCATCATCGATTTCGCCTCGCGCCTCGCGGCGTTCGGCTACGGCCTGCTCAGCACCGGGGGCACGGCAAAGGCGCTGGCCGAGGCCGGCCTGCCGGTTACGGAAGTCTCCGACTTCACGGGTTTCCCCGAGATCATGGGCGGCCGCGTCAAAACCCTGCACCCCAGGGTCCACGGCGGACTGCTCGGGCGTGCCGGCGTGGATGAGGCAGTGATGAGAGAACAGGGCATCCCGCGAATCGACATGGCCGTCATCAACCTCTATCCCTTCGAGCAGGTCACTGCCCGGGAAGACTGCAGTTTCGAGGACGCCATTGAAAACATCGATATCGGCGGCCCGGCGATGGTTCGCTCGGCCGCAAAGAACTTCGACGCCGTCGCGGTCGTTACCAGTCCTGACCAGTACGAAATGGTTCTTCAACGCCTGCAGGCCGGCGATGGCCGCATTGACCGCAAAACCCGTTATGAACTGGCCGTCGCGGCGTTCAACCGCGTCGCCCAGTACGACGACGCGATCAGCAACTACCTTTCGGCCCGCAGCGAAGACGGTGCAGTATCCGATTTCCCGTCCCAGGCAAACAGCTGTTTCGTCAAGGTCGCCGATCTGCGCTACGGCGAAAACCCGCACCAGCAAGCAGCCTGGTACCGCGATCTTCACCCTGCGCCCGGCAGCCTCGCCACCGCGCGGCAGCACCAGGGCAAGGAACTCAGTTACAACAATATCGGCGATGCGGATGCGGCCTGGGAATGCGTGCGCCAGTTCGATGAAACGGCCTGCGCGATCATCAAGCACGCCAACCCCTGCGGCGCCGCGGTTGCGGGAACCTGCGGCGAAGCGTACGAGCGGGCATTCGCCACCGACCCGACGTCGGCTTTCGGCGGCATTATCGCTTTCAACCGGGTGCTGGATGGGGCCACCGCGCAGGCGATCATCGACCGGCAGTTTGTCGAAGTCCTGATCGCCACGGGTTACGAGGCCGCCGCCCTCGAGGCGCTGCGGTCGAAACCGAACGTGCGCGTGCTGGAAATCACGGCCGCTCCGGCCGTTCCGCAGCAGGAATCCAGGCGTATCGGCTCCGGCCTGCTGATCCAGACCTCGGATCTCAGGCCGATCAGCCCGAACGACTGCCGGGTCGTCACCGAGCTTGCGCCCAGCGATGCGCAATGGCGCGACCTGATGTTTGCCTGGAGAGTCGCCCGCATGGTGAAATCCAATGCCATCGTCTACGCCTCCGGTGGCCGCACCGTCGGCGTCGGCGCGGGCCAGATGAGCCGTGTCGACTCGGCCCGTATCGGCCGCTGGAAGGCGGAGGACGCCGGCCTGCCGATCGAGGGCGCGGTACTGGCCTCGGATGCGTTTTTCCCGTTCCGCGACGGCATCGACACGGCGGCCGGAGCCGGCATACGGGCCGTGATCGAGCCGGGCGGCTCGATGCGCGACGACGAGGTGATCGCCGCCGCCAACGAGCACGGCATCGCGATGGTATTCACCGGCATGCGCCACTTCAGGCATTGATCGCAACGGCGCCATCCGGAACAACACACGCCGTCATCCCGGAATTTGCGCAGCAAATATCCGGGATCCCGTACCGGGATGACGGGTAGGAAAACAGAGGAAGAAGAATGAACGTTTTGGTAGTAGGCTCCGGCGGCCGCGAGCACGCGCTGGCATGGCAGGCGGCAAAATCGAAGAAGGTGGAAACCGTCTACGTCGCGCCGGGAAACGCGGGCACGGCTTTTGAACCCGGTATCGAGAATGTCCCGCTTTCCGCCGGAGACCTGGACGGCCTGCTCGGTTTTGCGCAGGAGCGAGGCGTCGGCCTGGCCATCGCCGGACCTGAAGACCCGCTGGTCAACGGCATCGTCGACCGCTTCGAAGCGGGCGGAATTCCCTGCTTCGGCCCGACCGCCGCCGCGGCGCGGCTTGAAGGCTCCAAGTCCTTTGCCAAGGATTTCATGGCCCGGCACGGCATCCCGACCGCCGCTTACGGCAAGTTCACGGATGTCGACGAGGCGGTCGCTTTCATTCGCGAGAAGGGCGCGCCGATCGTGGTCAAGGCCGATGGCCTGGCCGCCGGCAAGGGCGTGATTATCGCCCATACCACGGCAGAGGCGGAGGCCGCCGTCAACGGCATGCTGGCCGGCAACGCCTTTGGCGATGCCGGGCACCGGGTGGTGATCGAAGAGTTCCTGGTGGGCGAGGAAGCCAGCTTCATCGTCATGGCGGACGGAACGCACGTGCTGCCGCTCGCCACCTCGCAGGATCACAAGCCGGTCGGCGATGGAGACACCGGGCCGAACACCGGCGGCATGGGCGCCTATACGCCGGCGCCGGTCGTGACCGACGCAATGCACCGGCGCGTGATGGATGAGGTCATCCTGCCAACGATCGAGGGCATGGCCGCCGACGGCGCTCCGTTCACGGGTTTCCTTTACGCCGGCCTGATGATTTCACCCGACGGCGATCCCCGGGTGCTTGAATACAACGTTCGTTTCGGCGACCCCGAAACCCAGCCGATCCTGATGCGCCTGCAGTCCGACCTGACCGAACTCTGCCTGGCTGCCGTTCGCGGCGAACTGGACCGGCACACGGCAAGCTGGGACCCGCGCGCCTGCCTGGGCGTCGTGATGGCGGCCGGCGGCTACCCCGGCAGCTACTCGAAAGGACACCCGATCCATGGCCTCGACAGCGACTTTCCGGACCACGTGAAGGTATTTCACGCCGGAACCGCCCTGGACGAGAACGGCGTCGTCACGTCCGGCGGCCGCGTGCTGTGCGTCTGCGCCCTGGGCGATAACGTCACGCGCGCCCAGGCGGAAGCCTACGCCGCGTGCGAGCGGATCCATTGGGAAGGCGCCTTCACGCGCAGCGATATCGGTCAGAAAGCCGTCGATCGCGAACAGGGTAACGCTTGAGGGATGGATGTCTCCCATCTCCTGGAAGAACTGAACGAAGCGCAGCGTGACGCGGTCAGCGCCGGTGACGAACACGTGCTCGTGCTGGCCGGCGCCGGCAGCGGCAAAACGCGCGTCCTGATCCACCGCCTGGCCTGGCTGATCCAGGTGAACCACGTGTCACCGCTGGGCGTCCTGGCCGTGACCTTTACCAACAAGGCCGCCGGCGAAATGCGTGAACGCGCCGGCAGGCTGCTCCAGGTTTCGACCCGGCCGCTGTGGATCGGCACTTTCCACGGCATCGCTCACCGCTTGCTGCGCATGCACTGGAAAGAAGCCGGCCTGCCCGAGACGTTCCAGATCATCGACTCGGAGGACCAGCAGCGCCTGCTGCGGCGCATCATCCGTGACGACGGCATGGACGAAGCACACTGGCCGGCGCGCCAGGCGCAGTGGTTCATCAACGCGCGCAAAGACGAGGGCCAGCGGCCCGATCACATCGAGCACCTCGATCACCCGGTCACGGCGACCTGGGTCCAGGTGTACCGGCGCTACCAGGACCACTGTCGGCGCGGCGGCCTGGTCGATTTCGCCGAACTGCTGCTGCGCGCGCACGAACTGTGGCTGGAAAACCCGGCCTTGCTCGAGCATTACCGCAACCGGCTGCGGCACCTGCTGATCGACGAATTCCAGGACACCAACGCGATCCAGTACGCCTGGCTGCGCATGCTCGCGGGCAACAGCGGCAAAGTGTTCGTCGTCGGCGACGACGACCAGTCGATCTACGGCTGGCGCGGCGCGAAAGTGGAGAACGTGCAGCACTTCGTCAACGATTTCCCGGGCGTGCATACCATCCGCCTGGAGCAGAATTACCGCTCGACCGGCACGATACTGGACGCCGCCAATGCACTGATACGCAACAACGCCTCGCGCATGGGCAAGAACCTGTGGACGGCCGGGGAGAAAGGACAGGCCATATCGCTTTACGCCGCCTTCAACGAGCAGGACGAAGCGCGTTACGTGACGGAACAGATCGAACAGTGGATCGACGGCGGGCGGCGGGCTGACCAGTGCGCCATCCTCTACCGCACCACGGCCCAGTCCCGCCTGTTCGAAGAACACCTGCTGCGCAAAAACATCCCCTACCGGGTCTATGGCGGGCAGCGCTTCTTTGAACGCACCGAGGTCAAGGATGCCCTGGCCTACCTGCGCCTGCTGCACAACCCCAATGACGACGCCGCGCTGGAGCGCGTGATCAACAAGCCGGTCCGGGCCATCGGCGACAAGACCGTCGGCCTGCTGCGGCTGCAGGCGCGGGAGAGCGGGCTGACGCTGTGGCAGGCAGCGCGGGAATGCCTGGCGCAGAAACTGCTGGCGGCCCGCGCCGGCAACGCCGTTCTCGCTTTCATCGAACTCGTCGACGGCATGCGCGAACGCATGTCGGACTGGACGCTGGGCAACCAGATGCAGGGCGTCATCGACGACAGCCGGCTGGCCGACCACTACGCGAAGGAGCCCGCCGAGCGCATGGAAACGCGCATGGAAAACCTGCGCGAACTGGTCAACGCCGCCGACGCCTTCGTGATACCCGGCGAAGACGCCGACGCCGGCCTGAGCGAACTGCAGTCTTTTCTCAGCCACGCCGCGCTGGAAGCCGGCGAAACCCAGGGCGAGAACTGGGAAGACTGCGTGCAGATGATGACGCTGCACTCGGCCAAGGGACTGGAGTTTCCGCTGGTCTTCATCGCCGGCATGGAAGACGGCCTGTTTCCGCACCAGCGCTCGGTCGAGGAATCGGGCGGCCGCCTCGAGGAAGAGCGGCGCCTGTGCTACGTGGGCATGACCCGCGCCCGCGAGCAGCTTTGCCTGAGCTACGCCGAGGTGCGCCGCATGCACGGCCGGGAAAACTACTGCAGGCCCTCGCGTTTTATCGACGAAATGCCGCCGGAACTGATCGAAGAGGTCCGGCCTTCCATCGGCACGAGCCGGCCCTACCGGCCGGCACGCCCGGCCGGCGGCGGCTTGTCGCTGGAGAGCCCCTCTGCACCGTTCAAGCTGGGCCAGCACGTCATACACCCGAAATTCGGCGAGGGCACCGTGCTTGCCTTTGAGGGATCGGGCGATAATATCCGCGTACACGTTAATTTCCTGGATGCGGGCGCCAAGTGGCTGGTGCTGGCCTACGCGAAGCTCCAGGCGGTTTAAGCAAGGGGTCAGAGCAGCGAAATAAACAGGGGGTCAGAGTAGCTGAGCTACTCTGACCCCGGTCTTAAGAAGAGAGAACCAAAATGACATCACCCATCAAGACCGACATCCCCGCGCGCGAGCGCCTGATCTTTGCACTGGACGTCCCCGACCTGCAGCGCGCTCGCGAACTGGTCGATACGCTGGGGGACTCCGTCGTGTTTTACAAGCTGGGCCTGGAGTTCTTCCTGTCCGGCAGTTACTTCGAGCTGGCCGCCGAGCTGAAGCGCCGGGGCAAGAAGATTTTTGCCGACCTCAAGCTGTTCGACATTCCTGCAACGGTGGCTTCCGCCGTGCGCCAGCTGGCGCGGCACGACGTCGACTTCTGCACCGTGCACGGCAACGACAGCATGCTGCGAGCCGCGGCCGAAGCAAAAGGGGACATGCAGATCCTGGCGGTGACCGCCCTGACCAGCCTGGACCAGGGCGACCTCGATGATCTCGGCTTTCAGTGCGACGCCCGCACCCTGGTGTTGTCGCGCGCCAGGCGCGCATTGGCGCTGGGCTGCGACGGCGTGGTCTCCTCCGGGCTCGAAGTGCCCGCTCTGCGAGCGTCTGTCGACCATGCCCTGATCACGGTCTGCCCGGGCATTCGGCCGATACTCAACGACGAAGCAAGCGCCGTGAATGACCAGCAGCGCATCGTCACGCCGCAGCAGGCCATTCTCAGCGGCGCGGACTACCTGGTCGTCGGCCGGCCCATCCGCGATGCCGCGGACCCCGCGGCAGCGGCTGAGGCGATCCAGGAACAGATTTCAGAAGCATTGCACTCGTCTTGAAAAGGGCTTGCAAAAGCTAATCCACTGCATTACGATAACGCCGTAACTTCATAAATTTGAATAAAAACTAAACAAGGTACCTGTCGCCAAGAACTAGCCAAACCAAATTTACGATCCTCTCCGGCTCTGCCGGATTTCCGGGCGGGTGTCCCACCAGCCCGGATTTTTTTTGCCCGCATGGATTAGAATGGTCCGGTCTGCGATCCGAAGACGCTCTCTTTCCGGGCCCGCGATGCTCAAACAACCCGTAAACCTGGGAATTTTCAAACGGCTGCGGCTGCTGTGGTTCCGAATGCTGCGCGCGATCCTGCACCTGTGGGTTCGCAGCAACGTGCTGCCCGCTCCGTTTGAAGAGCTTCGCGTCGACTGGGGCAAACCGGTCTGTTTCGTCATCGACTGGTACGAAACGACCAGCCTGGCCATCCTGGACCGCGTCTGCGAAGAGCGCGCACTGCCGCGCCCGCGTCATCCGATGGAAACCGGCGCCGGCACCGAGCCGCGCTCCTACCTCGCCATGCGCCGCAGGAAAGGCCTGATCATTCGGCGCACCACGGTGCGAAGGCACTCCGAGACACTCAAGCGCCTGGTGGAGCAGGTCTGCGAAGGCAAGGCCGAGGAAATCCAGCTGGTGCCGGTGACCATCCTGATCGGGCGCGCGCCGGACAAGGAAACCGGGCTGGCGAAAGTCTTTTTCTCGGAGTCCTGGGAAATCGGCGGGCGCGTCTGGCGCTTCCTGAACTCGATCATAAACGGCCGCCACACCATGGTTCAGTTCGGGCACGCGCTGTCGCTCGCGGAAATGGCCGCGGAAGACCTGGGCCCGGCGCGCACCCTGAGAAAAGTTTCACGCCTGCTGCGCGTGCACTTCCAGCGCCGGCGGGCAGCGGCGATCGGGCCCGACCTGTCGCACCGGCGCACGGTCATCGAACAGGTGCTGCACAGCCCGTCGGTGCAGTCGGCAATCGCCGCGGACGCCAAAAAGAACAAGGCGAGCGAGGAAAAGACCCGGTCAAAGGCGCGCAAGTACGCTTTTGAAATCGCCGCCAACTATTCCTACACCTTCGTGAGGATCATGTCCTTCGTGCTGACCTGGTTCTGGAACCGCATCTACGACGGGGTCGAACTGCGGCACTTCCAGAACTTCCGCGAGCAGGCGCCGAACTACGAGGTCATCTACGTGCCCTGCCACCGCAGCCATATTGACTACCTGCTGGTTTCCTACTTCGTTTACCACAACGGTTTCGTACCTCCGCACATCGCCGCGGGCGTGAACCTGAACCTGCCGGTCGTCGGCCGCTTCCTGCGCATGGGCGGCGCGTTTTTCCTGCGGCGCAGTTTCCGCTCCAACAAGCTGTACTCGGCGGTTTTCAACGAGTACTACGCCCAGATCATGTCCAACGGCACCGCCATCGAGTACTTCATCGAAGGCACGCGCAGCCGCACCGGCCGGCTGCTGCAGCCCAAGGGCGGCATGCTGTCGATGACGGTGCGCAGTTTCCTGCGCACGCAGTCACGCCCGGTCCTGTTCCAGCCGATCTACGTCGGCTATGAAAAGCTGGCGGAAGGCAACAGCTACAACGCCGAACTGTCCGGTCAGCCCAAGAAAAAGGAATCGCTGGGCAGCCTGTTCCGGGCGCGCAGCGTTCTCAAGAAACGCTACGGCAAGGTCCATGTGAGCTTTGCCGAGCCGATCATGCTGGACGACCTGCTGGACCGCTACGATCCCCAGTGGCGCGAAAACACGATGGACGCGGAGGCCAAGCCCCGCTGGCTCACGCCGCTGGTCAACGAGCTGGGACAGCGCATCCTGACCGGCATCAACGAGGCCACGCATGTCAATGCGATCAACCTGCTGGCCCTGGTCCTGCTTACCACGCGCAAGCTGGCGCTCGGCCGGGAGGAACTCGAAGACCAGCTGGAGCTCTTTCTGAACCTGTTCAGGGACCACGACTATTCCGACCGCCTTACACTCACCGCCCGGTCGCCCGCAGAAATCGTGCAGTACGGGATCGACATGGGCGTGATCGAGTCGCGCGACAATCCGCTGGGCGAGATCATCGCGGTCAAACAGGACCAGTCCGTGCTGCTCACCTATTTCCGCAACAACATCGCACACCTCGCCGCGATGCCTTCACTGGTGGCCAGTTGCTTCCTGAACGCGCGCCGCATGACGGTACGGGACGTGCGGCGCATTGCGCTGGCGGTCTTTCCTTTCCTCAAGGCGGAGCTTTACCTGCCGTGGAGCGAAAAGGAATACGTGGAGAACGTCGAGGGCTGCCTGTCCTGGCTGCTGAAGCATGGACTTCTGCTCCAGGGTGAAAAAGAAGACGTTCTCGAGCGGCCGGAGGGCGGTTCGCGCGAGGACCTGCAACTGCGCATCATGGGCAACGCGCTGCTGCAGACCTTCGAACGCTACTACATCACCGTGGCCGTGCTGGCCAAGAACGGTTCGGGCAAGCTCAGCCGCAACGAACTGGAACGGCTCTGCATCCTGACCGCACAGCGCATCTCGCAGCTCAATGAATTCGCAGCGCCTGAATTCTACGACCGCTACCAGATCCGGCAATTCATCAACCTGCTTCTCGAGACGGGTGTGCTCGGCAACGACAGCGAGGGCAAGCTCGAATTCAACGCGGTCATCGACCAGCTCAACGACGATGCGCGGTTCATCCTGAACGAGGAAATCCGCTACAACATCATGCGGGTGGCCCCGCAGGTGCTGGCGCAGCAGGACCTGGGGTCAGTACCGTCATCCCGGTCCTGATCCGGAAACACGTCGCACAATTGACAAGGCCGCGGATATTCGCTGCGCCTCGTCACCCTCAGAATCGCCTGGCGATCAAGACCTATGGGAATGTCAGGCATCCATATCCGGGATCAGCTGGGATTCGAGGAAAGCGATCCAGTCTTTCAGCTTCAATTTACGCTTTTTCAGCCGCGTCAGCTGAAGCTGGTCGACGGCGGGGTCTTCGGCGAGACGCGCGATGGCCTCGTCGAGGTCGCGGTGCTCCTCGCGCAGTTCCGCGATCAGGTGTGCGACTTCCGCCGGATCTTTCTTGAAATCGGTCACGATAAAGGAATTGTACCTCTTTGTCGTAGAATGCGCGGATGAAATCAAATCCGAAAAGCCACGCTTTCAAAAAACTGACCAAGCGCTTGCAGCGCAACACCGGCAAGGCGATCGCCGATTTCAACATGATTGGCGATGGCGATCGCGTGATGGTCTGCCTGTCGGGCGGCAAAGACTCGTTCACACTGCTGGACATCCTGATCAACCTGCGAAAACGCGCGCCGGTGCGATTCGAACTGGCCGCCGTCAACCTGGACCAGAAACAGCCCGGCTTTCCGGCCGACGTGCTGCCCGCGTACGCAGTTCAGCGGGGTATCCCGTTCCACCTGGTCGAGCAGGACACCTACAGCGTCGTGCAACGCGTCGTGCCCGCAGGAAAAACGACCTGCGGCCTGTGCTCGCGGCTGCGGCGCGGAGCGCTGTACCGCTTTGCCGCGGAGAACGGCTTCACGCGCATCGCGCTCGGCCACCACCGTGACGACATCATCGAAACCTTCTTTCTCAACCTGTTCAACGGCGGGCGCATCAAGGCCATGCCGCCCAAGCTGCTGTCGGACGATGGCCGCAACGTGGTGATCCGGCCGCTCGCTTACTGTGCCGAGGAGGACATCAGCCGCTATGCAAAAGCGCGCGATTTTCCGCTGATTCCCTGCAACCTCTGCGGTTCACAGCCCAACCTGCAGCGGCAGGCCATCAAGGCCATGCTGACGGAATGGAAGCAGAAGCACCCCGGGCGAATCGAAAACATCTTTCGCGCGATCGGAAACGTTTCACCCTCGCAGCTGGCCGACCAGGGGTTGTTCGATTTCGTTGGGCTCGGCGAGGGCAACGAGCAACCGCCGTCGCGTGACGACTGGCTGCTTCCGGCCCGGAACAAGCTGAAAACAGTGTTGATCGGGTCAGAGTAAAAATGCTCGCAACAGTTTTGATGGGGTCAGAGTAAAAATGCTCGCAGCACCGGCGAGCATTTTTACTCTGACCCCGGTTTTTCGTTAAAGGAGACACCCAATGGACAGAAGAAAATTCGTCAGGAACGCCGGGCTCGCCGGGGCCGCGGGACTGCTCGCCGCCTGCGGACGCCAGCCGGCCGCCGGCGCGGCGGCGGACTGCGCCGTGGCAGCCGGCCAGGAAACTATCGAATGGAAGATGGTGACGACCTGGCCGCGCGATTTTCCCGGGCTGGGCACCGGGGCCAACTACCTCGCCCGCATCATCGGCGAGATGAGCGGCGGCCGCCTGACCGTGAAGGTGTACGGCGGCGGAGAACTGGTGCCCCCCTTTGAAGTGCTGGACGCGGTCAGCCGCGGCGTGGCGGAAATGGGGCACGGCGGTGCTTACTACTGGAAAGGCGTCATTCCGGCCTCACCCTTTTTCTCCTGCGTACCGTTCGGCCTGACCGGGGCCGAGATGAACGGCTGGTTTTACCACGGCGGCGGCATGGAGCTGTACCACGAGGCGTATGCCGGCAAGGGCGTCATTCCCTACCCGATCGGAAATTCCGGCACGCAGATGGGCGGCTGGTTCAACAAGGAGATCAACTCGGTCGCGGACCTGCAGGGCCTCAAGATGCGCATTCCGGGATTCGGCGGCGAAGTTCTGAAAAAAGTCGGCGGCACGCCGGTCAACATCCCCGGCGGTGAACTGTTCACGGCGCTGCAGAGCGGAACCATCGACGCCACGGAGTGGGTCGGCCCGATGAACGACCTGGCCTTCGGCCTGTTCCGCGCGGCGAAGCACTATTACTATCCCGGCTGGCACGAACCGGGCACGGCGCTGGAAGCCCTGGTCAACCGGGAAGCCTACGATGCGCTCCCGGCGGATCTGCAGGCCATCGTGACCTACGCCTGCCAGGCCGCCAACACCGACATGTACGCCGATTTCGAAGCGCGCAACGGCGAAGCGCTGAAAACGCTGGTCGAGGAGCACGGCGTGGACGTCCGCCCGTTCCCCGATGACGTGCTCGCCGAGCTGAAGCGCGCCTCGCGGGAAGTCATCGAGGAACTGGCTGCCGAAGACGAGACAGCAGCCCGCGTATGGGCTTCTCTCAGCGCCTATATCGAGCGGGTCAAGGCCTCGACGGCCATCGGTTCGCAGTACTTCGTCAACCGCCGCTGAGCCTTCAGCCCGGCGGCAGACGGGATTCGCGAATGAAGCGTTCCTGCGCGGCGCGGGATTCCTCGCCCTGCGCCGGCGTTCGCCGCAGGTAGGAGTTGTCGGGCTGCATGTACCAGGCCGTGTCGTTGTCGGCTTCGTAAACGTCGAGCATGTGCTCGAGTTCCGCTTGTATGCTCTTGTCCAGCACCGGCATGATCGCCTCCATGCGTGCGTCCAGGTTGCGGCGCATCCAGTCGGCCGAACCGATGAAGAATTCCGGGTCACCGCCGTTCTCGAAGCGGTAGATCCGGGCGTGTTCCAGGAAGCGCCCGAGCACGCTGAACACCGTGATGTTTTCCGACAGGCCGGGCACGCCGGCCCGCAGGCAGCACATGCCGCGCACGTTCAGGGAAACCGGGACGCCGGCCTGGCTGGCACGGTACAGCTCCTGGATCATGAGCTCGTCCTGCAGCTGGTTCATCTTCGCCCGGATTCCGCTGGGCCGTCCCGCTTCGGCGTGTTCGGCCTCGCGCCGGATAAGCTCGGTGAACCGTTCGCGCAGGTTATGCGGCGCCACCAGCAGGTTGCCGTAGCCGGGCGCGCTGACCGAGCCGGTCAGCTCGTTGAAGACCGCGGCGACGCTCTCGGTCAGCTCGCGGTCGCAGCTCAGCACACCCAGGTCCTCGTAAAGCCGGGCGGTGCCGGCGTGGTAGTTGCCCGTGGCAACGTGCGCATAGCGGCGCACGGCGCCTTCTTCTTCGCGCACGACCAGGCAGAGTTTCACGTGTGTCTTGAGGCGTCGCATGCCGTAGACCACGTGCACGCCGGCCTCTTCGAGCACCCTTCCCCAGGCGATGTTGGGCTCCTCGTCGAACCTCGCGGTGATCTCCACGAAAACGGCGACCTGTTTGCCGCGCTGGGCCGCGTCGATCAGGGCCTGCATGACCGGCGACTGGGTGCTGGTGCGGTAGATGCTGATCTTGATCGCCAGCACGGACGGATCGCGCGCCGCCGATTGCAGGAAGCGCAGGATGGACGTATCGAAATCGTGGTACGGCAGGTGCACCAGGAAATCGCCCTTGCGAATCTCGTTGAAGATCGACGCGGTATCGGCCGGGTCGGTATTCACCAGCCGCGGGTGCGTAACCGGCTCGTGCGGCTCGTCACGCAGTTCCGGCAGCCCGTCGGGCTGCAATCTGACGAGGTCGTTCGGATTCATCAGCCCGCGCCAGACCAGGATGTCCTCCGGGTCCGCGTCGAGCTGGTCGGACAGCCACTCGCACATGCTGTTCGGCATGTTGCCCCCGACCTGGAGGCTCACGACCCCGGCGTACTTGCGCGCCTGCAGTTCCGCAGTGACCATGCCGATAATGCTGCCGGGAAGCAGTTCGGGTTCGTCGTCCGACACCGGGATGCGATCCCACGGATTGTCCTTGGCGCCCCGGATCACGCGGAAGGGATAAAAATCGATGCTTTCGGTCTGCTGGAACATGTGCTCCAGGTTGTGCCCGATGACCTGCTCGATGGGCACGTAGCCGCCACCCGGCAATTCGATCCAGCGCGGCCGGTTGGGGGGGATCTTGATACGCACGAACTGGGATTTCTTGCGTCCGGGCAACTTGATGCGCACGCCCAGGTTGAGGCCGAGGTTGCTGATAAACGGGAACGGATGGCCCACGTCGACGGCCAGCGGGGTCAGGATCGGCTCGATGGACTCGCGAAAATACTGTTCCATGTGCCGCCGCTGAGCCTCGTCGAGCTGCTGGTAGTCGAGAATCGGGATACCCGCTTCGGCCAGCGCGGGCCGGATGTCATCCTCGATCAGCTGGAACAGCAGACCGGTCTGACGGCGCAGCTCCTGCCGGGAAATTTCAAGCTCCTGCTTCAGGGTCAGCCCGTCCGAGGAAACCGATTTCTTTTTCTTTTCGAGCCGCTGCATCAGGCCGCCGATGCGCTTCATCGAAAACTCGTCGTACAGCATGCCCATGATTCCGGTGAACTTGACCCGCTCGAGCAGCGGCAAATTGGGATCCTGCGCCAGCGCGAGCACGCGGCGCGCGAAACTCAGCCAGCTGAGCTCGCGGTTGATGTACGATTCCGGCGATCCTATTTCGACGATTCTGTCCTGCATGATTGTTTTTCCCAGCCTGCATCAACCGCTTGGCAGCGGCACGAACCCGGCAAGAAAAAACACGCACCGGGACTATCCAATGTAGCTGAAAACGGAGGCGGGTTTCCACCTCGTCAGCGGCTTATCCGGGATAGATCACGCCCGGCAGCCAGGTGACCAGTTGCGGCCATGCCGCGAGCACACCGAGCATGAACAACTGGATCGCAATGAAAGGCATCACGCCGCGATAGATGGCGGAAGTGGGCACGGTTTCCGGGCAAACGCCCCGCAGGTAAAAAAGGGAAAACCCGAACGGCGGGGTCAGGAAAGAGGTCTGCAGGTTCAGGGCGATCATCACGCCCAGCCAGACCGGGTCAAGGCCCATGGCCATGAGCACGGGACCGACGATGGGAACCACCACGAAGGTGATCTCGATGAAATCCAGCACGAAACCCAGCAGGAACATCACGACCATGACCAGTACCATGGCCGTGACGGCGCCGCCCGGAAGGCCTTCCAGGAACCCCGCGATCAGCTCGTCACCGCCGAAACCGCGAAATACCAGGCTGAACAGGGAGGCTCCGACCAGGATCATGAATACCATTGCGGTGACCTTGGTCGTCCGGTAAACCACTTCTTTCAGCGTCGCAAGGTCCAGATGTCCGCCGGCGAGGGCCAGCAGCATCGCACCGACTGCGCCGACTGCAGCCGCTTCCGTGGGCGTGGCAATGCCGCCGAGTATCGATCCCAGCACGGCAACAATCAGCAGCAGGGGCCCCGCCGCGTATACGATCAGCCGCCAGAAACCGGGAACCGCCTCGCCGGAATCCGGGTCAGAATCGGAATCCGGCGGCATCAGGGCGGGCTTCAGACGCGCCAGCACGAGAAGATAAAGCAGGTAAAAAACCACCAGTACCAGGCCGGGCACCAGCGCGCCGGCAAAGAGTTCGCCGACAGACACAGTCTTCGGGCTGTAACTTCCCATCCTCAGCTGGGCCTGCTGGTACGCGTTGGAAAGCACGTCGGCCAGCATGACGAGCACGATCGAAGGCGGAATGATCTGCCCGAGCGTACCCGAGGCGCAGATCGTGCCGGCCGCAACGGCGGGATCGTAACCCTTGCGCAGCATCGTCGGCAGCGAGATCAGCCCCATCGTCACCACGGTGGCGCCGACGATGCCGGTACTGGCAGCCATCATCGCTCCGACCAGGACCACCGCGAAACCCAGTCCACCGGGAGTGCCCCGCATCATGCCCGCGAGTGACTGCAGCAGTTGGTCGGCCAGCCTGGAGCGCTCGAGCATGACGCCCATGAAGATGAACACCGGCACGGCGATCAGCGTCTCGTTGGTCATGATGCCGTAAACACGGTTGGGAAACGCTTCGAGAAAAACCGGGTCGAACACGCCGGCCAGCGTACCGATCAAGGCGAACAGCAGCGCCACGCCCGCGAGCGTGAACGCCACCGGGTAGCCCGCCATCAGGGCCAGGCCGACAGCCAGGAACAGGCCCAGGGCCAGGGCCGCTGCCAACTAGCGCCCCTCCTTGAGGTAGTGGTCTTTCAGGCGAACGTAGTGATGGGCATTGTACGGCAGGTAATCGATTTCCTGCGGACTGAGATCGCGCACGTAGCGCGCCGGGTTCCCGCGCCATAGCGTGCCGGCCGCTATGTGTTTACCGGGCGGCACGACCGAACCCGCTGCGATCATCACGTCGTCCTCCAGCACGGCGCCGTCCAGCACGGTGGCGCTCATCCCCACCAGGCAGCGATGGCCGACGGTGCAGGCGTGCAGCACCGCGGCGTGGCCCACGGTCACGTCGTCACCCAGCAGCAGGGGCCCGCCTTCGGGCAGCCATTCACTCTCGTGGGTGACGTGCAGGACGCAGGCATCCTGGATGTTGCAGCGGGCGCCGATTTCGATCCGGTTCACGTCTCCGCGTGCAACGGCCATCGGCCAGATCGACGAATCGTCGCCGATTTTCACCGCCCCGCTCAGGTGCGCCCCGGGGGCCACGTAAACGCGCTCACCGAGCACCGGATGGCTGTACAGGAATCGATAGGTGCTGTTGCCCGCGGCGGTATTCATCACGCGGGAATCTTATCACCCTTCGAAAATTTTATGCACAGCGCAGGACCAGGCGTATAAAACACCAACTTGAACCGTTTATCGCATACGTCTTGGAAGATAGTGTCCATAAATATATGTTTTTATATGATTATCCATAAAACAGCACAATTTATGCCATTTCGAGGTTTTTCGCGCTTCGAACGTTTTTTCAAAGCACGCCCGATTACACACATAGTTATCCACAGGTTTTCAATCCATTCCCCCGCCACCGGGCGGTCCAGAAACCATTGTTCTTCTTCTGTTTCCCGCAAAGGTTTACAATATTGCGTTTTCAGGGGTCGACAACGGCCGCGCGTGGAACGAGACCCACCCAGTGAAAGAACACCTAGAAGAACTGCTGTCACAATCATTGCTCCACCTGCAGCGAGTGGGCGTGCTGCCCGCTGACGCCGAGTTCAACCCGCAGCTTGAGCGCACGCGTTCCCCCGAGCACGGAGAGTTCGCTTCCAACGTCGCCATGGTGCTGGCAAAGACTGCCGGCATGCCGCCGCGCAAGCTCGCTGAGGCCATCATCGAGAAAGTTCCTGTCTCGCGGCAGGTCGCGCGCATGGAAATCGCCGGCCCCGGGTTCATCAATATTTTCCTCGAACGCTGCGCGCTTACCGGCGTACTCAAGGACGTTCTTCGTCAGGGTGATGAATACGGTCAGCTGGTACGTGGCGGGCGCAACCGCATCACCGTCGAGTACGTCTCGGCCAACCCGACCGGCCCCCTGCACGTCGGCCACGGACGCGGCGCCGCCTACGGCGCGAGCCTCGCGAGCATCCTGCAGGCCGCGGGTTACGAAGTTCAGCGTGAATACTACGTCAATGACAACGGCCGCCAGATGGACATCCTCGCCGTCTGCGTGTGGATCCGCTACCTCGAACTGTGCGGAGAGCCGACCGAGTTCCCGGAGAACGGTTACCGCGGCGATTATATCTACGATATCGCGCGCCTGGTCCGCCAGGAACAGGGCGACCAATGGCGCTTCACCAGCCTCGAAGTCACCGAGGGACTGCCGCCTTCCGTCAACCAGGGCGGTGACGGTGAGGCTCACCTGGATGCACTGATCGCGCGCGCCAGGTCGCTGCTGGGCGAAGACGGGTACCGGGTGTTTTTCGACACGGCGCTGAACCACATCCTGGATGACATCAAGCAAGACCTCGGCGAATTCGGTGTTCATTTCGATAAGTGGTTCTGCGAGCGCGACCTGGAAGAAAGCGGTGCGCTGCAGCATGCCATCGAGCGTCTGCGCGCAAACGGCCACCTGTATGAAAAAGACGGCGCCACCTGGTTCCGCGCCTCCGCACTGGGCGACGAAAAAGACCGCGTCGTCATCCGGGACAACGGCCGCACCACCTATTTCGCCTCGGATATCGCCTATTTCCTGAACAAGCTGGAGCGCGGGTTCGAAACCGCCCTCTACGTGTTCGGCGCCGACCATCACGGTTACGTCGCCCGGCTGCGCGCCGCCGCCATCGGGCTGGGCGAGAACCCGGAACGGCTCGAGGTCCTGCTGGTCCAGTTCGCGGTGCTGTTCCGATTCGGTGAAAAGGTCGCGATGTCCACGCGTTCGGGCCAGTTCATCACCCTGCGCGAACTGCGCGAGGAAGTCAGCACGGATGCGGCCCGCTTTTTCTACGTGATGCGGTCGCACGACCAGCACCTGGATTTTGACCTGGACCTGGCCAAGTCCCGCAGCAATGAAAACCCGGTTTATTACATACAGTACGCCCACGCCCGCATCTGCAGCGTATTTCGAAACCTGGAAGACCAGGACACGCGGCACAACGTCGAGATCGGTATCGCGGCGATCGATCAGCTGGTGCAGGATCACGAACTGGCGCTGATGCGCAACATCAGCCGGTTCCCGGAGACCATTGATTCCGCGGCGCGCCTGCGCTCGCCGCACCTGGTTGCCCACTACCTGCATTCACTGGCAACCGACCTGCACTCCTACTACAACGCGCACCAGTTCCTGGTCAGCGATGAAAACCTGCGCAACGCCCGACTCAACCTGATCGACGCCACGCGCACCGTCCTTCGCAAGGGCCTTGAATTGCTCGGCGTTTCGGCCCCGGAGGAAATGTAGATGGCACGCCGCAAAGCCGCCAGCCGAACCCGCGCAAAAAGCGGCACGCCCGCATGGATGTGGCTGATGGCCGGCATACTGATTGGCCTGACCATGGCCTGGTACCTGTTCGCCAAGGGCTACATTCCCCAGCCCGAGGCAGTGGAAAACGACACCAGGCCGGGCAACGCGGAAACCAGCGACAGCGAGGAGATCGCGCCGGCCGGCGAGAAAGAAAAGAAAGAGTCGCCGCGCTATGACTTTTTCACGATCCTGCCGGAAATGGAGGTCGTGGTGCCCGAAGAAGAATTGAGCCGACAATCACGGGCAGAACCCGAAACGCCGGTCACCGGCGATAGCGAGGACGTGTTCTACCTGCAGGTTGGTTCGTTCCGCGAGATGGCGGACGCTGAGCAGCGCAAGGCGCAGCTCGCCTTGCTGGGAGAGGCCGCGGAGGTCCAGAAAGTGACCGTCAACGGCGCCACCTGGCACCGGGTTCGAATCGGGCCGGTCAAAGGCACGCGCTCGGCGGAAGCGAAACGGAACCGGCTCGCAGACAACGGCATCGAGAGCCTGGTGCTGCGTAACCCTTAGCCCGACTGTTGCAATGTTCGGGCTAGTCGGCCGGCCTGACGCGATTCTTCATGGCATAAAGGTCTGATGCCGGCGCCGGCGGATCGGCCCAGTGCGCTCTTTGCTGCCGCCAGGCCGAGAAACGGCGCCAGAACCGTGAACCGTCCCAACCGCCTTCGCCACCCGGCCGGAACCCGTCGGCGTCCAGGGCGAGCAGATCGGAACGCAAGCCGTCGTCATCCACGTGCGCCGCGAACTCGTGCAGCCCGGAGCACGCCCGCGGCCCATGAAACAGCAACCAGCGCTGCAGGCAGGCACGCGCGGCCGTCCTGTCGCCCTGCGTGCAGGCCTTCCTTAACGAGCCGAGCAAATCCTGCTCCTTCTGTTCAGCACCATCTGCCGCTGCACGGCGCTCGATCGCCCGCGCCCGGTTCCTGCCCAGGCGGAACGCCAGCCCAAGCGTTGCCAGCCAGAGGCCGGCAAACAGCAAGGCCAGCCATTTCCACGGGTACGAACCCCGGGCCCCTGCCGAAGCCCCGTCGCCCGGCGCCTGCGGTCCGGCCTGCATGGCGCCGTGTTCAGGCGGCGGCACCAGCGCCGAAGGCTGCACCATCACGGTGTGCGCGGGCAAAACAGCGGACCTTTGCATGTTTTCCTTCGTATCCCACCATTCCACCCGGAGTTCCGGCAGGATCAGCTCACCTTCCTCTTCGGGCACCACCGCGTAGCGGAATTCCTTGTGGCCGAGCACCCAGCGGCCATCGTCCCGCGTGATGCCCTGCGGCTGGTCGGCGTAGACACGGGCGCCCGTGAGCTCCGGCCACTCGGGTTCGACAATCATGTTTTCCGCCAGGCCCTTCGCGTCGATCAGGATCGTGCGCGTTACGGGTTCACCTACGCGCAGCGCCTCAGCGGACGAAATCTGCTGCGCAATGCGGTATTCGCGGGCAGGCTGCCACTCCGGGCCGGTAAATTCCGCCGGCCTGGCTTCGATCTGCAGCCGGATCTCCGCGCTCTGCTCACGCACCCGGCGGCCGCGCACCGTCGGCTGCCAGACGCTGCCCGCCTTGCGCTCCACCAGGCGCCCCGACAATTCCATCGGCGGTATCACCAGTTCGCCCGACCGTTCGGGAAAAACGGCGTAGTGGCGCTCCAGCACCCGGTAGCGCTCCCCTCCGCGTTCGGCCTGGAACGGGGTTTCCTGCAACAGGCTGACCGCCGCAGGCGCCGGGTCCGGCTGGCTGATGGTGGCCTCGGTCAGGTTCTGGCGGTAAAAAACCCGCACGACAAGACCGAACTGGGCATGCACGAAATAAGGCCCTTCCGAGGGCGTGATTTCAGCCTCGATGAATACCGGCGGCAACTCACCCGCAGCGAGTTCAGGCGCCGGTGCGACCTCCAGGACCACGGCCCGCGTGGCATCCTCGCCGAAACGAAAAGCCGGAATGGTGAGTTGGCCGGCGCGTTTCGGTTCGACCGTCAGCAGCAGTCGCTTGGTCGCCGCCTGGCGGCCATTGACGATCGAGATCTGGGATTCGGTGCGCTGGTCCAGTATGTCAAAGTCCTTTTCCAGTGCGCTGAAATCCACGCCCAGGTCCCGGCTTGCATCGTCCGTCAGGAACGTGAGCGTGACCGTTTCACCCACCATGACCCGGTCCCGGTCCAGCACCAGTTGAACAGCCGCCTGCGCGGGCAAAGCGAGCAGAAAAGCCAGCAACAGGACGGCCGGTGTGAACATGCGGCGCAAACTGCCATTGCGGTAATTGTCGATCACCATTTTTCGTTCTCGTCCTCGGGCGCACCCCTTCTCTGGTGCTCGTTACGGAATTTTCTGCGCAACAGGCCGCCGGGATCATCGGGTATCCGCCGCAGCCATTGTTCCATCGCCTGCTCATCTTCTTCGGACCAGGTTTCCGCGAGATCCTGCGGCTCGGGTTCTCCCTGCTCTTCCGCGGAAGGTTCGCTGTCCTGCTCCTCGGGCGATTCGCCTTCATCGCCGGACTCTTCCTGCTCGCCCTCCTGCTCACTTTCCTGCTGCTGATCCGATGACTGCTGCTCATCGTTTTCACCGTTCTGCCCGGATTTTTCCTGCTCCTGCTTCATCTGCTCGACGATGTTGCGGTTGTAGATCGCATCCAGCATGTCCGGATCGAGTTCCAGCGCCCGGTCGTAAGCCGCGATGGCGCCGTCCAGGTCACCGGCATGGGCCAGCGCGTTGCCCCGGTTGTAGTGTGCGTCGGCTGTTTCCAGACCGCTCCAGGCATCGGCCGCGTCGGCGTACTCCCCGATTCGGTAGCTGGCCTCGGCGGCGAGCCCTGCGTCCTCGGCAAGAGCCGCCGCCTTTTGCGAATCGCCGGCGCGCAGGGCCTTCCAGGCCTGCTGGTCGCCGCGCTGCCAGAGGTCTTCCCACCACCCGGCGTGCGCACTCGCGGGAAACATCAGGCCGTTAGCCAACAGCAGCGGCAGCATGAAGAACAGGCCGCGGCGGAATCCGGCCAGGGCCAACGGCAGCAATAACAGGGCCAGCCAGGGACCGCTGTCCTTCCAGCGATCGCCCAGGGCGTCGTCCCGCGCGGCGAATTCCGATCCTTCCGCCGCCCCCCACAGCACGGAGTCGCCGTTCGCCGGTCCGAGTTCGGAGTAGACCCCGCCGCCGGCCCGGGCCAGTTCCCGCAGCGCAGCATTGTCGAGACGGGCGATCACGACATTGCCGCCACGGTCCTTGATGAATCCGCCGCCGCTGGGGATCGGGGCCCCTTTTCTCGTACCCACGCCCAGCACCGATGTCACGATGCCTTCGCGGGCGAGGGAACGGGCTTTTGCAACATCCCGTGAATCGACCGAATCGGTGACCAGCAGGATCTCGCCGCGCGCGAATCCCGAGCGGCCCAGCAGGGATGCCGCCATTTCCAGCCCGAGGTCGGCCCGGCTGCCGGCCACCGGCACGATATCGGGCTGCAGGGCGGGCAGCATGTTGGCAATGGTGTTCGTATCGTTCGTCAACGGCGATACGACAAAAGCATCACCGGCGAACACCACCAGGCCCAGCTGGCCTTCTTCCGTCTGCTCCAGCAGGTCCGCCAGGCGAAAACGCACCCGGGTCAGACGGTCCGGCCGCAGGTCACCGGCCAGCATCGAGAGCGACAGGTCCAGCACGATCACGCGGGCGTCGCGCGCGGAAAAAGACACGTCCGGAAGCTTCTGCCAGCTCGGGCCCGAGAGCGCCAGCAGCGTGATCGCAATCGCCAGGCCGGCCAGCCAGTGACCTCCCCGGCTCCGCTCGTTTTCGCCCTGCTCCACCGCCAGCCAGCGCAGCAGGTGCGGATCACAGGCACGCGCCCAGTCGCCGGACGGTCGCCGCGCCTTCTTCCACGCCCAGGGAAGCAGCACCGCGAGCGGCAGCAGCAGCAGCCACATCGGGCGGATGAAATGCAATGACTCCGCCATCATGCCGGCAACCCCCGGCGCAGCGCGGGCGCCAGCAGCAGAGTCACGCCGGCCAGGGCGAGCAGGAACGCGGCGGCAAGGGGCACGTAGAACAACTCGTCCACGGGCCGAACAGCCTCCTGGTCACTTTCCACCGGTTCCAGTTCGTCGATCAGCTCGTAGATTTCCGCCAGGGCCTTGGCGTCGCGCGCGCGGAAATAGGCGCCGCCGGTGCGGTTCGCGATGGCCCGCAGCGTATCCTCGTCCAGGTCGGCCGAGGGATTGACCAGGCGGCTGCCGAAAAAATCCTTCACCATCATTTCATCGGCGCCCACGCCGACCGTGTAGATGCGCAGCCCCTCGCGGGCGGCGAATTCCGTGGCCTGCATCGGCTGCACTTCACCGGACGTGTTGGCGCCGTCGGTCAACAGGATCAGGACACGTTCGCTGGCGGCGTCTTCACGCAGGCGTTTCACGGCGAGTCCGATGGCGTCTCCGATCGCGGTCTCGCGTCCCGCCAGGCCGATCTCGGATTCGTCCAGCAGGATCGCGGTCGTCTCGGTATCGAACGTCAGCGGCGTCTGCAGGTAAGCACGGCTGCCGAAAAGCACCAGTCCGACCCGGTCTCCGCGGCGCCGCTGGATAAACTCGCCGGCGACCTTCTTGACGACCGCAAGCCGGTTGACCGGCCTGCCTTCCAGCAGCATGTCCTGCGTATCCATGGAGCCCGATATGTCGACCGCCAGCAGCAGGTCACGGCCGGTCACGGGCAGGTTCTCGATCTCGCCCACCCACTGCGGCCGGGCCGCCGCCATGAGCAGCAAAAGCCAGGCAAGGGTCGCGATTACAGCCAGCAGCGGCCGCCGCAGCCAGGCCGCGGCCCCCTCGTGCATCGTCGCGAACCAGGGCACGCGCAGCGCCTGCCCGCCGGCGCCGGTCGCCGGTGCAAGCCAGCGGCGCAGCAGCAGGGGCAGCGGCAGCAGCCACAGGACCCAGGCCCAGGCGAGCGTCAGCCCTTCGCTGGCCATGGCGTCAGCCATAAAGCTTCACCCATGACCTGACCAGCCGCTCCAGTGATTCCGCCTCGAATTCGGGCGCAGGCTGGTAGGGTCCCCGCGCCAGCGCGGCGAGGTTTTCCGTGTCCGCGTCTTCCGGCAGAAGACCCTTCAGGAACGCGACCCACGACTCGCCCTCGAGGCGCGCACAGCCGCTGCCGGGGAATGCGCGCAGCGCGACCGCGCGAAACAGCCGGTTGAGGCCGGCCAGGTAGGCGCCCGGATCCGCATGCCGTTCCTGCTCTTCTGCCAGGCGGGACAGCTCCAGAAGCCAGGCCCGGCGGCGGCGGCGAATCGCGGCGCGGCGCAACAGGGCACGGACCGTTACCGAGATCAGCAGGAGCAGCACGAGGCCCAGCAGCCACCAACCGGTGGCGGGAGGCCACCAGGGCGGCTGGGCGGCTTCGTGGATATCCGCCAGCTGTGCCAGTAGTTGCGACTGATCCGGCTCCATGCACCCCCCTAGACCGGCCGTCCCACGAGCACCCGCAGTTCCCGGCCCAGGACGTCGACGGGGTCCTCGTCCGCGTTGAGCGTCATCCAGCCGCAGCTGTGCCGCTGGAACAGTCGACGCGGTTCTTCCAGGTGACGTTCGATCATGGTTTCGTAGCGCCTGCGGGACCCTTCGTGCCCGGTATCGAGCACCGCCGCCCGGCGGCCATCGGTGATCGGGTAACGCCCGCGCGGCAGCCCGTTTTCCGCCGCGTCCAGGACCTGGCAGCCGATCACGTCATTGTGCTGCCGAAGCCGGGAAAGGTGCCGGTTGCAGGCTTCGTCCAGGCCGTAAAAATCGCTCAGAATGATCACCAGGCTGCCGGGCCTGACCGTGTGCCGCACCCGTGCCAACGCGGTAGAAAGCGCCTCGGGAGCCGCATCCGTCGAGTGCTCGGGCTGCAGCCATTCGACCAGCCCCTGGATCATGCGCATGGCTCCGCGGCGCCCGCCCGCCGGGCGGATTTCGCGGTGCCGCCCCGGCGCGAACAGGAAACCGCCGATGCGGTCGCCCCGGCGCACGGCGGACCAGGCCACGGCCGCCGCCAACTGGCCGGCCGCCACCGACTTGAGACGGCGGCGCGTGCCGAAATACAGGGTCGGGCTGGCGTCCAGAACCACCAGCACCGGCCTTTCACGCTCTTCCTGGAACACCTTGGTATGGGCCTTGCCGGTGCGCGCGGTAACGCGCCAGTCCATGTTTCGAATATCGTCGCCGGGCTGGTAGTTGCGGGACTCGAGAAAATCGACGCCGCGTCCGCGAAAACGCGAGCGGTAGGCGCCGGCCAGCGCCGAGGCCGCCGGCTGCCGCATCGGCAGGCGCAGGGCGTGGCAGCGAGCCCGAAGGGCAATCAACTCCTCCGCGCCCAGGTGGATCCCGTCCCCTTCAGCGGGGCGCCCGGAGGACAGGATCATGGCACGGGAACCAGGTCCAGCAGGCGGTCGGTCAGCTGGTCGACGGTGACCCCGTCGGCCTCGGCTTCGTAAGACAGCAGCACGCGGTGACGCATGACGTCGTGGATCATCTCCTGCACGTCGTCGGGCGAAACGTAGTCGCGCTGGCCCAGCCAGGCGCGGGCACGCGCGCAGCGGTCCAGCGCGATGGTGGCGCGCGGGCTGGCGCCGTAGCTCACCAGCCGGGCGAGGTCCGGATCCCACGCGCCCGGGTCGCGGCTGGCCAGCACCAACTGCACGATGTACTCCTCCAGCGCCGGGGCCATGTAGAGGTCCAGGACGCTTTTCTGCGCCAGGAACACCTGCTCCTGGCTGACCAGCACCGGCGCTTCGGGCAGCTTACCGAGCTCGTCCCGCGCCTGCCCCCGGGCGAGTTCCAGGATGGCTTTCTCGGCCTCGGCGCCGGGATAGGTAATCGACACGTGCATCAGGAAGCGGTCGAGCTGGGCCTCGGGCAGCGGGTAGGTGCCTTCCTGCTCGATCGGGTTCTGCGTCGCCATGACCAGGAACAGCTTGGGCAGCCGGTACGTCACGCGGCCCACGGTCACCTGGTGTTCGCCCATCGCCTCGAGCAGGGCGGACTGGACTTTCGCCGGCGCCCGGTTGACCTCGTCGGCGAGGATCAGGTTATGAAAGATCGGCCCCTGCTGAAACTGGAACGTGCCTTCCTGGGGCCGGTAGATCTCGGTGCCCGTCAGGTCGGCCGGCAGCAGGTCCGGCGTGAACTGGATGCGGTGAAAATCCCCTTCGATGCGGTCAGCGATGACCTTGATCGCGGTTGTTTTTGCCAGCCCGGGGGCGCCCTCGACGAGAAGGTGCCCGTTGCTCAGCAGCGCGATCAGCAGACGGTCCATCAATCGCTCCTGGCCGATGATCTGCTCGTTGGCTGCCCGCTGGAGCGCCGCAAACGCGGTGTGCGCCTGCTGCTCTTCGGCGGACACCGGTTTCCTGCCGTTGTCTTCAGTTGCCATGTGAGAAAAACCTGCTGTGTTCTGTTGAGTTACCACCCGCGCGAATTCACCGGAGCACGGCCGGTTAAATGTCTACTACATGGGGGTTGTCACGATAGTGTCAAACGTCACAGTTCCTGCGGGTCGACATCCACCGACCAGCGGACCTTGCGGGCCTGGGGCAGGTCGCGAACGAGCGGCAGCCAGGCCTCGATCTGGCGGTGCAGGGCGGCACGTTCATCCGATTGCAGCATGAGGTACATGCGGTAGCGTCCGCCGACCCGTTCCATGATGGCGGGCAAGGGACCGAAGATGCGCGTCTTGCCGGACGGGAAGCGTTGCAGGGCCGCGTCCAGGAATTGGCTGGCTTCGATCCGCTTCGTTGAATCCGCCCGCAGCAAAGCCTGGTAGCCGAACGGCGGCAGACCCGCCAGGTTCCGCTCCCGCAGCAGCCACTCGGCGTAGGCCTGGTAGCCGCGCTCCAGCAGCAGGTTCAGCGCTTCGTGGTCCGGGTGCAGGGTCTGCAGGATTACCGTGCCCGGCCGCTCTTCCCGCCCGGCGCGCCCGGCGACCTGCTCGATCAGCTGCCCCATGCGTTCCAGCGCGCGGTAGTCGGCGCTGTAGAGCGCCTGGTCGGCATTTACGATGACGACCAGCGTCACCGCGGGAAAGTGGTGGCCCTTGGCCAGCATCTGGGTGCCGACCATCAGGCAGGCGCCGCCTTGCCGCACCGCGTCGAGCTGGCGCTGCAGAACACCCTTGCCGCTGACGCGGTCCCGGTCAAAGCGGTAAACGGGCTTGCCGTCGAAGTGCCCGGCGAGGAACTCCTCCAGTTGCTGCGTGCCTTCGCCTGCCCCGCTGAGCGCATCGGCTGCGCATTCCGGGCACAGCCCGGGCGCCCGGCGCTGGTGGCCGCAGTGATGGCAGCACAGGCGATTCGCTCCGCGGTGCCAGGTCAGGTTGGCGTCGCAGCTCTCGCAGACTGCATGCCATCCGCAGGAACCGCACATCAGCACCGGCGCGTATCCGCGGCGGTTGAGGAATACCATGACCTGCTCATCCCGCTCGAGCGCCGTTGAAATCGCTTCAAGCGCCGGTTCGGCCAGCCCATGGATCGTGCGCTGCTGGCGCATGTCGAGCACGCGCCAGGACGGCAGGCTGGCCCGGGTGGCCCGTTCACGCAGCCGGTGCCAGGCATAACGGCCCTGCGATGCGTTGTGCAGTGATTCCAGCGAGGGCGTGGCGCTGCCCAGCACGACGGGAATGTCCAGCTCGGCGGCCCGCTTCACCGCGACGTCCCGCGCGGAGTAACGAAAACCGTCCTGCTGCCGGAACGAGGCGTCGTGCTCTTCGTCGAGCACGATCAGGCCGAGCTCCGGCATCGGCGTAAACAGGGCCGAGCGCGTGCCGACCAGCAGGCGGGCGCGCCCGCTGCGCGCGGCCTCCCAGGCCTCCAGCCGTTTGGCGGCTGGCCGGCCGGAGTGAATCGTCGCCGGATCGATACCGAGCCGCTTTGCAAAACGCCGCAGCAGTTGGGGGGTCAATCCGATCTCGGGCACCAGCACCAGCACCTGCCCGCCGCGCTGCATCACCCGTTCGATCAGTGAAATGTAAACCTCGGTCTTGCCGCTGCCCGTCACGCCGTCCAGCAGGTGGCAGCGAAAGCGCCCCAGGTCATCGGAAATCGCGCTCAGCGCCGCGACCTGGCCTTCGTTCAGCGCGGGGCCTTCCTGCGGCTCACGGCTTAGCGGTCCGGCCTCCACCGACTTGGCCAGGCCCGCGTTCAACAGCCAGGCTAGCGTTTTGCGCCAGCGGCTTCCGCATTGCCGCAGTTCCTCCGGGGAACGCTCACCTGCGGCCAGTTGCTGCAGCATCTGAAAGCGGGCCTTTTCGCTGCCGGGCGGCTGCTCCAGGCGTGCCGTGCCGGCTGTCGTGATGCGGTAATGAGTCGGCGGCTTCGGCAGGCGGCCGCGCTCGCCGCGCAGGACGGGCGGCAGGGCGCTGGCCACGACTTCGCCGGGTGCGCGCTTGTAGTAACGCCAGCACCAGTTCAACAGGGCCAGCAGCCGCCGGTCCAGCAGCGGCCGGCCGTCATCGAGCACCGCAGCAACCCGCTGCAGTCGATCGGCCGGCACGGCGCTGTCGTCTGTCGTTTCCACCACGACGCCCACCATGGAACGCCGGCCGAACGGCACCGCAACACGGCAGCCGGGCACGGCCTGCGGGCCGCTATCGGCGGGCAGGTAATCGAACAGCCGGGGCAGCGGGGCCGGAACTGCGACTTTCAGGTAAATCGTGGATGACATGACGTTCCGATTCTAGCAGTCGCCGAGGACACGGGTGAGAAACTGGCAAGCATAATTGAATGACGTATTATTGAAGCGCAACCTGCAAACAACAGAGGGAAAAGCAATGAGTATGATGAAAGAATTCCGTGATTTCGCCATGCGCGGCAACGTGGTGGACATGGCTGTCGGTATCGTGATCGGCGGCGCGTTCGGCAAGATCGTATCGTCCTTCGTAAATGACGTACTCATGCCGCCCATCGGCATGGCCATCGGTGGGGTCGATTTCTCCCAGCTTGCCATTACGCTCAAGGAAGCCAGCGGCGATGTCGCGGCGGTCACTCTCAACTATGGCTCGTTCATCCAGACCGTGGTCGACTTCATCATCATCGCCTTCGCCATCTTCATGGTGGTCAAGGCCATGAACTCGATGAAGAAAAAAGAAGAGGAAGCGCCGCCGGCGCCGCCGAAGCCCTCTGCAGAAGAATCCCTGCTTACGGAAATCCGTGACCTGTTGAAGAAAGACTGATTTCCGCGGAAAGAATGAAAAACGGGGCCGAACGGCCCCGTTTTTTTCTCAGTGCCGGGCGGTCAGGGTATGTTTGCGGCCTTTTTTGCGGCCTTGTCGCTCAACTGGGCAAACTGGCGCTCCAGCAGGGCGCGGTCAGACCCGAGTTCCACCATGTCCGCAACGATGTTGGCCGATTCGCGCAACAGGAAGTCCGGGCCCTCGTCTTCCTTGCCTTCTTCACTCGCTGGGCTATCCTCATCTTCCTCGTCGATCAGCGTATCCGCCACGGTCGCCAGCTCGCTGCCCTCTTCGAGCAGGGGTGCTCCGCCGCGTTCCGCTTCACGCTGCGTCTTCTTGGCCTCGCTCCTGGCGATGCGTTCACGCGCTTCCGACTCGAGCAGCGATATGCTGGTTTCCTCGTCGTGCTTGTTGAATTCCTGAATATCTTCCAGCAGCCACTCGTATTCCTGGTTGCCGACCATTCGATCCCGGTAACGGCTGCCGACCACGGCTGCAAGACGGTCGAGATCGCTGACTTTTTCGTAGTCCACCGGGTCGATCTTGGACCACGGCAGCGCGTTGTCGAGAGCGCGTTCACCGTATTCGTCCGGGTCGCCCCAGCTCGGGAACTGAATATCGGGCTCTACGCCGCGGTTCTGGGTGGAACCGCCGTTGACGCGGTAAAACTGCGCCATCGTGAGTTTCAGCTGACCCAGGCCGAGCCGTTCGCGCGCCTGGTAGTAGTCGTCCAGGTCCAGCAGACTCTGCACGGTCCCTTTACCGAAGGTGGTTTCGCCGATCACCAGTCCGCGCCCGTAGTCCTGGATGGCAGCGGCGAAAATTTCCGAGGCAGACGCGCTGTAGCGGTTAACGAGCACCGCGAGGGGGCCTTCCCAGGCCATGCCTTTCTCGAAATCTTCCTCGAAGGAAATCTTGCCGTCGCGGTTGCGCACCTGCACGACCGGCCCGGTATCGATGAACAGGCCAGTCAGCGTCGTCGCCTCGAGCAGTGAACCGCCGCCGTTGCCGCGCAGATCGATGACCAGGCCCTCGACGCCTTCGGCCTCGAGTTCCTCGATCAGGCGGCGCACGTCACGCGTGCTGGAACGGTAATCGGCCTTGTTCTGCGCCCGGCCGGCGAAGTCCAGGTAAAAAACGGGCAGGTCGATCACGCCGATCTTCACGACCTCTGCCCCGCCCTCGCTCACGGGCACTTCGATGATCTCGCTGGAGGCCGCCTGCTCTTCAAGTTTCACCTCGTCGCGAACGATCTCGATAATCTTGGTCAGCCCGCCGATGCTCTCTTCCTCGGGCAGGATTTCCAGGCGGACTACCGTGTCTTTCGGACCGCGAATGAGTTCGACCACGTCGTCGATGCGCCAGCCGATGATGTCGACCATCTTGCCGTCGTTGCCCTGTCCGACCGCGGTGATGCGGTCGCCGGCTTTCAGGCGTCCGTCCCTGTCGACCGGGCCGCCGGGCACGACGCTTGAAATCTCGGTGTACTCGTTCTCACGGCCAAGCAGCGCGCCGATGCCTTCCAGCGAGAGCTTCATCGAAATCTCGAAGTTCTCGGATGTGCGGGCCGAAAGGTAGGAGGTGTGCGGCTCGATGGAGGCCGCGAACGCGTTCATGAAAAACTGGAACACGTCCTCTGAATTCAGTTCGGTGATGCGGCGTTCCAGGTTGTCGTAGCGCTCGGTCAGGGTTTCGACGATCTTCTCGTCCTCCTTGTCCGTGAGTTTCAGCCTGAGGTAGTCGTTCTTGACACGCAGGCGCCACAGTTCATCCAGCTCTTTGCGGTCCTTTGCCCAGGGTTCATCTTCACGGTCGAACTGGTATTGCTCGTCGATGGTGAAGTCAAACGGCTGCTTGACCCGTTCGCGGGCATAAGCAACCCTGTCCAGCACGCGGTCGGTGTAGAGGTTGAAGATCTCGTACGCCGGACTCAGGTCGGCATGGCGCAGCGTATTGTCCAGTTTTTCCCGGTAGAGTTCGAAGCGCTCGACGTCGGACTGCAGGAAATAGATCCGGTTGGGGTCCAGGAGCTGCAGGTAGCTGTCGAAAATTTCGCTGGAAAGCCCGTCGTCCAGGCGTCCGGGCTTGTAGTGGTAATTCGTCAGGAAATTGGTGGCGATACTGCTCGCCTTGCGCTGATCCATGCTGGGCCGGAGCAGCAGCGCATCGTCCTCCTGAACGGATGCAGCCGCGCCGTAAACGACGAACGCGATGAGAAAAACAAACAGGGTACGTTTCAGCAAAACTCGACTCCGGATCTTTGAAAAATACCGCGCCCAACCACCCGGCCGCGGCGCAGAACTTCTATTTATGCCTGTTTCAGACTTGTATTACAACGAAATGGTTCAATTTCACCGGCCTGAAGTGATGCGCGGAACGGTTTTTCAGACTACCCGTCGTCACCGACCAGGCCGGACGCCTCGGCGCTGACGTCCGCATGGTAGGAAGACCGCACCAGCGGACCGGACGCAACGTGGCTGAAACCCAGGTCGTAACCGAAGACAGCCAGTGACTCGAACTCACCGGGCTCCCAGTAGCGCATCACCGGATGATGGTGCGGCGTCGGCTGGAGGTACTGACCGATGGTGATCATGTCCACGTTGTGCGCCCGCAGGTCACGCAGCGTGCCTTCGACCTGCTCACGCGTCTCACCGAGGCCCAGCATGATGCCGGACTTGGTCGGGACACCGGGGTTGAGCTCGCCGAAGCGCTTGAGCAGGTCCAGAGACCACTGGTAATCGGCGCCGGGGCGAACGTTGGCGTACAGCTCCGGAACGGTTTCGACGTTGTGGTTGAACACGTCCGGCGGCGTCGCGGTCAGTATCTCCAGGGCGCGATCGATCTTGCGGCGGCCGCGAAAATCCGGAACCAGTATCTCCACCCGGATTCCGGGCACCGCCTCGCGCACATGGCGTATGCACTCGGCGAAATGCTGCGCGCCGCCGTCGAGCAGGTCGTCGCGGTCGACCGAGGTGATCACGACGTAGCGCAGGCCCATGTCCTTCACGGTTTGCGCCAGCTGCAACGGCTCATTGGCATCGGGCGGCAGCGGCCGGCCGTGGGCGACGTCGCAGAAAGAACAGCGCCGCGTGCACACCTCGCCCAGCACCATGAACGTCGCGGTGCCCTTGTGAAAGCACTCGTGGATGTTGGGGCAGCTCGCTTCCTCGCAGACGGTGACCAGTTCGCGCTCGCGCAGACGGCTTTTCAGCGACTGCACGGCATTGCCCGAGGGCAGCTTGACGCGAATCCAGTCGGGTTTGCGCAGGCGCGGCGCATCCGCCTCGAAACGGGCCTTGTTGCGCGCTATCTTGTCGGCGCCGGTTTCTTTCGCCCCCGCCAGCTTGACGGGAATCCTGTCACTCATGGGAAATACTTCCTTCGTTCACGGTTTCACTGTAACCCAGCTGCGTTACGAACGCTTGTATCAGGTGGTCTTCGGCAGC
Source organism: Lysobacterales bacterium (assembly GCA_036351575.1). Lineage (GTDB taxonomy): Bacteria > Pseudomonadota > Gammaproteobacteria > Xanthomonadales > SZUA-36 > JABDPF01. The sequence continues at coordinate 10,682 of JAZBPJ010000159.1, read as the reverse complement.
GTGGAAATCAACCGCGCTGAAATCGCACAGCCGAACCACCCGCAGACCCGCGTAGCCGCAGGGGTTGATGCGACCGAAGGGCTCCAGGTCCATGTCGATATTGAACGCCAGGCCGTGAAAACTGCAGCCGCGCCGCACGCGCAGGCCGAGCGAGGCAATCTTGTCGCCGTTGACGTAAATTCCCGGTGCGCCGGCGACGCGTTCGCCTGTCAAGCCGTAGATTTCCAGGACGCTGATGATACTTTCCTCGATACGGTGCACGAAATCGCGCACACCGATACCGCGGCGCTTCAGATCGACAAGCGGGTAAGCGACGATCTGGCCGGGGCCGTGGTAGGTCACCTGGCCGCCGCGGTCGACCTGGATGACGGGAATGTCGCCGGGCGCCAGCACGTGCTCGGCCTTGCCGGCCTGCCCCTGCGTGAAGACGGGAGGATGCTCCACCAGCCACAGTTCATCGACGGTGTCCTCATCGCGTTCGTCGGTGAAACGCTGCATCGCGCGCCAGACCGGCTCGTAGTCGGCGCGCCCCAGCCGGCGGATGACCAGCCTGCCGCTCACAGCGCCATCAGTACGCCCGGGCAGTCGGTCAGTTCCTGGTATATCGCGTCGAGCTGCGCCTTTGACGTCGCCCGGACCTGGACCGTCACGCTGACGTAGTTGCCGTTGCGGCTCGGGTTGCTGCTGACCGGAAGCCCATCGTCTTCCCAGAGCTCGGCGTGGCCGCGCACGATGCGCACCACCGTGGCCTCGAAATCTTTGTCTGAACGCCCCATCGCCTTGATCGGAAAGCGGCAGGGAAACTCGAACAGAGCCTCTTCAGTCGGATCCGGTGTCGTCGGTTTCGTCATCTTCAAACAGTCCGTCAATCCACAACTTGAGGCCGTCCCAGGAACTGCCGAAGAAGCCCGCTTCATGGACAACGGCCTGTGTAACCAGCGGGCGCTCCGCCACCAATTCGCCGTCCAGTTCGACGCGCACCTTGCCGACTTCCTCACCTTCGGCCAGCGGCGCGAGCAGCTGCGGCTGAACTTCTATTTTACCGACGAGGTCATCGTAACGACCGCGGGGGATCGTGACGAAGAGTTCGTCCGCGATACCGAGTTCGACATTTTCGCTGGCGCCTTTCCAGACCCGGGCATCGGCCATTTTCTGACCGGCCCGGTACAACTGCACCGTCTCGAAAAAGCGAAAACCATAGTTGAGCAGGGACTGGGTTTCACTGGCGCGCGAGGATTCACTGTCCGAACCCATGACGGTACTGATCAGCCTCATGCCGTCGCGCTTGGCCGAAGCCGCCAGGCAGTAGCCGGCCGCTTCGGTATGACCGGTCTTCAGGCCGTCGATCGCCGGGTCGCGCCACAGCAGGGTGTTGCGGTTATGCTGGCGAATGTTATTGAACGTGAATTCCTTTTCCGCGTACCAGGTATAGAACGCGGGAAAATCCCGGATTGTCGCGAGGCTCAGTTTCGCGACATCACGCGCCGTCGTGTAATGCTCGGGATCCGGCAGACCGGTGGCGTTGCGGAAGTTCGTCGACGTCATCCCCAGCTGCACGGCGAAGTGGTTCATCAGCTCAGCGAAGGCTTCTTCGCTGCCGGCCACGTGTTCTGCAAGGGCCACGCTCGCATCGTTGCCGGACTGAATGACCATGCCACGAAGCAGGTCTTCGACGCTGACCGTCATCTTCGGATCGATGAACATGCGCGACCCGCCTGTGCGCCATGCTTTTTCGCTGACCGGGACACTGTCCTGCAGCGAGAGCGTTCCTTCGGTCAGTTCATGGAATACGACGTAAGCCGTCATCAGCTTGGTAATGCTCGCGGGCTCGACCCGCAGGTCGGCGTTGTGCTCGACCAGTACGCTGCCGCTGTTGAAATCCACCAGGATGTAGCTGTTGGCGCCGAGAGTCGGCGCGGCGGGAACAGGACGCGATAACGCGGTCGGGTCGGGAACCGGTACCTGAGCCTGGACGGAGACGACAAGCAAAAACGCCATCGCCAAAAATGCAATTCTTCTGGTCATCGGATCACCGGTATTCCTGTTATTCAATAGCGACAAGAGTTGAAACCCTCATCGCTTGATTCTATGCGGCCGATCGAAGCCGAGTTCAATGGCGCGATCGATTACGCGATCCGCCTCGGCCGCATCGGCAAAGGGGCCGATCCACACGCGGAACAGGCCGCCGACATCGTGTATGGACACCGGCAGCAGCTTCGCCCGCTCGAGGCTTCGAAGCAATTGACGGGCGCCCTCGATGCTCGAATAAGCGCCCGCCTGCAGCCAGGTGCCCGCGTTGCCACCGCTCGCCGCTGCAGCGGCTGTGCGGGTCCCGCCGTCAACATCGATGACGCGCACCTCGACCCGCGCCGTGCCGGTCCGCACCATGTCGAGCCGCAGCGCCGCACCGTAGGACAAATCGATGATGCGGTCGTCCTTGAACGGTCCGCGGTCGTTGATTTTCACGATCACGCGGCGGCCGTTGTCGAGGTTGGTGACCTCGGCGTAGGTCGGCAGCGGCAGGGATTTGTGCGCTGCGGTCGCCAGGTGCATGTCGTAGGGCTCGCCGCTGGACGTGCGGCGGCCGTGGAACTTGCTGCCGTACCAGGACGCGATGCCCCGCTCGCGGTAGCCCGCGCCGCTCTCCATCACGTGGTAGGTCCTGCCGAACACCTCGTACGGTGAGTGGTTGCCGTAGCGCGCCAGGGGTTCAGCCCGCGGCACCGCGTCCAGGACGTCGGCCGCCGTGATGTCCAGTTCCGAAGGCCCGTCCTCCGGCTGCGGCTTGCCGGCGCAGGATGCCAGCAGAATGCAGGCCAGGCCAGCCGCCAGGCGAAAACGCAAAGGCATCATCCCGCTTCCCGGGCCGCCCGCACCGCCTGGCTGAGGTCGTATACCGCCATCGCGTAAAGCGCGCTGCGGTTGTAGCGGGTGATAACGTAAAAATTATCGAAAGTCAGCCAGTAGCTGTCACCGGAAGACTCCCGCAGGCGCACGATACCGGACCGGGTGTCGGCCGGGATGTCCAAAGCGGTCGTGAAACCGTCGGCAGCCAGGTCGGACAGCGTTTTTTCCGGCTTGTAAGAACTGCGCGTGACGGGTCCGGTGTTCGCACCCTCGGCGACGTTTGCCCTCGCAGTAACCGGCTGCCCCGCCTTCCAGCCGTGCCGCCGCAGGTAGTTGGCGACACTTCCGGTCGCATCGGCAACCGAACTCCATAAATCCCGGCGGCCGTCGCCGTCCAGGTCCACCGCGTATTCCAGGTAACTGCTGGGCATGAACTGGCCCAGGCCCATGGCGCCGGCATAGGACCCCTTGACCTCGCGCAGCGGCAGTTCTTCTTCCTTGCCCAGCAGCATGAAGTTCATCAGTTCGCGCGAGAAGAAAGCGGAACGGTCGCGCAGGTTTTCCGGGTAGTGGAATGACAGCGTGGCCAGCGCGTCCAGCACGCGGTAACCGCCCGTGATGCGGCCGTAGTATGTTTCCACGCCGATGATGGACACGATCATTTCGGGCTCGACCCCGTAGGCTTCCGCCGCCCTCGAAATCAGTTCCTCGTGCTCGCGCCAGAATTCGACGCCGCCCTCGATGCGCTCCTCGTTGAGAAAAATCTTCCGGTACTCGTGCCAGTCCTTGCCCTCGGCGGGGCGTGTCATCGCCTCGACGATGGACTCTTTGAAACGCGCCTCCCCGAGCAGTTCCATCGTCTCGGCGGCATCAAAGCCGTGCTCCTTTGCGGCGCGTGCCGCGAACTCCTCGGCGCCCGGGTGGGACTGCGCCAGGCAGGACGCGCTGAGGACGGAAACGGCTGCAAGCGTGATGATCTGTTTCATTCGGTTCAGTATTCGCGTAGTCATGTCGGCATGCATTCTAATCGGAATTCACTCAGCGTAAGAAGTTCCTGTGCGCGTGCATGGACATCAGTATGCCGAATCCTGCCAGCAATGTGACGATCGAGGTTCCACCATAACTGATCAGCGGCAGCGGTACACCAACCACCGGGAGCAGGCCCGACACCATGCCGGCGTTGACCAGCACGTAGACGAAGAAGGTGAGGCCGAGGCTGCCGGCCAGCAGGCGCGCATAGGTGCTGTTGGCCATGGTCGCGATGTAGAGACAGCGGCCGACGATGAACAGGTAAACGGCGAACAGCGCCAGCACGCCCACGAGGCCGAATTCCTCGGACAACACGGCGAGAATGAAATCGGTGTGGCGCTCGGGTATGAACTCCAGGCGCGATTGCGTGCCGTTCAGCCAGCCCTTGCCGAACACGCCGCCGGAACCGACCGCGATCTTGGACTGGATGATGTTCCAGCCGCTGCCGAGCGGATCGGACTCGGGATCCAGGAATGTCAGCACACGCTGGCGCTGGTAGTCCTTCATTACCATCCACAAAGCGGGAGCCGCTGCAACCGCCGCCCCCGCAAACCCGAAAATCACGCGCCAGCGCAGGCCCGACAGGAACAGGGCGAACACACCGCTGATCGCAACCAGCAGGGCGGTTCCAAGATCCGGCTGGCGGGCAATCAGCACGGCCGGCACGGCCAGTATCACGAGACAAACCAGCACCACGCCGAAATCAGGCGGCAGCCGGCGCGGGTGCAGGTACCAGGCCATCATCATCGGCACCGCCAGTTTCATCACCTCGGAGGGCTGGAAACGAAACACGCCGAGATCCAGCCAGCGGCTGGTGGCCCTGCCGGTGCCGAAAAACCAGGTAGCCAGCAGAAGGGCGATGCCGATCGCAAACAGCCACGGTGTCCAGATGCGCAGGATATGCGGCGGAACCTGGCTGATGACCAACAGGCCCAGCAGCCCGACACCCAGGCGCACCCCCTGGCGCGCCACGACGTCGGTGTTGCCGCCTGACGCGCTGTACAAAACCACCAGTCCCATGGCCATCAGCAGCACAAGAGCGGCCAGCAGCCAGGGATCGGGCCGGGGCCACTTGGCCCAGACGGGAACGAGTTTTTTCATGGCCGCGCACCCTGCGCGAGCCAGGCTTCGATCACGGCCCGCGACACCGGCGCAGCCTCGACCGAGCCGCCGCCGCCGTGCTCCACCACGGTCGCCACCGCGATGGTCGGCTCGTCGGCCGGCGCAAAGGCGACGAACAGTGCATGGTGCCGAAGGTGCTGCGCGGTGTCCTCGTCCATGTCCTCGTCGAGTTCCTGTGCCGCTACCTGCGCGGTGCCGCTCTTGCCGGCGATCTGCAGTCCGCTTTCCGGCGCGATCGCCCGGGCCGTGCCCCTTGCCCCGTGCACAACGAGACGCATGCCCTCGCGCACGATGTCCCAGTTGGCGGGATCGTCAACCGGCAACTGCAGAACGACCGGAGCCTCTTCCCGGACCGCATGCGGATCGCCGGGACGCTTGCTGGCATACAGCAGCCGGGGTTCACGCCGGACACCCCCGTTGGCCAGCGTGGCGGCAGCAGAGGCCAGCTGCAGCGGGGTCACCACGTTGAAGCCCTGCCCGATACCGGCGATTACCGTCTCACCCGGGTACCAGGGCGTGCCGAACCGCCCCCGCTTCCATTCCCGTGACGGCAGGAGACCGGGCGACTCGCCCCGGAGATCGAGCCCGGTCCGGGAACCGAAGCCGAACAGCGCGAGATAGTCGTGCATGCGGTCGATGCCGAGATCGAGAGCGAGCTGGTAGAAGTAGGTATTTACCGATTGTTCCAGCGCGCCGTAAATATTGACCTTGCCATGACCTCCTCTCTTCCAGTCGCGGTAGGGCCGAGAGACGTTCGGCAGTCGAAAGAAGCCGGTAGAGAAGACCTCGTGCTGCTCGTCGATCACGCCCATCTCGAGGCCCGCCAGGCCCAGGTACGGCTTGATGGTCGAACCGGGCTCGTAGCCGCCGAGCAGGCAGCGGTTGAACAGCGGCCGTCCCGGGGCATTGAGAATCGCCTGGTAGTCCGCCGCGGAAATACCGTGCACGAACAGGTTCGGGTCGTAGGCCGGTTTGCTGACCATCGCGATGACCGAACCGTCGTTCGGATCGATGGCGACCACCGCGCCGGGCCGGTCACCCAGCGCGTCCCAGGCGGCCCGCTGCACCGCAACGTCCAGCGACAGGACCAGGTCCGTGCCGTGCACCGGGTCGCTGCGCTCCAGCACCTTGAGCCGGCGCCCTTGCACGTTGGTCTCCACTTTTTCCAGCCCGCTGCTGCCATGCAGTCGCGCCTCGTAAAAGCGTTCAATACCGACCTTGCCGATGTGGGTCGTGCCGCGGTAATTGCCCCCTTCACCCGCCTTTTCCAGCCGGTCAAGGTCATCCATGTCCAGCCGGCCGACATAGCCGAGCACGTGGGTCAGCAGTTCACCGTGCGGGTAGTGGCGCGAAAGATACGAGACCACCTCGACACCGTCAAACCGGTGCCGGTCGACGGCGAAACGGGCGACCTCGGATTCTTCGAGGTTGAACTTCAGCGGAACGCTGTCGAAATCCCGGTAACGCCTGCGGCTTTCCTGAAAGCGCTCGAGCGCGTCTTCCGGCAGTTCCATGATCTGCCCGATCGCCTCGATCGTCGCCTCCAGGTCATCCACTTTTTCCGGCACGATCTGCAGCCGGTAAGCCGGCCGGTTCTCGGCGACCAGGCGCCCCCGGCGGTCGTAGACCAGGCCCCGGTTGGGCGCTACCGGCATGACGTGCACGCGGTTGTTGACCGACCGCGTGGCCAGTTCATCATGCTCGACAACCTGCAGGTAAAGAAAACGCGCCACGAGCACCAGGAGCGCCGCCGCCACGAGCAGAAAGGCCGCCAGCGCCCGCAAGCGGAACTGCTGCGCTTCCTGGAAATGATCCTTGAGAAAACGCCGCTGCGGCTTCTTTTTCGGAAGCCTCAGGTTCATGACGCGGATCGCCGGCGCATCGCACCCCGGTAGCGGTCCAGCACGATGAACAGCCACGGCCACAGCAGTGTGCCCGCGATCGGCGGCAGCCAGAAGTCCAGCGACGGCAGCGGATCACCGCTCAGCGTAATGATCCACAGCTGAATGACGCGGTCGTTGACCAGCAATGCTAGCAAGGTCACCAATTGCTGCCAGGGAGGGAAAAACCGCAGACGGGCGCGAAAGCGGTCCACCAGGTAAATAATGATGACCAGGCTGAGCGCGTGCTGCCCCAGCAGGCTGCCGGTGAACAGGTCAAGCAGAATCCCGCAGGTAAAGGCCAGGCCGACGGTAATCACACCCTGCGTTTCGAGGCACCAGTAAACCAGCACCAATGCCACCCAGTACGGCCAGATCGCCTGCAGCCAGGACGGCAGCGGCAGGAGCGACAGCAACAGCGCGACGAGCAGCGTGACTGCAATGACGGAACGGCGGTCGCGACGAATCCCGGTGGGCAGCCTGACGTTCATGGATTCGGCTCCGCTTCCGGTTCCGGCGGCACATCCGGCCGGGATTCAGGTGGGGACCCGGGCGGCTCTTCTACAGCGGCCTCCAGCGGTGAGATCAGGAGCACTTCCCGGCCGCGGTCCAGGGCTGCCAGGGGCTGCGCCAGGACCTGCGCAAACGTCTGGCCTTCTTCGCGCTCGATGCTGGCAACCCGCGCCACCGGGTAGCCGCCGGGAAAGCGCTCGCCCAGGCCGGACGTCACGACCAGGTCCCCTTCGCGCACATCGGCCTGCAGCGGCACGTTCGGCAGGTCGAGCGCACCGGTCTCGCCGAAGCCGAAGGCCACCGTGCGCAGGCCCGTGCGGCTGAACTGCACCGGCAGCGCATGGTTCGGGTCGGAAATCAGCCGTACGCTGGAAAAGTGCAGGTAAACCGATTCCACCTGCCCCATCACGCCGGCGCCGTCGATGACGGCCTGGCCTTCGACAACCCCGTCCGCGCTGCCGCGGTCGATCAGCACCCGGTGGGAAAACGGGTCGAGCTCGACGCGGACCAGTTCGGCAAAACGGTATTGGAAGGCCAGCGTCTGTGCGCCTTCAAACAGGGCGCGCAGGCGCTCGTTTTCGCGGCTGAGTGTCTCGAGGCGCTGAAGTTCGGCCTGCTGCAGGAGGATCTGCTGCTGCAGGGCCTCGTTTTCCATGCGCAGCGAGCGGCGCGACCGGAACTGGTCGATCAACCCGCGGGTGGCGCGCACGGGCCATTCCACGACGTGATAGACCGGCTCGGCCGCACGCTCCACGGTCTTGCGCACCTGGCTGACGAAGCCGCCGCGGTAATCCATCGCCATCAGGACCACCGCGACCAGGCCGTAAATCATCAGGCGGGCCGTCTGGGCCGGCGGCCCGAAGAAACGGGATCCTTTACCGGCGTCGGACCTCATGTAATCAATGCGCGGTGAAGAACTCGCCGTTGTTCTCGTCCATCAACTCGAGCGCGCGTCCGCCGCCGCGGGCCACGCAGGTGAGCGGATCGTCGGCCGGGAACACCGGCAGTCCGGTTTCTTCGGCGATCAGGCGGTCGATTCCACGCAGCAGGGCGCCGCCGCCGGTCAGCACAATGCCGGTTTCGGCGACGTCCGCGCACAGTTCCGGCGGTGTCTGTTCCAATGCCGTCTTGACCGCTTCCAGGATGGACGTGAGGCTCTCGTTCAGCGCCTCGAGCACCTCGTTGCTGCTGATCGTGATGTTGCGCGGCACACCCTCGGCCAGGTTGCGCCCGGAAACTTCCAGGTGGGTCGGCTCCTCGTCGGGCCAGGCGCAGCCGATGTCGATCTTGATGCGCTCTGCGGTGGCTTCACCGATCAGGGTGCCGTAGTTGCGGCGTACATAGTTCACGATGGCGTCGTCGAACTGGTCGCCGCCAACGCGCACGGAATTCGAGTACACCAGGCCGTTCAGCGAGATCACGGCGACCTCGGAAGTGCCGCCGCCGATATCCAGCACCATTGCGCCGCGCGCCTCGTGCACCGGGATGCCGGCGCCGATCGCGGCCGCCATGGGCTCCTCGACCAGGAAGACCTCGCGCGCGCCGGCGCCTTCGGCCGACTCCTTGATCGCCTTGCGCTCGACCTGGGTCGAGGAGCAGGGCACGCAGACCAGCACGCGCGGGCTGGGGCGCAGAAAACGCGAGGTGTGCACTTCGCGAATGAAATGCTGGAGCATCGCCTCGGTCATGTTGAAGTCAGCGATCACGCCGTCCTTCAGCGGCCGCACGGTGCGAATGTTGCCGGGCGTGCGGCCGAGCATCTGTTTGGCCTTTGAACCGACCGCCGCGACGTGCTGGGGCCCGCCCGGACCGCGATCCATGCGGACCGATACCACGGACGGTTCGTTCAGCACGATGCCCTGCCCGCGGACGTAAATGAGGGTATTGGCCGTACCCAGGTCGATCGACAGATCGTTGGAGAACAGGCCCCGGAGACTCTTGAAAACCATGATTGCTAAATTCCTTGAAACACCGTGAGGTGAAGGGCACTAATGTATCAGCAAGGCAGCAGTTCAGCAAGACAGTAAACCGTGAAAGCCCTTTATTTATGCGGTTTCTACAGTGTTGGCGAGCGCTGAACGGTGTTCTGATCGCAAGCTCTTTTCAAAACTGATATATCAGTTGCGCGAGACTTTTCGAATCGTTTTCACCGCGGTGATCGCAATTCCGTTAGAATCGTCGCGTTCGTATATCAGAGGCCAAGCCCATGTCCGCACTGATTTGTGGATCACTCGCCTACGACACCATCATGGTGTTTCCCGACAGGTTCAAGGCGCACATCCTGCCCGACAAGGTGCACATGCTCAATGTCGCCTTTCTCGTTCCCAAGATGCGCCGTGAGTTCGGCGGGGTGGCCGGCAATATTTCCTACAGCCTCAAGCTGCTCGGCGAGACGCCCTACCCCATGGCGACCGTCGGCGATGACTTCGGACCCTACCGCCGGCACTTCGAGAAGCAGGGCATACCCCTGCGCTACGTGCGGCTGATGAAAGGCGAGTTCACCCCGCAGGCCTTTATCACCACCGATATCGACGACAACCAGATCACGGCCTTTCACCCCGGCGCCATGCAGCACAGCTACCTGAACCGGGTAGAGGACTCCGAGGGCATCAGCCTCGGCATCGTCGCCCCGGACGGCAAGCAGGCCATGATCCAGCACAGCCGGGACTTCGTGGCCTGCGGCATTCCCCATATCTTCGATCCCGGGCAGGGTATGACCCTGTTTGACGGCGACGAACTGCGCACCTTCATCGAGGAAGCGAAATACATCATCGTCAACGACTACGAGTTCCAGCTGCTCAAGGAAAAGACCGGCCTCGACGGCGACGAGATCGCCGTCCAGGTGGAAGCCATGATCGTGACGAAGGGCGCCGAGGGCGCGGTGCTGAAAACACGCGAGGAAGAAGTCGCAATCGATCCCGTGGAACCCGACGACGTGCAGGACCCGACCGGCTGCGGCGACGCCTTCCGCGCCGGGCTGATTTACGGCCTGCTGAACGACCTGGACCTGGTGACCTGCTGCCGCATCGGAGCGGTGATGGGCGCCATCAAGGTGGCGGTGCAGGGACCGCAGAATCACAAGCCGACACTGGACGAGATCGGCGATCGATTTTTTGCGGCCTACGGCTACCGTTATTGAGCCGTAAAGGTTGACAAATACGCGCCGTGCATAGAGAATTTGCGCCCCCGTTCGATACGGGGCAACAACAATGGTGATGTAGCTCAGCTGGTTAGAGCGCGGCACTCATAATGCTGAGGTCGGTGGTTCAAGTCCACCCATCACCACCAGAT
>JAZBPJ010000158.1:0-13234 GCA_036351575.1 Lysobacterales bacterium | reverse complement strand
CTGGTCGAGGAAAGCCGTCGAAGGCCGTTGGAGGACCGGGTCCGCGTGGTCTACGTCTCGCCGCTGAAGGCGCTCTCCAACGATATCGAGAAAAACCTGCGCGAACCGCTGGCGGGCATCGAGCAGTGGCTGGCGAACAACGGCGAAACGCCCTCGGGCATCCGCGCCATGGTGCGCACCGGTGACACGCCGCCGGGCGACCGCGAGAAAATGCGGCGCAAGCCGCCGCAGATCCTGGTCACCACGCCCGAGTCGCTGTACCTGCTGCTGACCTCGGAGTCCGGGCGCAACATGCTGGGCGGGGCGGACACCGTCATCGTCGACGAAATTCATGCCGTGGCCGGCAGCAAGCGCGGCAGCCACCTGTCCCTGTCCCTGGCGCGCCTGGACGGCTTGACGCGTGAAAAGGACGGCGTGGTCGCCCGGCGCATCGGCCTGTCGGCCACGCAGAAGCCAATCGAACAAATTGCGTCCTTCCTGACCGGAGGGCAGCCCTGCGACATCGTGGATACCGGGCACCAGCGGGAGCGCGACATCGCCATCGAGCTGCCGGAATCACCGCTCAGCCCGGTGCTGTCGGCGGAGGTATGGGAAGAGATTTACGACCGTCTCGAAGCGCTGATCAGTGAGCACCGCACCACGCTGGTGTTCGTCAATACGCGTCGTCTGTGCGAGCGGCTGGCCAAGCACCTGGCCGAGCGGCTCGGGGCGGACGCCGTGACGGCGCACCACGGCAGCCTGGCGCGCGACCACCGGCTGGAAGCGGAACAGGCGCTCAAGGACGGTCATTTGCGTGCATTGATCGCCACGGCCTCGCTGGAACTCGGAATCGATATCGGGCACGTGGACCTGGTTTGCCAGATCGGCTCCCCGGGCAGCGTGTCCGCGTTTATTCAGCGCGTAGGCCGCGCCGGTCACGCCGTGGGCGAAACGCCGAAAGGCCGTCTGTTCCCGGTCTCGCGCGACGACCTGGTGGAGTGTGTCGCCCTGGTCAGCGCGGTGAACCGGGGCTTGCTGGATGCCGTGCGCATGCCGTCGGCGCCGCTGGACGTGCTGGCACAGCAGCTCGTGGCCGAGGTCAGCGCACGTGACTGGGAAACCGGCTCACTGTTCGATCTCGTCCGTCAGGCCTGGCCTTACCGTGAACTGGAGCGCGCGGACTTTGACGATGTTATCGAGATGCTGGCCAGCGGCTTCGCCACGCGCCGCGGGCGGCGGGCGGCCTACGTCCACCACGACGCGGTCAACGGCCGCCTGCGTGCACGCGCCGCGGCGCGGCTCACCGCGCTGCAGAACGGCGGCGCGATTCCGGATCATTTCGACCAGGACGTTGTCCTGATGCCGCAGGGATTCCGCGTCGGCACGGTCAACGAGGACTTTGCTTTCGAGAGCATTCCGGGCGATATTTTTCAGCTGGGCAACACCAGCTACCGCATCCTCAAGACCGAGACCGGCCGGGTCCTCGTTGAGGACGCACATGGCCAGCCACCCACCATACCGTTCTGGTTCGGTGACGCGGCGGGCCGCAGCGATGAGCTCTCGGCCATGGTCTCGGAACTGCGCGACCGCGTCTCCCGGGCGGTGGAGGCTGATGAACTCGAGGCCGCCGTGAGGAAGCTGGAAGGCGACGGGGCAGGGCGTGCGGCCGTGCCCGCGGTCGAGTACTTGGCGGCCGGTCACGCGGCGCTGGGCTGCCTGCCCACGAGTGACCGGATCGTGCTCGAACGTTTTTTTGACGACACCGGCGACATGCACCTGGTCGTGCACGCGCCGCTGGGCTCGCGCATCATGCGCGCCTGGGGCCTGTCTTTGCGCAAGCGCTTCTGCCGCCAGTTCAATTTCGAACTGCAGGCCTCGGCGCTGGAAGACAGCCTGATCCTGTCCCTGGGTGAAACGCACAGTTTCGAAACCGAGGATGTTCCGTCCTATCTGAAGCCGACCACCGTGCAGAACGTGCTGATCCAGGCGCTGCTCGACGCCCCGCTGTTCGAAGTGCGCTGGCGCTGGAACGCCACGACGGCACTGGCCGTGCAGCGCATGCGCAATGGCCAGCGGCTGCCCCCGCAATGGCAGCGCAACCAGGCGGAAGACCTCGTGGCCGTGGTGTTTCCGGACCAGCTCGCCTGCCTGGAAAATATCCGGGGCGAGCGCGAGGTGCCGGACCACCCCCTGGTGCGGCAGACACTGGACGACTGCCTGCACGACGCGATGGATATCGACGGCCTGGTCGGGTTGCTGGAACGCATCGGGCGTAACGAGGTTGAAATCCATTGCGTCGACCTGAATGCACCGTCGCCGCTGGCGGCGGAAATCATCAATGCCCGGCCCTATGCCTTCCTCGACGACGGCGAGGCCGAGGAGCGGCGTACACGCGCCATCAGCCAGCTGCCCGACGACCTGGAATCGGCGGGTTCGCTGCGGACCCTGTCGGTCGCAGCCGGCGACCAGGTGCGCGCTGAATCCTGGATTCGACCGCGCGGTCCTGATGAGCTGCACGACGGCTTGCTGCAGCTCGGATTTCTCACCGAAAAGGAATTCCGGAGCGGAACCGCTACCACCGGGGCAGTGAGCGACGCCAGCGGCTGGCCGGCCTGGTTCCGATCGCTGGCAGACGATTTTCGTGCCAGCGTGGTAACAAGCGGAGGACGGGCCTGGTGGGTCGCCACCGAGCGCCTGGCCGAGTTCCGGGCCCTGCATCCCGGCGCAACCGCGGAGCCGGACCCTTCATGCGTCTTTGCTGTCCGCCCGGTTGAGCCCGAAACGGCGCTGGTCGAAATGCTTCGCGGGCGGCTGGCCGGGCTGGGGCCGGTCAGCGAACAGGCCTTGTGCGAGGATTTCGCGCTGCCCCGTGCGGGCATTGAAGCCGGGCTGCTCGCCTTGCAGGCGGAAGGCTACGCGATGCGCATGGCTCGAGATAGCAGGGAAGACGGCGGAACCTGGTGCGAACGGCGACTGCTCGCCCGCATTCACCGTTACAGCCGCGAGCGGCGCCGTCGCGCGGTCAAGCCGTCGACACCGGCCGACTTCATGCGTTTCCTTCTGCAATGGCACGGTTTCGATGCAGCCGAGGGCGAACTCGAGCAGGCATTGGAACAGCTCGAGGGCTGGCCGGCGCCGGTCGCGGCATGGGAGCACAGCCTTCTGGCCAGGCGCTGCGCCGATTACGCGCCGCACCGCCTCGACGAGCAGTTCCTGAGCGGATACCTGACCTGGTTTCGACCCGCCGTCAACGGGCAGGGCGTGCAGAACCTCGTCGCCGCGACGCCGATCGCGATGGTGCCGCGTGCTCACCTCACTGCCTGGCGTGTTTTCACTGAAGATGTGGGCAACGGTTTCGGTTCGACGGCGGCACGTATCGCCGCAGTGATCGAGCGTGAAGGCGCCCTGTTCGCTGCCGATATCGCGGAGCAGACGGGCCTGATCGCTTCCGGCCTGGAACAGGGCATCGCCGAACTGGTCGCCCGGGGCAAGGTCACTGCCGACGCTTTTTCCCCGCTGCGCTGGCTGATTCGGCCCGAGGCGGAAAAACGCCGGCACGAAAAGCGACAGCTGAGGCGCTCGGGTTACCGACCCCGCGGGGCGGCCACAGCGCTCCTGGGGCGCTGGAGCCTCACCGAGACCGGGCCGGGCCGCGACGAAGAGGCGCTGTTTCGCGACCAGGCGCGGCTTGCGACGGTCTGCAACGCCTTGCTGCGGCGTTACGGCGTGGTATTCCGGGCCGTCATCCAGCGTGAGAGCCTGGCGCCGCCCTGGCGCTACCTGCTGCGTTACCTGCGGCGCATGGAGGACCGGGGCGAGGTGCTGGGCGGACGTTTCGTGGACGGTTTTTCCGGTGAACAGTTTGCCCTGCCGGAAGCGGCGGGCCTGCTTCGCAACATGGGGCGGGGGCCGGCTGAGGGCACGACGGCCGTGGTCAGCGCGGTCGATCCGCTCAACCTGGGCGGCATCATCACGCCCGGCGTCAAGACGGCGGCGCGCAGCGGTAACTCGGTTTTGCTGGTGGATGGCGTCCCCGCGGCGCGCATGCAGGGGGACACGCTGGAGCTGCTGGATGGCGGAGTACGCATCGGCTTCGCGGAGGCGGAGCGGTTGCTTCGGACCTGAAGGTCTTCAGTGCGTTAGGCGGCTGATGAGTTTTTCCAGGTAGCGTGATTTCAGCTGCTTGCTTGCCAGCGCCTGTTTCAGCGGCGGCAGTTTCAGGATCACGCCCAGTACACCCGCCATGGCGCGATGACTCCACAGCACCTGGTTGTCGAACAGCAGGTTCTGCAGTTTGCCCCGCTCGATAGCCATGACCACCGCGCGATGCGTGCCGTTGACGGGCGTGAGGACCCGTTTTTCCCGTGACTCCAGTCTCAAGCCGTGTTTCTTGTTGCAGCTGCGGATGCAGACACCGCAGCCCAGGCACAGGTCCTCGTTGAGCCGGGCCACTTTCATGCGCGGCTTGTCGGGGTCATTCGCCGATACCAGCGTCATCGCTTCGACCGGGCAGACGTTCACGCACTTGCCGCAGCCGTTGCAGACCTCTTCGTCCACCACCGGAATGAAGTTCGTGGTGTGCACCGGGTTGAGGATGGAAAAACGGCGGGCCGCGATCATCGCCTCGCAGCAGCAGCCGCAGCAGTTGCAGATGAAATTCACGGACTCGCGAACGTTTTCACCGAACTGCACCAGGTCGTAGTCGTAGGCCTGCTGCAGCAGGTCGCGACACTCGAACTTGTCAATGGAACGCGCAACACCATGTTTTGTCAGCGAGGCCGCCGTCGTGTTGAAGGTCATGCAGATGTCCTGCGGCGCATCGCAGGCCCTGTCCATGTGTTCCATCTTGTGCCGGCAGTAGCAGCGGCCCACGCCGATGTGGCTGGCGGTCTCGATGACCTCGCTGGCGCGCTCGTAATCCAGCACATGCAGCGCGTTCTCCTCGGACAGCGCCGGTTCGCTGACGAACGTTCGTCCCAGCTGCGTTTCACCCTGGGTGAACAGTTCGCGAACAAAATCCTCCTCGACGTTCAGGTACTGGTAGAACAGTTCGCTGAGCACTTTCTGGTCGATGTCGTCGCGCACGCGCATCAGCGAAAATTCGAAAAACCCGGCCATCGGCGGCGGCAGGACGTAGACGGATTCACCGTCCTGCTCGATATCGACGAGGATGCCCCGGCCGGCCAGGTTGTCCAGCATGTTGCGCGTTTCGACGAGGTTCTTTTTCCAGATTCGGCTGGCTTTTTTTGCCGTGAACGGCTTGATCGGCATCAGCGAGACCAGGCCGGCTTCTTCTTCGCTGAACAGCATGGAGAGTATTTGGAAGAGCAGGTCGGAAGCCGGCGCGCCCTGCGGAAAGCGGTTCAGGCGGTCGGCAAGCGCGGAATAACTCGTTTTCAGGGTCGTATGGGCCACGCTGGGTCATGCTCCCTTGGGGTCAGGCCATTCCTCAAGAGTATTCACGGCGGGTTTGAAAATGACGAGCGGAATTCGATGTTTTCTTGACCGCAGGTCAAAAAAAACGGGGCCAGGGCAGCATTCTGCCGCCCTGGTCCCGCCTGGAGGCTTGAAACGGCGCCGGCGGTCAGGCCGCCAGTTGGCGCAGCACGTAATGCAGGATGCCGCCGTGCCGGTAATACTCGGCCTCCTTGGGCGTATCGATGCGCACCTTGGCCCGGAAGGTCTTTACCGAGCCGTCCGTATCCGTTGCCGTAACCGTGACGAATTCTGAAGAACCGTCTCCAAGTCCTTCAATATCATAGATTTCTGTTCCTTTTAAACCAAGAACCTCGGCGTTCTCACCGGGCAGGAAGTTCAACGGCAGCACACCCATGCCGACCAGGTTGGAGCGGTGGATGCGTTCGAAGCTCTCCGTGATCACGGCCTTGACGCCCAGCAGGTTGGTGCCTTTTGCCGCCCAGTCGCGGGAAGATCCCGTGCCATATTCCTTGCCGGCGATCACGATCAGCGGCGTGTTGTCCGCCTGGTACTTCATCGCCGCGTCGTAGATGCTCATCTGCTCACCGCCCGGCTGGAAGGTCGTCCAGCCGCCCTCGGTGCCCGGCGCCAGCTGGTTGCGCAGGCGCACGTTGGCGAAGGTGCCGCGCATCATCACCTCGTGGTTGCCGCGGCGCGAGCCGTAGGAATTGAAATCGGCTTTCTGCACGCCCTTGCTCTTCAGGTACAGCCCCGCGGGGGAGTCTTCCTTGATCGCACCGGCCGGCGAGATGTGGTCGGTGGTGATGGAGTCACCTAGCTTGGCGAGGCAGCGGGCGCCGCGTATTTCCGGCACGCCGGGTGCTTCGCTGCTCATGCCGCGGAAGTAGGGCGGGTTCTGGATGTAGGTCGAATCGTCGTCCCAGGAGAATATCTCGCCCTCCGGAGAGTCAATCGAGTTCCAGCGCTCGTCGCCCTGGAATACGCTGGAATAGCTGGCGCGGAACATGTCCGAGGTCACGCAGCTCTCGATGGCTTCCTGCACCTCGCTCGTGCTCGGCCAGATATCGCGGAGGTAGACGGGATTGCCGTCAGGATCCTCGCCGAGCGGGTCATTGGCGAGATCCACTTTCAGGCTGCCGGCCAGCGCGTAGGCGACCACCAGCGGCGGCGAGGCCAGGTAGTTCATTTTTACGTCGGCGTGCACACGGCCTTCGAAATTGCGGTTGCCGGACAGCACGGAACAGGCGACCAGGTCGTTGTTGCGGATCGCGTTGCCGATCGGTTCGGACAGCGGCCCCGAGTTGCCGATGCAGGTGGTGCAGCCGTAGCCGACGACGTTGAAACCCAGCGTTTCCAGGTCGTCCAGCACATCGGCTTTTTCCAGGTAGTCGGTAACCACGCGCGAACCCGGGCCGAGCGAGGTCTTGACCCAGGGCTTGGCCCGGAGACCCCTGGCCGCCGCATTGCGCGCCAGCAGGCCGGCGCCGAGCATCACGGCGGGGTTGGATGTATTGGTGCAGGACGTGATGGCGGCGATCACCACCGCGCCGTCTTCGAGGTCGAAGGTCTCACCCTTGTACTCGACCGGCACGGAGCCTTCACCCTCGCGCCCCTCGGTCATCGGCGCGCTGAGGCGCGCGTAGTTTTCGGTCATGTCGCTCAGCAGCACGCGATCCTGCGGGCGTTTCGGCCCGGCCAGGCTGGGCTGCACGGTAGACATGTCGAGTTCGAGCAGGGCGCTGTACTCGGCGTCGGGCGAGTCCGCGGTGTGGAACATGCCCTGGGCTTTCATGTACGCCTCGACCAGGGCGACCTGTTCGTCGCTGCGTCCGGACAGCGTCAGGTAGCGCAGGCTTTCCTCGTCGACGGGGAAAATGCCGCAGGTGGCGCCGTATTCGGGCGCCATGTTGGCGATCGTGGCGCGGTCGGCCAGCGGCAGGGACTGCAGGCCGTCGCCGAAGAACTCGACGAATTTGCCGACCACTCCCAGTTCGCGCAGCATCTGCACGATCGTGAGCACCAGGTCGGTCGCGGTGGCGCCCTCCGGCAGCTCGCCGGTCAGCTTGAAGCCGACGACCTGCGGAATCAGCATGGTGATGGCCTGGCCGAGCATCGCCGCCTCGGCCTCGATGCCGCCGACGCCCCAGCCCAGCACGCCGATGCCGTTGATCATCGTGGTATGCGAGTCGGTGCCGACCACGGTATCGGGGTAGGCGACACCGTCGCGGCCGAACACCACGCGCGCCAGGTGCTCCAGGTTGACCTGGTGCACGATGCCCGTGTTCGGCGGTACGACACGGAAGTTGCTGAACGCGGTCTGGCCCCAGCGCAGGAAGCTGTAGCGTTCCTGGTTGCGCTGAAACTCGATACGGTTGTTGATTTCGAGCGAGTCGTTCTGACCGTAACTGTCGACCTGGACCGAGTGGTCGATCACGAGTTCGGCGGGCGACAGGGGATTGATGCGGCTGGCTTCACCGCCCAGTACGGTCATGGCGTCGCGCATCGCAGCCAGGTCGACCACTGCCGGTACGCCCGTGAAGTCCTGCAGCACGACGCGGGAAGGCGTGAAGGCGATCTCGGTGTCCGGTTCGGCCCTGGGGTCCCAGTTGCACAGCGCCTCGATGTCGTCGCGCGTAACGTCCACGCCGTCCTCGTGGCGCAGGAGGTTTTCCAGCAGGATTTTCAGGCTGAAGGGCAGGCGCGAAATATCGTGCCGTTCGGCCAGCCGGGCGAGGCTGTAGTAGCGATAGCTCTGGCCGTTTACGTCGAGGCTCGAGGCGGTTGCAAAGGTGTCTCCCATGACGGTCTCCGTGTACGACAGGTCGTTGGTTTGATGAATGTTTGAGTTAATTTCTAATTATGGCCGATTGCGAAACGGCCGCCCAGCCCCGCGTTCAACTCGTCAGGTATTCGCGGATATCGTTGGCGATTTTCTTGCGGCCGAACATCAGCTCCAGGCGCCCGGCGCCCAGTTGCTGCCACAGGGTCGCGGAGCGGACGCCGGCCAGCAGCAGGGTGCGGATCCAGTCCGTGGTGCGTTCGTTCTGCAGGTACTGGGGCTTGCCGCTGACCACGATGCGCGGCGACAGCGTGCTGAGCGTGCGGGCGTAGAGCTGGGCGAGGGTATGCGCCTGCTGGTCTTCCCGTTCGTGCTGCGGCAGTTCCGGGTCGGTTTTCGAGACCTCTGAAAGCGTTTCACCGACCTCATCCTGCAGCTTTCCGGAGCGCGAAAAGCGTTTCTGAAGCTGGATCATGCCGACCGCATATCGCAGCGTGTCGGCATACTCGTTGTCCCCGTCGAGTACGGCCAGCAGGGTTTCCAGCCCCAGGCGCATGCGTTCGCGGCCACCGTAGATGCCGGCGACCGAGTCCGCTTCCAGTGCGAACAGGCTGTTCAGGCAGGCGGTCGCCGCGTATCCCGACCAGGTGCCGTGGCAAGCTGCCTGCCGCACCAGTTCGGCGGACTGGAAAATTCCGGCCAGCGCCAGGTTCTTGTCTCTCATCGTTGCTCCTTGCTGTGCGCAGATTCCCGCGCCGCGATCGCGGGCGGCGCGTCCGCCCATTCAATGATACCGCCACCGAGGCATTCTTCTCCGTCGTAGAGCACGACGGACTGACCCGGCGTCACCGCCCGCTGCGGCGCATCAAAGCGCAGAACGAGCCGCTCCGTATCGCAGGACTCGACGCTGCAGGCCTGGTCCCGCTGCCGGTAACGGACCTTGGCGGTCAGTTGCCGGCCGGCTGCGGGCCGGGTTCCCGACACCCAGCTGAGCTCTGCGGCTTCCAGGCGGGCAGATTGCAACCAGGGATGCTCGTGCCCCTGGCCGACGTACAGCACGTTGGATTCGCTGTCCTTGTGCACTACATACCAGGGCTCCTCGGGGAAACCGCGCACACCGCCGATACCGAGTCCCTGCCGTTGGCCGAGGGTGTAGAACTGGAGCCCGTCGTGCTGACCGATAACAGCGCCTTCGACCGTGCGGATTTCTCCCGGTTCGGGCGGAATGTACTCGGAAAGAAACTCGCGAAAGTTGCGCTCACCGATGAAGCAGATGCCGGTGCTGTCCTTCTTGTCGTGAACCGGCAGCCCCGCATCGGCCGCGATGCCGCGCACCTCTGCTTTCATCAGCTCGCCGACCGGGAACAGCGTGCGCGCCAGCTGCTGCTGACCGATCGTGTACAGGAAATAGCTCTGGTCCTTCGAAGGGTCGAGGCCTTTTAGCAGCCGGTGCCGACCGTCACATTCATCGCCGCGGACGTAGTGCCCGGTCGCGATAAAGTCGGCGCCCAGGTCCGTTGCATGGTCAAGAAAGGTTTTGAACTTGATTTCGCGGTTGCACAGTATGTCCGGGTTGGGTGTTCGTCCGGCGCGGTATTCGGCCAGGAAATCCTCGAACACGCAATCCCAGTACTCGGCGGCGAAGTTGCGGCGGTGCAGCCGGATACCGAGGCGGTCGGCCACGGCCTGCGCGTCGGCGGCGTCCTCCTCGGCAGGGCAGGTTCCGAAACGGTCGTCTTCCTCCCAGTTCTTCATGAACATGGCGGCGATCGAACGTCCGCTGGATTTCAGCAGGCAGGCCGAAACCGCGGAGTCCACGCCGCCCGAAAGGGCCACCATGACCTCCGCCGTGTTTTCAGTTGCCGGCTTGCTGTTTGCTTGCATAGTCCATAGATAGGGTCTGTGGCGGCGGCAAAAAAGGAGTCGCCGGCCGCCATAAAGATTTTTTGAAAATCAAGTACACTTTTACCATGGCAAACGAACTCGAATCACACAAAGACCACGGACTGGCGCTGGAGGAATCCCGGCCAGAAGTCGAGCAGCCGCCCATGTACCGCGTGGTGCTGCTGAACGACGACTACACGCCCATGGATTTCGTGATCCAGGTTCTGAAGATGTTTTTCAACATGAACCACGATCGCGCCACGCAGGTCATGCTGCACGTCCACACGCGCGGCAAAGGTGTGTGCGGCGTGTTCACCTACGAGATCGCCGAGACCAAGGTCGCGCAGGTCAACGAGTTTTCCCGCCAGAACGAACATCCCCTGAAATGCACCCTGGAGCGCGCCTGAGCCATGTTCAGCAAGGAACTCGAAATCACCATCAGCCAGGCCTACCAGGAAGCCCGTGACAAACGTCACGAGTACCTGACCGTCGAGCACATGCTGCTGGCGCTGCTGGAAAACCCGTCGGCGCTGGCCATACTGCGGGCCTGCGACGCCGATGTCGAGGCGCTGGACAACGACCTGCGCAAGGTGATCGCAGACAACGTCCCGGTGATGGAGGACGCGGAGCGGGATACCCAGCCGACGATCGGTTTTCAGCGCGTGCTGCAGCGGGCGCTCTACCACGTGCAGTCCGCCGGCAAGGATGAAGTGCAGGGCGCCAACGTGCTGGTCGCCATATTCAGCGAACGCGATTCCTATGCTGCATACCTGCTGACCCGCAACGACGTGACCCGGCTCGACGTCGTCAATTACATTTCACATGGCATCAGCAAGGTCGAGGGCGAAGCGGGTGAAGAGGGCGACCCCGAGGCGATCGACCCGGCCGAGGGTGGCGAAGCCAGGCGCGCCAGCGCACTGGAACAGTTTGCCACCGACCTGAACGAGCGGGCACGGGCGGGCCAGATCGACCCCCTGATCGGGCGTGGCAGCGAGATCGAGCGAACCGTGCAGGTCCTGTGCCGCCGCCGCAAGAACAACCCGCTGTACGTGGGTGAATCCGGTGTCGGAAAAACCGCGATGGCAGAGGGGCTTGCGCTGCGCATCGTCGAGGGCGACGTTCCCGAGGTCCTCGCGGATGCCCGTATATTCGCGCTGGATCTCGGCGCGCTGCTGGCCGGCACCAAGTACCGCGGCGATTTCGAAAAACGCCTGAAAGCGGTTGTGAAAGAATTGCAGTCGATACCCGGCGCGGTGCTCTTCATCGATGAAATCCACACCATCATCGGCGCCGGTGCGGCCTCGGGCGGCGTGATGGACGCGTCCAACCTGATCAAGCCCGTGCTCGCTTCCGGAGACATGCGCTGCATCGGCAGCACGACCTTCCAGGAATTCCGCAGCGTGTTCGAAAAGGACCGGGCGCTGGCGCGACGTTTCCAGAAGATCGACATCATGGAGCCCAGCAACTCCGAGACGGTGGAAATCCTGCGCGGACTGAAGAGCAAGTTCGAGGAACACCACAACGTTACCTACTCGGATGCGGCGCTGATCGCAGCGGTCGACCTGTCCGCACGGCATATCAACGACCGCCACCTGCCCGACAAGGCCATCGACGTGATCGACGAGGCAGGGGCCCGCCAGCGGCTTTTGCCCGAAGCGGACCGCAAAACGGCGCTCGACGAAAACGATATCGAGCAGGTCGTGGCGCACATGGCGCGCATTCCGGCCAAGCAGGTTTCACGCTCCGACCGCGATGCGCTGATGCACCTCGAACGCGACCTGAAACTGGTCGTTTTCGGGCAGGACGAGGCGATCGGCGCCTTGGCCTCCGCAATCAAGATGGCCCGGGCGGGACTGGGCGACGAGGAAAAGCCAATCGGAAGTTTCCTGTTCGCCGGGCCGACGGGTGTCGGCAAAACCGAGGTCACCCGCCAACTGGCCATGACCATGGGTATCGAACTGGTCCGCTTCGACATGTCGGAATACATGGAGGCGCACTCGGTCTCGCGCCTCGTCGGCGCACCGCCGGGTTACGTCGGCTTCGACCAGGGCGGCCTGATGACCGAGGCCGTGACCAAGAACCCGCACGCGGTGCTGCTGCTGGACGAAATCGAGAAGGCGCACCCGGACATCTTCAACATCCTGCTGCAGGTCATGGACCACGGCCGCCTGACCGACGCGAACGGCCGCGAGGCGGATTTCCGCAACGTGATCCTGGTGATGACCACCAACGCCGGCGCGGCGCAGAGCGCACGCCGCTCGATCGGGTTTGCACACCAGGACAACTCGTCCGACGCGCGGGAGGTCATCCGCAAGACCTTCGCGCCTGAATTCCGCAACCGCCTCGACGCGATCATCGATTTCCGCGCGCTCGACAAGCCGGTGATCCTGATGGTCGTCGACAAGTTCATCATGGAGCTGGAAGAACAGCTGGCGCTGAAAGACGTGGCCATCACGGTGACCACGGCGGCGCGCGAGTGGCTGGCGAACAAGGGCTTCGACCCGGAAATGGGCGCAAGGCCGATGAAGCGCGTGATCCAGGAGAAAATCAAGCGTCCGCTGGCCGACGACCTGCTGTTTGGCGACCTCGCTGAAGGCGGCACGGTGCACGTCGATGCGCCCGCCGCGGACAACGGGGAATCGGTCAGTGATTTGGTGCTGAAAGTGTCCGCGAAAACCGTGGAGCCGAAGGCGCTTCCGGCCTCCGCGGACTGATCGCCGCTTACTTGGTCCGGTAGGTGATCCGGCCCTTGCTGAGGTCGTAAGGGGTCAGTTCGACTTTTACCTTGTCACCGGTCAGGATGCGAATGTAGTGCTTGCGCATGCGCCCGGAAATATGCGCGGTCACGATGTGACCGTTTTCCAGTTCAACCCGGAACATCGTGTTGGGAAGAGTCTCCTTCACGATGCCGTCCATCTCAATTACGTCTTCTTTGGCCATAGGCCCGCCTTGGTTTTGAAACTGCGGTATTGTGCCACAAATCAACCCCGTTGGTGTTGACAGAATCGTTGATTGGACTACAATACGCATCCTTCTGCGGGAATAGCTCAGTTGGTAGAGCACAACCTTGCCAAGGTTGGGGTCGCGAGTTCGAGTCTCGTTTCCCGCTCCAGATTGCAAAAGCCCGGTCGGCGTTGCCGCACCGGGTTTTTT
>JAZBPJ010000157.1:0-2914 GCA_036351575.1 Lysobacterales bacterium | reverse complement strand
TGGACAGAGTTATGAGCGATATTGAACAGGACCTGGCGCTGATCGCCCGGGGTACCGACGAAATCACGAAAATCGAAGAACTCGAGGAGCGGCTGAAGGAAGGCCGCCCGCTGCGGATCAAGGTCGGCTTTGACCCGACGGCACCGGACCTGCACATCGGTCACACGGTCATCATCAACAAGATGCGCCAGTTCCAGGACCTTGGCCACACGGTCATTTTCCTGATCGGCGACTTCACCGGCATGATCGGCGACCCGACCGGCAAAAGCGCGACGCGCAAGGCGCTGACGCCCGAGCAGGTGCGGGAAAACGCCGAGACTTACGCCAGCCAGGTGTTCCAGATCCTGGACCGCGAGAAAACCGAGATTCGTTTCAACTCGGAATGGCTGGGCGAGCTGGGCGCGGAAGGCATGATCCGCCTGGCGGCCAAGTACACGGTTGCACGCATGCTCGAGCGCGACGATTTCAAAAAGCGTTTTGCCGACAACCAGCCGATCGCGATCCACGAGTTCCTGTACCCGCTGGCGCAGGGCTACGACTCCGTCGCCCTGGAATGCGACGTCGAGATGGGCGGCACGGACCAGCTGTTCAACCTGCTCGTCGGGCGCCAGCTCCAGGGTCAATACGGTCAGAAACCGCAGATCATCATCACGCTGCCCCTGCTCGAGGGCCTGGACGGCGTGCAGAAGATGTCGAAGTCACTGGGCAACTACGTGGGCATTACCGATGCGCCCGAGGAGATGTTCGGCAAGCTGATGTCGATCTCCGACGATCTCATGTGGCGCTATTTCGACCTGTTGAGCTTCCGCAGCAACGAGGAACTCGAACAGCTCAGGGCGGATGTCGCAGGCGGCCGCAACCCGCGTGACGTCAAGTTTTTGCTCTGCGAGGAAATCATCGAGCGCTTCCACGACCGGGAGTCGGCCGTGGCGGCCCGCGAGGCGTTTATTGCACGCTTTCAGCAGGGACAGATGCCGGAGGATATTCCGGAAAAAATCCTCGACAGCGGCGGCGAAGGCATCGGCCTGGCTGCCGCCCTGACGGAGTGCGGCCTGACGGCCAGCAACTCCGAGGCGTTCCGGATGATTCAGCAGGGCGCGGTGAAGATCGACGGCGAACGGGTTGCGGACCGCCGCATGCACCTCGCCCCCGGTTTTGCCGGCATCCTGCAGGTGGGCAAACGCAAATTCAGCAAGGCGACGGTTGAGTGAAGCGACTGTCGGACATCGACTGGGACAACTGGAAGGCAAAGGACCCGGCGACGCTGGTGTTCGTGTTTCGTGATGACGAGGTCCTGCTGATCAACAAGAAGCGGGGTCTCGGCAAGGGCAAGGTCAACGGGCCGGGCGGCAAGGTCGACCCCGGCGAGACTCCGGAACAGTCCGCGGTCCGCGAGTGCCGCGAGGAACTGCGCATCGAGGTGAACAGTCTCGAATACTGCGGCGAGCACCGTTTCCAGTTCACCGATGGCTATTCGATCCACGTCTGGGTCTACCGCACGCGGAACTTCGATGGCGTACCCACGGAAACCGCGGAAGCCAAACCCCTGTGGACACCGATCGACCAGATTCCCTTCGATCTCATGTGGGAGGACGACCGGCACTGGCTGCCGATGCTGATTCGCGGTGAAAAATTCCAGGCGCGCTGGATTTTCAACGGCGACCGCATGGTGGATCATCACATCGAACCGGCCGGGCAGACCGAGTCCTGGGCCGGGGGAGCAAGGATATGAACAAAGGGTTCAGGAATGTGTTCCTGCTCGTCACGGCGGCCGCCGCTTTTTCCGCCGCCGCTTCGGTCCTGGCCGCAGACAAGGACCATGCAAAGGCTGCGCGTGAACTGGCGCGAAGCGCCATGATCGTCGACACGCATATCGACGCGCCGTATCGCGTCAAGATGCGCTGGGAAGATCTCAGCGCCAGGACGGAAAATGGCGAATTCGATTGGGTGCGGGCCCGCGAGGGCGGTCTCGACACGCCTTTCCTGGTGGTGTACACGCCGCCGCGGACAGAGGAAGAAGGTACCAGTTTCCAGGTGGCAAACACCCTGTTCGACCACATCGAAGCCCTGGCCGGTCGCGCGCCCGAAAAGTTCGTCCTGGTGCGCACCGCGGCGGAGGCCGAACAAGCCTTCAAAGACGGCAGGATCGGCCTGGCCATCGGCATGGAGAACGGTTCCCCGCTGGAAGGAAAACTGGAAAACGTCGCCTATTTCAAAGAGCGCGGCGCCAGCTACATCAGCCTGGCCCACGGCAAGGCGAACCACCTGTCCGACTCGTCCTACGACGAAGATCGCCGCTGGAACGGCCTGAGCGATTTCGGCAAGCAGGTCATCGCCGAGATGAACCGCGTCGGCCTCATGGTGGACCTGTCTCACCTTTCGGACGAGGCAGCGCGGGATGCATTGAAGGTGTCGCAGGCGCCGGTGATCGCCTCGCACTCATCCGCGAGACATTTCACACCCGGGTTCGAGCGCAACATCAGTGATGAGCTGATCAAGGCAGTCGCCGAGGGCGGCGGCGTCATACAGATCAATTTCGGCTCCAGCTTCATCAAGCAGGAGGCGCAACAGTGGTTCGACGACATGGGAACAGCCCGTGAAGCCTGGATGGAGCAGAACGGTATCGATGAGCACGATCCCCGGCGCTGGCAGTTCAGCACGCTGTACCGCGAAGACCACCCCTTTCCCTATGCCGACCTCGACGACGTCGTGGCGCACTTCAAGTATGTCATCGACCTGGTCGGGGTCGAGCACGTCGGCATCGGCTCTGACTTTGACGGCGTCGGCGACAGCCTGCCGGAGGGTTTGAAAGACGTATCGGGCTACCCGAACCTGATCGAACGGCTGCTGGCGCTGGGGCTTTCCGAGGACGAGGTGAAGGGCATCATGGGCGGCAACCTGCTGCGCGTCTGGC
>JAZBPJ010000156.1:0-6156 GCA_036351575.1 Lysobacterales bacterium | reverse complement strand
AGGGGGTTTTCTGCCATTCAAACGACTCCACGGATTCGATCAGCCTATAATACCGGCCGTCCGGCGCGGCGCACCAGCGCATCGTGTCACCGGACGGTAAACGGAAACGAGGTTTATTAATGAAGAAAAACGATGCCGCCGCGGTATTCCGCGCCGATTACCAGCCCTATCCCTGGACACTGCGCCGCGCGACGCTGCATTTCCTGATCGGGGAAGATTCGACCCGGGTGATTTCCGCGCTGGAATTCGAGCCGCGCCGGGTCGCTGCGAAAGCGGCCTCGATCGATCTCGACGGCGACAATCTGCAGATCGTCTCAATCAAGCGCGACGGTGAGATTGTGGACCCGGATGCGTGCCAAAGGGACGCCGGCGGACTGTCTATCCCGGTGGAGCGAAAAGCGTGCTGCCTGGAACTCGAGGTCATTATTCGCCCGGCAGACAACACCGCGCTGGAAGGTCTTTACTGCTCCGGTGATTTTCTCCTGACACAATGCGAGCCGGAGGGTTTTCGAAAAATCACCTACTTCCCCGACCGGCCTGATGTCATGACGGTGTTCGATGTCACCGTGGAAGCCGACCGTGTCTGTTACCCGGTATTGCTTTCCAACGGCAACGCGGTTGAACGCGGCGAAAGTGAAGGCGGCAGGCACTGGGTGCGCTGGCTGGATCCCTTCGCCAAGCCCAGTTACCTTTTTGCGCTGGTTGCCGGTGACCTGGCCTGTGTCGAAGACCGCTTTCGAACACGGAGCGGAAAAGACGTGGCGCTGCGGTTCTTCCTTGAACGGGAAAACGCGGATCGCTGCGGCCATGCACTCGAATCATTGATTCGTGCAATGAAATGGGACGAGGAGCGATTCGGCCTGGAATACGACCTGGACGTCTATCACGTGGTTGCGACCAACGACTTCAACATGGGCGCGATGGAGAACAAGTCGCTCAACATATTCAATTCGCAGTACGTGCTCGCGACCCAGGAAACCGCTACAGATGCCGACTACCAGGCCATCGAGGGCGTGATCGGCCATGAGTATTTTCACAACTGGACCGGCAACCGGGTGACCTGCCGTGACTGGTTCCAGCTGACCCTGAAAGAAGGGCTGACGGTCTTTCGAGACCAGGAATTCAGCGCCGACATGCAGTCGCGCGCGGTCAAGCGCATCCAGGATGTGCGCATCCTGCGGGGCCGCCAGTTCGCCGAGGATTCGGGCCCGATGTCTCACCCGATACGTCCTGATAAATACAAGGAAATCAATAATTTTTATACATTGACCGTGTACCGGAAGGGCGCTGAAATCATACGCATGTACCACACCCTCCTGGGCGAGAAAGGCTTCCAGCGCGGAATGAAACTGTATTTCGAGCGCCACGACGGCCAGGCCGTGACCTGTGACGATTTCCTGGCCGCGATGGCGGACGCCAACGGCGTCGGGCTGGAACGTTTCAGCCGCTGGTACGGCCAGTCCGGCACCCCGGTGGTCACGGCACGGGGCGTGTACGACGCGGAGGCGAAAACGTACACGCTGCACCTTTCCCAGGAAACACCGCCGACCGCGGACCAGGATCAGAAGCAGCCCCTGCTGATACCGGTTGAGACCGGTTTGCTGTCACCTGAAGGCCGTGCGGTGGACCTCGAGACCGACGACGCCTTCAGAACCGAAGCGGACTCGGCGATGCTGCTGCTGGATGAAAAGAGCAAGAAATTCGTATTCCACAACGTGCCCGAGGCGCCCGTGCCCTCGCTGCTGCGTGGTTTCTCCGCACCGGTAAAGCTCGATTACGAATACAGTGAAAGCGAACTGGCCCTGCTGCTGACGCACGACAGCGACTCTTTCAACCGCTGGGAAGCCAGCCAACTGCTGGGCAAGCGGGCCATCCTCGCGAACGCGGAGCGGCATGGCCGGGGAGAAGCCATGCAGCTCAGCGACGGCTTGATCGACGCCTTTGGCGACCTGATTAAGGACGAGCAGGCGGACCCGGCGCTGCTGGCTGAAGCCATTGCTCTGCCGGACGAGGCCTACCTGGCCGAGCTCGTAAACGAGGTCGACGTGGACGGCCTGCATGCGGCGCGGACCTTCGTGAAGACATCGCTGGCCAAGGCGCTGAGCGATGCATTGCTTGAGCGCTACGAATCCATGTCTGATCGGGGCCCTTACCGCAAGACGGCGAAAGCGATCGCGTCACGCAGCTTGCGCAATACCTGCCTGTCCTACCTGGCAGAGACGCCTGCAGGCCAGACCATCGCCGAGCGTCACCTGGCCGACAGCGACAACATGAGCGATACGCTTGCCGCACTGGGTGCGCTGCTGCGCGCGAGGGCGCCCTCGGCCACGGCGGCTCTGGCGGAGTTCGAGAAGCGCTGGTCCGGGGATGCCCTGGTGATGGACAAGTGGTTCTCACTCCAGGCCTCCGTCCCGGGCGCACAGACCGTCGCCGATGTGCGGCGCCTGCTCGAGCACCCGGCGTTCAGTATTCGCAACCCGAACAAGGTCCGCGCCTTGCTTGGTGTTTTCTCCGCCTCGAACCCGACCGCGTTCCATGCGGCAGACGGCTCCGGCTACCGCCTGTTGTCCGAGCAGGTCATCGAGCTCGACGCGCTGAATCCCCAGGTCGCCGCTCGGCTGGTTGCGGCATTCAACCCATGGATCCGCTACGGTCATGAACGCCGGTTGCTGATGCAGGCCGAACTGGAGCGGATCGTGGCGAAACCGGGGCTGTCCGGCGACGTCGAGGAAATCGTGACAAGCGCGCTGAAGACCGGAGCACAGGCAACTTGAACGGAAGCGGCACCCGGCGCCGAGGCCGTTCGACAGGCCTTGCCCTGCGCCAGTTCATGTTCCTGGCCATCGCGATCGGTTTTGCGGGCTGTGCTTCCTCCGCCGAGCGACCCCGGACAGCAAAAGACAGCGGCATCGACATCGCGGGTATCACCATTCAGAACGATCTGGCCTACGTCGTTCGGGACGTGATGGTCACCGTTCCTGCGACGGGCGCCTATGCAGGTTGCGGAAACCTCCTCCAGCGCAGCAGCTGCCGAACTTCCTTTCCGGCCCGCGACTACCGCAAGAACGCGGTCAAGGTGACCTGGTCCGAGCGCGGTGAAAACCAGGAAACCGACGAGTTTTTCGTCGATTTGCCGTCTGACGCGGTCATCGGCGACGTATTCTGGCTCGAGGTCGTGATCCATGCCCCGGGGCTCGCCGGAGCCCGCCTGGTGCGGCCCTGATCGGCGGGCTCGAGCCGCCCGATCGCGTCCGCCGTGTTATTCTTGGGGCAGTCATGAAACGCGCCTGGCCCATATTGCTGATATTGGTTTTTTCCGCCTGTTCCGGTCCCACGCTGAGGGACGGCGGCGATGGGGTCTATTACGCTTCGTCTCCGCCCGCTTACGTGTACGTGGACAGTTATGTCGGGTTCCGGTACTTCGGCCCGTATGCGTGGTCCTGGTATCACCCGGTCTGGTATTCACCGCTGGCCGGAGGCCATTACTACTGGCGCTGGGCGACCGGCGCCGCGCCGTTGATCAGCGGCAAGGATCGGCTGCGGCACCACGATTTTCTGCCGGGGTCGCCGGTTGCTCCGGGCCAGCTGGCCGTTGTGCCCGTCGATTCCCGCGTCAGCATGAAAAACCGCTTCCACGACAACACCCGTCGCAAGTATGCCGGCTCGGCCAAGTCGCCAAGCAGAATCCATTCGCACCAATCATCCCATTCCATGCGCCGGGCCACGGCGCCATCCACTACTTCGCGCATGGCCCGCCCGTCGTCCGCGCCGAGGAACTCAGAGCACGAACACTGAGACAGCCCTGTGACGAACGGCAGTTGTCCGGAATAGCTGCCGTGCTAGATTGAACAGCGCGAGAATCGACCGGAGAGCCTCGACATGAGCCTGAGCAAAGAAATTCTGGACCGCAGGATCCTGCCGGCACTGGGCGTCTTCATAGGCGCCAGCTGGGTCGTGGTGGAAATACTCGACCGGCTGGTCGAACGCTACTACCTCTCGCCGTATTTACCAGACATCGTTTTCTGGGGCCTGTTCTCACTGATCCCCAGCGTGCTTGTCATCGCCTGGACCCATGGGCGGCGTGGCAAGGACAAGCCAGGCCGAGCTGAGAAAGCGTTGGTCCCGTTGAATGTCATCGCTTCGATTTTTCTCCTGATGAGCGTGTTCGGCGACAAGGACATGAGCGCCACGGCGGATATGGTGACCATGGCCAACGAGATGGGTGAGAACGAAGTTCACTACGTGCCAAGGGAGTCTTACCGACGGCGGCTTTATGTCTATTTCTGGGATTCGGGCGGCGAAGAGCAGGTGCAGCAGTGGCTGCGCTACGGCGTAACGGAACTGCTTACCCAGGACCTGGAACAAAGTCCGTTCCTGCTCGTTTCCTCTCCTTGGGAGGGTTTTTACTCCGAACTCCAGGAAGCCGGTTTTGACGATGGACTGGACGTTCCCGTCTCTCTCAAGCGGGAGATTGCCGACGAGGCGAACCGCGACTATTTCGTCGATGGCGAAATCAGCCGTGCCGACGGACAGTTCGAAGTGACGGCGCGCGTCTGGAGTTCGTCTTCACTGGAACTGATCGGCGAGTCCTCAGCCACGGGCTGGGACCTGATGAAAATTATCGATGACCTGTCGGTGGAGGTGCGAAAGCTGCTCGATACACCACCCGGTGGAAGCGATTTGCCGCTTGGTGAAACCTTTGGCGAATCGGAATTGGCGCTGCAGCGCTATATCGAGGCAAGAAACGCCGTCCTCATGGCGAATGACCGTGTCGAGGCGGACCGCCTGTACGACCAGGCGCTGAACGAGGATCCGGATTTTGCCAAGGCCTGGTTCATGAAAAGCCTGGCCTTGTGGGAACAGGGCGACGGGGCAGCAACGCAGGCCTCGCTGGAAGAAGCACAAAAGCGCTCCTACCGGCTGTCGGAGCGGGACCAGGTCAACGTCAAGCTGATGACTTACAGCATCGCCGGGGACAACGCAAAGGTAGAGACACTGCTGCGCATGCGCGCGCGGATTGTCGGCGACGCGTCCACGTATCACACACTCGGTAACTTCCTGATGCTCTCCGGCAAGCCGGAAGAGGCAAAAGAGCAGTTCAAGCGTCAGATGGAAGTCGACAGTTCGGCGATTGGCAGCCTGCTCATACTGGCCAACCTGGAGCGTTCCACCGGCGATATCGACCGGGCGATTGAGTATGCGCTGGAGTACATCGAACAGCGCCCCGATGACCTCGACTCGCACCAGATGCTGGGCGATCTCTACATCGAAGTGGGCGAACTGGATGCTGCCCGCAAGTACTATGAACAGGCCCAGATACTGGAGGATCCGCCGCTCGAGTCCACCCTGGAATTGGCGCTGCTGGCGCTTCGACAGGGTGAGTGGGCCCGGGCGCGGGAACTGGTCGACGAAGCGCGCTCGTATGCGTCGACACCGGCGCACCGGATTCGGTTGTTGCAAGTAGAAATGTATTTTGAGTCCCGTCTGGGACGCATCGCCAACGTGCTGGAACTCACGGAGAAACTGTCGGAATACTCGCGCCAGGCCATGACACCGGTTGGTCACGTGTTCGCGTATTACGTGTCGTTGATCCAGTACAACCTGATGCTGGGGCGAGTCGGGCCCGCCGAGGATGCACTGGCGTCGGCGCGCCAAGCCCTGCAGTCTCCCATGGACGGGTTTCTGTCGTTCAGCGAGGCCCATATTGCGGTGAGCAAGGGTGAATTGGAAACGGCCGAAAGTGCACTGGAAAACGGGGCTTCCTTTATTGAACGATTCAATGCCGACTACGTTTCGTTCATGATTCCAATGACAGCCGCCCGCATCGCCGAGGCGCGCAAGGATTATTCGGAAGTCGGGCGACTGTATACCGACGCGCTCGCCAGGCTCCGCCGTTCAGCGTTCGCGGGTGACATGCAGGATGGTCAGTCCGAACTTTACGGCATGTGCGCGCAGGCGCACGTCAGGGCGGAAGAGTTCGATTTGGCGCAAAGCGTGATCGAAGAAGGCTTCAGCCGGGATGCAGCCGAGCCGGCGCTCTGGGTCGCCCGGGCGATGCTGCAGGAAGCCCAGGGTGCGCCGCAAATGGCGCTGGCTTCGGTCAACTATGCGCTGGCTATCTGGTCGAACGCGGACCCGGACTACCATTACTACCGT